>NZ_CP009435.1:1219923-1524904 GCF_000960995.1 Burkholderia glumae LMG 2196 = ATCC 33617 | reverse complement strand
CCCGAAGCGAGCGCCAACAAGTACATGCTGTGGGTGCGCTTCACCGCCCAGGACGGCGACGTGCGGCCCCGCGCGGTCGACATCGATGTGCCGTTCCAGCTGACGCTCTGTAACCTCTGATATCGCCGTGACTCTCGTCGTCAAATGCCCGGCTTGCGCGAAGGACGTGCCCTGGACGCCGGAAAGCCCGTTCCGACCGTTCTGCTCGGCCCGCTGCAAGCAGATGGACCTCGGCGCCTGGGCCGCCGAGCGCTACCGGATCGGCGGCACCGACGACGAGCCGTCCGACGATGCCGCGAATGGCCAGCCGGACGGCCGCTCGGGCCGCGACGACTAACGCCCGCTCCGAGCCGGCGGACGGCCCGCGGGCCGGGCCGGCTCCCGGACAAACCCGCTCAGCGCGCCTGCGCCTCGCGCGCAAGCAGTTCGAGCACGGGCAGCGCCGCAGGCAAGAGCGGCGCGACGTCGACCGGCAGCGCCTGCCAGGCGAGCGCCTGCCCTTCACGGCTATGCGGCTCGCCGTCCCAGTCCGTGACCTTGCAGAAGAACAGCCGCACGTAGGCGTGCGGGTAGTCGTGCTCGAGCGTATGCCAGCGCCGGCAGGCCGTGACCGAGATCCCGAGCTCCTCGTGCAGTTCGCGCGCGAGCGCCGCCTCGACGCTCTCGCCCGCCTCGAGCTTGCCGCCCGGGAATTCCCAATACCCCTCGTAGGGCTTGCCGGCCGGCCGCTGCGCGAGCAGGTAACGGCCGTCGGGCCGCACCAGCACGCCGACCGCGACCTCGGTGACCTTGCGCGGCGCGGCGCCGCCCGCGGCGGTGTCGGCGGCCGCGCTCATGCCGGCTCCCCGCGGCCGGCGCGATCGCGCGCGAATTGCCACGCCACGCGTCCCGAGCGCGAGCCGCGTTCGAGCGCCCAGACCAGCGCGTCGCCGCGCGCCGCCTCGATCTGCGCCTCGTCGCAGCCGAAATGGCGCAGCCAGTGTGCAACGATCGTCAGGTAGTCGTCCTGCTTGAACGGATAGAAGCTGACCCACAGCCCGAAGCGCTCGGACAGCGAGATCTTTTCCTCGACCACCTCGCCCGGATGGATTTCGCCGTCCGGCAGGTGCTTGTACGACTCGTTGTCGCTCATGTATTCGGGCAACAGGTGCCGGCGGTTCGAGGTCGCGTAGATCAGCACATTGTCCGACTGCGCCGAGATCGAGCCGTCGAGCGCAACCTTCAGCGCCTTGTAGCCCGATTCGCCCTCCTCGAACGAGAGGTCGTCGCAGAACACGATGAAGCGCTCGGGGCGCGCCGAGATCAGCTCGACGATGTCGCCGAGGTCGTGCAGGTCGTCCTTGTCCACCTCGATCAGCCGCAGCCCTTCAGCCGCGT
The DNA here is from genome assembly GCF_000960995.1 of Burkholderia glumae LMG 2196 = ATCC 33617. NCBI lineage: Bacteria > Pseudomonadati > Pseudomonadota > Betaproteobacteria > Burkholderiales > Burkholderiaceae > Burkholderia > Burkholderia glumae. The sequence continues at coordinate 1,523,527 of NZ_CP009435.1, read as the reverse complement.
AGGCATTCAGGCAGGCCTTGATCAGCGACGACTTGCCGGTTCCGCGCGCGCCTGTCAGCAGCACGTTGTTGGCGGGCCGCTTCTGCACGAACTGGCGCGTGTTCTGTTCGATCAGCGCCTTCTGGCGATCGATGTTCTGGAGATCGGCGAGCGCGATCGGCGACACCGTCGGCACCGCCTGCAGATAACCGCGGCCCTGGCGCTTGCGCCAGCGAAACGCGTTCGCCGCGTGCCAGTCGATGTCGGCCGGTGCCGGCGGCAGCAGCGCTTCGAAGCGGCCGATCAGCGCTTCGGCGCGGTCGAGAAACTGTTCGAGCTTGTCCATCTGGGAATCCGCTAATCGATGATCGTGGCGGCGCCGGCGCGCCGCCGTTTGGCGTGCCGCCGGCTTACGAGCGGTAGTCGGCGTTGATGCTCACGTAGTCGTGCGACAGATCGCAGGTCCAGATCGTCGCGTTCGCCTCGCCGCGGCCGAGCAGCACGCGGATCGTGATCTCGCTTTGCTTCATCACGCGCTGGCCGTCCGCTTCCTGGTAGTCGGGGTTGCGCCCGCCCGCCTTCGCGACCAGCACGTCGTCGAGATAGAGATCGATTTTGCCGACCTCGAGATCGGCGACGCCGGCGTAGCCGATCGCCGCGAGAATCCGCCCCAGGTTCGGGTCCGATGCATAGAACGCAGTCTTCACGAGCGGCGAGTGGCCGATCGCATAGGCGATCTGCCGGCATTCGGCGACGTCACGGCCGCCCTCGACCTGCACCGTCATGAACTTCGTCGCCCCCTCGCCGTCACGCACGATCAGTTGCGAGAGCGTCTGCGCGACCTCGGTCACGGCCTCGCGCAGCGCCGCGTAGGCGGGCGAGTCGGTGGACGTGACGGCCGGCAGGCTCGACTTGCCCGAGGCGATCAGGATGAACGAGTCGTTGGTCGAGGTGTCGCCGTCGATCGTGATGCAGTTGAACGAGCGGTTCGCCACCTCCTTCACGAGCTGGTCGAGTACCGGCTGGGCCACGGCTGCGTCGAACGCGAGAAAGCCGAGCATGGTCGCCATGTTCGGCTTGATCATGCCGGCGCCCTTGCTGATGCCGGTCAGCGTGACCGTGTGGCCGTCGATCGTCACCTGCCGCGAAGCCGCCTTCGGCAGCGTGTCGGTGGTCATGATCGCCTGCGCGGCGTCGTACCAGTTGGCGGCCGCGCGGTTCGCGAGCGCGGCCGGCAGGCCGGCCTTCAGGCGCTCGACGGGCAGCGGCTCGAGGATCACGCCGGTCGAGAACGGCAATATCTGCGACGGCGCGAGGCCGGTCAGGCGCGCGAGCTCGGCGCAGGTCTCGCGGGTCGCGGCTAGCCCCGGCTCGCCGGTGCCGGCGTTCGCGTTGCCGGTGTTCACGACCAGCGCGCGGATCGCCGGCGCGCCGGCGCGCACGCCCGCCAGATGCTCGCGGCAGACGATCACGGGCGCCGCGCAGAAGCGGTTCTCGGTGAACACGCCGGCCACTGCCGCCCCCTCCTCCACGGAGATGACGAGCACGTCCTTGCGGTTCGGCTTGCGGATGTTGGCTTCCGCCCAGCCGAGCGTGACGCCGGCGACGGGGTGCAGTTGCGCGGGATCGATCGAGGGGAAATTGACAGCCATGGGAGCACCTGCCGAAAGGAGAAGGCCGGCCGCGGCCGGCATCGATGGATGAGAACGAAACGGCGGCCCGCATCGATGCGGGCCGCCGCGGATTCATGTCACGTCATGCTGCGCTCGAATGTGCGACAGGGGCATGGCGCCGGGCCACGAAGACGGCGCCGGGCAGGTGGATCGCACGCCGCCCCGCGCGCCGCCGCCGGGGTCAGCTCAGCTTGCCGTGGCAGTGCTTGTACTTCTTGCCGCTGCCGCACGGGCACGGGTCGTTGCGCCCGACGCGCGGCACCTCGCCCGCCGGCTCGCCGCCCGCACGCGCCGCCATCGCGCCGTCGACCATCTCGGCGGCAGCCACCGTCGCCACTGCGGCGCCGGTCTCGGAGAAATCGGCATGGCGGAACTCGACGTGCTCGACCAGTTGGCCGCCCGATTCCTCGATCTGCTCGGCCGCCTCCTCGAGCTGCTCCGGCGACTGGATCTGCACGTTCATGACGATCCGCGTGACTTCCTGCTTGATCGCCTCGAGCATCGCCGCGAACAGCTCGAACGCCTCGCGCTTGTACTCCTGCTTCGGGTTCTTCTGCGCGTAGCCGCGCAGATGGATGCCCTGGCGCAGGTGGTCCAGCGCGGCCAGATGCTCGCGCCAGAGGCGGTCCAGCGTCTGCAGCATGATCGAGCGCTCGAACGAGCTGAACGCCTCGCGACCGACCAGCGCGACCTTCGCCTCGTAGTGCTCGTCGGCGGCCGTCGTCACCGCTTCGAGGATTTCGTCGACGCTGATCGACTGCGATTCGTTGACCATTTCCTGAATCGCGAGATCGAGGCCCCAGTCGCTGCGCAGCGCTTCCTCGAGCTCGGGTAGGTCCCATTGCTCCTCGATGCTGCCCGGCGGCACGTACTGGTGGACGATCTCCGTGATCACGCCGTGGCGCATCGCGCCGATGGTCTCGGCGATGTCGTGCGCCTCGAGCAGTTCGTTGCGCTGCTGGTAAATCACCTTGCGCTGGTCGTTCGACACGTCGTCGTATTCGAGCAGCTGCTTGCGGATGTCGAAGTTGCGGGCCTCGACCTTGCGCTGTGCCGACTCGATCGAACGCGTCACGATGCCCGCCTCGATCGCCTCGCCCTCCGGCATCTTCAGGCGGTCCATGATCGCGCGCACGCGGTCGCCGGCGAAGATGCGCAGCAGCGGATCGTCGAGCGAGAGGTAGAAGCGCGACGAACCCGGATCGCCCTGGCGGCCCGCACGGCCGCGCAGCTGGTTGTCGATACGGCGCGATTCGTGGCGCTCGGTGCCGATGATGTGCAGGCCGCCCGCGGCCTTCACCTGCTGGTGCAGCGTTTCCCACTCGTCGTGCAGCTGCTGGATGCGCGCGACCTTTTCCTCGGCCGGGATCGCGTCGTCGGCCTCGATGAACGAAGCCTGCTTCTCGACGTTGCCGCCGAGCACGATGTCGGTGCCGCGGCCCGCCATGTTGGTCGCGATCGTGATCCGCTTCGGACGCCCCGCCTCGGCCACGATCGCGGCTTCGCGCGCGTGCTGCTTGGCGTTCAGCACCTCGTGCGGCAGCCCGGCCTGCTTGAGCAGGTGCGAGAGCAACTCCGAGTTCTCGATCGAGGTGGTGCCGACCAGCACCGGCTGGCCGCGCTCGTAGCAGTCGCGGATGTCGCGGATCACCGCATCGTAGCGCTCCTTCGCGCTCTTGTAGATCTGGTCCTGCTTGTCGATGCGCTTGGGCGGACGGTTGGTCGGGATCACGACCGTCTCGAGGCCGTAGATCTCGTTGAATTCGTAGGCCTCGGTGTCGGCCGTCCCCGTCATGCCCGACAGCTTCGCATACATCCGGAAGTAGTTCTGGAACGTGATCGAGGCAAGCGTCTGGTTCTCGCTCTGGATCTTCACGTGCTCCTTCGCCTCGACCGCCTGGTGCAGGCCGTCGGACCAGCGCCGGCCCGCCATCAGGCGGCCCGTGAACTCGTCGACGATCACCACCTCGCCGTTCTGCACCACGTAGTGCTGGTCGCGATGGAACAGCGTGTGGGCGCGCAGCGCCGCATACACGTGGTGCATCAGCGTGATGTTCTGCGGCGCGTAGAGGCTCTCGCCCTCACCGATCAGGCCCCACTCGGCGAGCAGCCGCTCGGCCTTCTCGTGGCCCGATTCGGTCAGAAACACCTGGCGCGCCTTCTCGTCGAGCGTGTAGTCGCCCGGCTTCTCGACGCCGGTGCCATCGGCCTTTTCCTCGCCGATCTGGCGCTCGAGCAGCGGCGGCAACGCGTTCATGCGCACGTACAGCTCGGTGTGGTCCTCGGCCTGACCCGAGATGATGAGCGGCGTGCGCGCCTCGTCGATCAGGATCGAATCCACTTCGTCGACGATCGAGAAGTTCAGCGCGCGCTGGACGCGTGCCTCCGTCTCGTAGACCATATTGTCGCGCAGGTAGTCGAAGCCGAATTCGTTGTTGGTGCCGTAGGTGATGTCGGCGGCATAGGCCTCGTGCTTCTGCTCGTGCTCCATGCCGGACAGGTTGATGCCGACCGACAGCCCGAGGAAGTTGTAGAGGCGCCCCATCCACTCGGCGTCGCGCTGCGCGAGGTAGTCATTGACGGTCACGACGTGAACGCCGCGGCCCGACAGCGCGTTCAGGTAGGCGGCCAGCGTCGCGACCAGCGTCTTGCCCTCGCCGGTGCGCATTTCGGCGATCTTGCCGTAATGCAGCACCATGCCCCCGATCAGCTGCGTATCGAAATGACGCATCTTCAGCACGCGCCGGCTGGCCTCGCGACAGACCGCGAACGCCTCGGGCAGCAGCGTGTCGAGCGACTCGCCGGCCGCGACGCGCTGGCGGAATTCACCGGTCTTGCCGCGCAGCTGGTCGTCCGTCAACTGCTCGATCTGCGGCTCGAGCGCATTGATCGCCGCGACGGTCTTTTGGTATTGCTTGACGAGCCGCTGATTGCGGCTGCCAAAAATTTTCTGGAGAAAACCGGTTGTCATCGATCGGGTCTGCGTCGCAGCAACGGCCCCGGAGCGGATGACGCCTACCCCGGCGCGCCGAGCCTTGGCGGCTTAGCGTATGAGTGAATTCAAACGAGGAATTTTAGCACGCGCATTTGCACGCGCCGTCCCCCGTATCGCACCCGGGAAAGGCGCGCCGCCCGCCGCCGCCGCAGTCGACGACCGGCAACCGGTAAGCGGCCGAAACGGTGCCCGCGCCAAGCCCGCCCGGGCAACCCCGCGCGCCCGGACCGCGCGCGCGGTCGATCCGGCCCCGGCCATCCGGCCGTCGACCTGCCTCGCGCAGGTTACAATCGGCCCAGTCCCGCCGCAGGCGGCGTCTTTCCTACCGCCGTCGTTCCACCCAAATCCACGTCGCTTCATGAATCGCCCGCCAAGGTCCGCCAAGCCGTCCGCCCACGCATCCGCTCATGCGTCCGGTTATTCGCGCCCGCAGGTGGCGGCCGAGGTGCTCAAGCGCACCGACGCGTTCGCCGCGTTGCGCGCCGGCGTCGAGCAGGTCGCCTCGCTGCAGCGTGACCTGCGCGCGCTGCTGCCCGACTATCTGGCCAGCCACGTCGAACCGGGCTCGATCAAGGATGGGGGCCTGACGCTGTTCGCGGCGCACAACGCGCTGGCCGCACGGCTGCGGCAGGTGGCACCGCGCCTCGTGGCCGACCTGCAGGCGCGCGGCTGGCACGTGGCGACGCTGAAGGTGCGGGTGCGCCCGCAGGATGCGCCCGAGCCGCTGCGAATCAAGCAGGCGCGCATGACGCCGGCCGGCGCCGAGGCGCTGCGCGAGCTGGCCCAGGCGCTGGCGCCGTCGCCGCTGCAGAACGCGCTGGCGCGCATGGCCGACCGGCACACGAAAAAGACCAAACCAGCGCCCTGAAGCGCGTGCGCAACGCAAAAAAGGCAGCCGTCTGGCTGCCTTTTTTGGCATGTCTCGCGGCCGCGTCGGCCGCACCAGCAGAGGCTGCGCTTTACGCGAACGCCGTCTGCGCGTCGAACCCGAAGCCGCGCGGCGCGGCCTTCAAATCGTCGAACGTGACCATCTCGTAGGCGTCCTCGTGCGAAAGCAGTTCGCGCAGCAGGGCGTTGTTCAGGCCGTGGCCCGACTTGTAGGCGGTGTACGACGCTAGCAGCGGATGGCCGACCACGTAAAGATCGCCGATCGCATCGAGCATCTTGTGCTTCACGAACTCGTCGTCGTAGCGCAGGCCGTCGTTGTTGAGAATGCGGTACTCGTCGAGCACGATTGCATTGTCCATGCTGCCGCCGCGCGCGAGACCCAGTTCGCGCATCATCTCCACCTCGTGGGCGAAGCCGAAGGTGCGCGCGCGCGCGATCTCGCGCACATAGGACGTATTGGCGAAATCGACCTCGAGTTCCTGGCCGGTCTTGTCGACGGCCGGATGGCGGAAATCGATCGTGAACTTGAGCTTGAAACCGAAATACGGATCGAGTCGCGCGAACTTGTCGCCGTCGCGGACCTCGACCGGGCGCGTCACCTTGATGAAGCGCTTCGGCGCATTCTGCTCCTCGATGCCGGCCGACTGGATCAGGAACACGAACGACGAGGCGCTGCCATCCATGATCGGGATTTCCTCGGCGGTCACGTCGACGTAGAGATTGTCGATGCCCAGGCCGGCGCAGGCCGACATCAGGTGCTCGACCGTCGAGACGCGCGCGCCGTCCTTCTGCAGCACCGACGCGAGCCGCGTGTCGCCGATCGCCATCGCGTCGGCCGGAATTTCGACGGGAGCCGGCAAATCGACGCGCGTGAAGACGATCCCGGTGCCCGGCGCGGCCGGGCGGAGCGTCAATTCGACCTTGCGGCCCGAATGCAGGCCGATGCCGACCGTCTTCACGATCGATTTGATGGTTCGCTGCTTCAACATGATGTCTTGATTCTTGATTGAAGTTATCAATCAGGACTTTTATTCGATAGGCGAGAGTATAGCGCAAAACCGTCGTCGACGTTGAACCGATTGTCGTATCAACTGTTTCTACCCGTTACCCGCCAGCACCGTGCCGGCCAAGAAAGACGGGCCGACGTCCGGAACGGAGGCGTTTCCGGATGCCGGCCCATATAGCGGCACCTTGTCTCACCATGACGCGTTGCGTCAACGCAACGGCCACGGCGGCCCACTCAGCGCGTGAGCGCTGCCAGGATGCTTGCCGCGTCGCTGACTTCGAACTTGCCCGGTGCCTCGACTGCCAGCGTCTTGACCACGCCGTCGTCGACCACCATCGCGTAGCGCTGGGAACGGATCCCCATGCCGCGCGCGGACAAATCCTGCGTAAGCCCCAATGCCTGAGTCAATGCAGCGCTGCCGTCCGCGATCATGCGCACCTTGCCCGCGGTGTGCAGATCCCGTCCCCAGGCGCCCATCACGAACGCGTCGTTGACGGACACGCACCAGACCTCGTCGACGCCGGCCGCGCGCAGCGGCTCGGCCAGTTCGACGTAGCCGGGCACGTGCCTGGCCGAACAGGTGGGCGTGAACGCGCCGGGCAATCCGAAGATCACCACGCGTTTGCCCGCCGTCTGTTCGCGCACGCCGAGCGCATTCGGCCCGAGCGTACAACCCTCGCGCGCTTCGTCGACGAACTCGAAGACTTGTGCGTCGGGCAGCGTATCGCCTGCTTGAATCATGCCTGGTCCTTCATTGCGATGCGGTTGCGGGTTTCGCAACGGAAAACACGACCCGTCCCGCTGCGCCGAAGCGAAGAGGGCAGCTTGCCCGGCCCGGCGCCGTCATCGACGCGGCCTGTCAGGGTCCGTTCCACCGTCACGCCGGCCGGCCGCGCAAGCGGCCCGCCTCCCGTGTCAGTCGGCCTGCTTGCGCAGGAACGCCGGGATGTCGTACGTGTCGACGCCCTTCTCCTGCAGCGCCTGCACGTGCGAGGCCGCCGTTTCACGCGAATTGCGCCAGACGGCCGGCGTGTCGAGCGCGCCGTAGTCCGCGGTGCTCACGTGCGCCGGGGCGTAGCTGTGCGCCACGACGCCGACCGGCTGATTGTCGGTACCGGTGCGCAGCAGCGTCATCGGCGTGGTCTGCTGCTTCTTGGCCGCGCGGCCGAGGCCGGTCGCCACCACCGTCACGCGCAGCGCGTCGCCCATCGCGTCGTCGTAGACGGCGCCGAAGATCACCGTGGCGTCTTCCGCCGCGTAGCTCTTGATGGTGTTCATCACTTCGCGCGTTTCCGACAGGCGCAGCGAACGGCTCGACGTGATGTTGACCAGCACGCCGCGCGCGCCCGACAGATCGACGCCTTCGAGCAGCGGGCTCGCCACGGCCTGTTCGGCCGCGAGGCGGGCGCGATCGACGCCGGCCACCGTCGCGGTGCCCATCATCGCCTTGCCCTGCTCGCCCATCACCGTCTTCACGTCTTCGAAGTCGACGTTAACGAGACCGTCGACATTGATGATTTCGGCAATGCCCGCCACCGCGTTGTTCAGCACGTCGTCGGCGCACTGGAAGCACTTGTCCATCTCGGCATCGTCGCCCATCACGTCGAACAGCTTGTCGTTCAACACGACGATCAGCGAATCGACGTGATCCTCGAGTTGCTGCGCGCCCGCTTCGGCCACGCGCATGCGCTTGCCGCCCTCGAACTCGAACGGCTTGCTGACCACGCCCACCGTCAGAATGCCCATCTCCTTGGCGATCTGCGCGACCACCGGAGCGGCGCCCGTGCCGGTGCCGCCGCCCATGCCCGCGGTGATGAACACCATGTGCGCGCCGCGCAGCGAATCGGCGATCCGCTCGCGCGCTTCCTCGGCCGCCGCGCGGCCCATGTCCGGCTTGGCGCCGGCGCCGAGGCCGGTGCTGCCGAGCTGGATCACGTTAGGCGCGCGCGAGCGCGAGAGCGCCTGCGCGTCGGTGTTCATGACGACGAAATCGACGCCTTGCACGCCGCGGTTGATCATGTGCGCGACCGCGTTGCCGCCCGCGCCACCGACCCCGATCACCTTGATGATGGTGCCGTTGGTCTCGGTTTCCAGCATTTCGAATTCCATTGTTGCCTCCGTCAAGAAAGATATAACCACTCGGCCGTTATCCGGCGGAAGATCGGGCAACCTCCCGTCGCGCGCCGGCCGCCGGCACCGGCGCAAAACCCGTTCAGAAATTGCTCAGGAACCAGTCCTTCATCCGCGTGAAGATCTGGCCCGCCGAACCCGATTGCACTGCGACCTTGCGGCCGCGCATTCGTTGCGCGCTGCCTTCCACGAGCAGGCCCATCGCCGTCGAGTAGCGCGGATTGCGCACCACGTCGGCCAGACCGCCCGCGTATTCCGGCGCGCCGATGCGCACCGGTTTCAGGAAAATGTCCTCGCCCAGCTCGACCATGCCGGGCATCATCGCAGCCCCGCCAGTGAGCACGACACCGGAACTAAGTAACTCTTCGTAACCCGACTCGCGCACCACCTGTTGCACGAGTGAAAACAGCTCTTCCACGCGCGGCTCGATCACGGCCGCGAGCGCCTGGCGCGACAGCGTGCGCGGACCGCGCTCGCCGAGCCCCGGCACTTCCACCATCTCGTCGGGATCGGCGAGTGCCTGCTTGGCGATGCCGTGGCTGACCTTGATGTCCTCGGCGTCGGGGGTCGGCGTGCGCAGCGCCATCGCGATGTCGCTCGTGATCTGGTCGCCCGCGATCGGGATCACCGCGGTATGGCGGATCGCGCCCTCCGCGAAGATCGCGATGTCGGTGGTGCCGCCGCCGATGTCGACCAGCACCACGCCGAGATCCTTCTCGTCCTCGGTCAGCACCGCCAGCGACGAGGCGAGCGGCTGCAGGATCAGGTCGTTGACCTCGAGCCCGCAGCGGCGCACGCACTTGACGATGTTCTGCGCGGCGCTCACTGCGCCAGTCACGATGTGGACCTTCACCTCGAGGCGGATCCCGCTCATGCCGATCGGCTCGCGCACGTCCTCCTGGCCGTCGATGATGAATTCCTGGGTCAGGATGTGCAGCACCTGCTGGTCGGTCGGGATGTTGATCGCCTTGGCGGTCTCGATCACGCGCGCCACGTCGGTCTGCGTGACCTCCTTCTCCTTGATCGCGACCATCCCGCTCGAATTGAAGCTGCGGATGTGGCTGCCGGCGATCCCCGTGAACACGTTGGTGATCTTGCAGTCGGCCATCAGCTCGGCCTCTTCGAGCGCGCGCTGAATCGACTGCACCGTGGCCTCGATGTTCACCACGACGCCTTTCTTGAGACCTTTCGACTCGCTCTGGCCGAGGCCGATCACCTCGTAGCGGCCTTCGCCCTTCAGCTCGGCCACGACGGCCACGACCTTCGAGGTTCCGATGTCGAGGGCAACCAGCAGATCTTTGTAGTCTTTGCTCATAAGTGCTCTTGCGTGTGATGTCCTGTTACTTCTTGCCGTGGTCGGTGTCGCTCAGAAAGCGCATGCCTGCCGCGCGAATCGCGAACCCGTTCGGATAGCGCAGGTCCGCGTACTCGATGTCGGCCCCCCAGCGCTGGGTGACGGCCGGCCACGCCGCCACCAGCCGTTGCGCGCGATCGGGCAGCGTGTCCGCGTTGCGCTCGCGCCCGAACTCGATCTCCAGGCCGTTTGCCAGCTTGACCGTCCAGGCGTAGCGCGACGACAGCGTGACCTCCTCCAGCGGCGAATTCAGCGGCGCGAGCCACTTGCCGAAATCGCGGTAGCGCTGCACGACTTCCTTCGCGCTGCCGTCCGGGCCGTCGAAGGCCGGCAGTTCCTCGTCGAGCTCGCCCTGGTTCGCCGTGAACAGCTCGCCGTCGGTGCTGACGAGCTGATCGCTGCCCCAGGTGCCGAGCGGCTTGTATTCCTCCAGCGAGACGGCCAGCGCGTTCGGCCAGACGCGCCGCACGCTCGCATGGCGCACCCACGGCATCTGCTCGAACGCGACGCGCGCGGTATCGAGATCGACCGTGAAGAAGTTGCCCTTCAGCCGCCCGACCACGCTCGCGCGCACGGTCGGCGCATTGATATGGTCGGTGTCGCCGTCTATCAGGATCGTGCGCAGCGCGAACGCCGGGCGCTGGATCAGCCAGTAACAGCCCGCCGCCGTGCAACCGAGCAGCAGCAGCGCGTAAAGCGCGCTGGCCGCGAGGTTGAGCTGGCGAACGTTGTTCCACATGAGTCGGTTCCGTATCCGGGTCAGTCGTCCAGCGTCAGCGACAACACCTTCACCACCAGCTCCGAGTAGCTGATGCCCACCGCGCGCGCGGCCTTCGGCGGCAGCGAGTGGTCGGTCATCCCCGGCGCCGTGTTCACTTCCAGGAAATACGGGTTGCCCGCCGCGTCGAGCATGAAATCGGCGCGGCCCCAGCCGCTGCAGCCGAGCACCTCGAACGCACGGCGCGCGAGCCGCTTGAATTCCGTTTCCTTAGCCGCCTCGATCCCGCATGGGATCAGGTACTGCGTGTCGTCGGCGAGGTACTTCGCGTGATAGTCGTAGAACTCGCCCGCCGGCACGATGCGGATCACCGGCAGATCGAGGTCGCCCGCGATGCAGGCCGTGTACTCGCCGCCGCCTTCGATGCTCTTCTCGACGATCACGATCCGGTCGTGCCGGCCCGCCTCGTCGAGCGCGGCCGGCAGCGCGGCGGCGTCCTTCACCTTGATCACGGCGACGCTCGAGCCCTCGCTCGCCGGCTTCACGAACAGCGGCAGGCCCAGCTTCGCGACGATCTCCGCCGCGCGCGCGGCGTGGTCGTCACCGCGCATCACGGTCTCGAACGGCGGCGTCGGGATGCCGGTCTGCTGCCAGACCAGCTTGGTGCGGAACTTGTCGAGGCCGAGTGCCGAGCCGAGCACGCCGGGGCCGGTATAGCGGATCCCGTAGAAATCGAGCGCGCCCTGGAGCTGGCCGTTCTCGCCGTAACCGCCGTGCAGCGCGTTGAACGCGCGCACGAAGCCCTCGTCCTTCAGCGCCGACAGCGGCCGCTCGGACGGATCGAACAGATGCGCGTCGATGCCCGCCTCGCGCAGACCCTGCAGCACCAGCCGGCCCGAATTCAGCGACACCTCGCGCTCGGCGGACACGCCGCCGAACAGTACCGCCACCTTGCCGAAACGTTTCGGATCGATCCCGCTCATGTCATTCCTTCCGTTGCTGTTGCTGCGCGATCCGGCCCGGCACGCCGCCGATCGACCCCGCGCCCATCGTGATCACCACGTCGCCCGCGCGCACGCGCTGCGCGAGCGCCGCCGGCACCTCGTCGACCGTCGCCACGAACGCGGGATCGACGCGACCGCTCGCACGCAGCGCGCGAGCGAGCGCCTCGCCGCTCGCGGTCGGGATCGGCGCCTCGCCGGCGGCGTAGACCTCGGTCAGCACCAGCTCGTCGACGGTCGAGAGCACGTTGACGAATTCCTCGAAGCAGTCGCGCGTGCGCGTGTAACGGTGAGGCTGGAACGCCAGCACCAGCCGGCGGCCCGGAAACGCGCCGCGCGCGGCGGCGATCGTGGCGGCCATCTCGACCGGATGGTGGCCGTAGTCGTCCACCAGCGTGTAGCTGCCCGCGCCGTCGGCCGTCGCGATCTCGCCGTAGCGCTGAAAGCGCCGGCCGACCCCGTTGAAATCGGCAAGCGCCTGCTGGATCGCCGCGTCGGCCACGCCGAGGTCGGTCGCGATGGCGATCGCCGCGAGCGCGTTCTGCACGTTGTGCAGGCCCGGCAGGTTCAGCACCACCGCCAGCGGCGCGCGGCCCTCGCGGATCGCAGTGAAATGCATGCGGCCGTCACGCGCCGCCACCTGCTCGGCGCGGACCTCGGCATCGGGCGCGAGACCGTAGCGCACCACCGGCTTCGAGATGAACGGCAGGATCTGACGCACGTTCGGATCGTCGACGCAGACCACCACGCTGCCGTAGAACGGCAGCTTCTGGGTGAATTCGATGAACGCCTGCTTGAGCCGCGCGAAGTCGTGCCCGTAGGTGTCCATGTGATCCTCGTCGATGTTGGTGATCACCTCGATGACGGGATACAGGTTCAAAAACGAGGCGTCCGACTCGTCGGCCTCGGCGACGATGAAGTCGCCCGAGCCGAGCCGCGCGTTCGCGCCGGCGCTGATCAGGCGCCCGCCGATCACGAAGGTCGGGTCCAGGCCGCCCGCCGCGAGCACGCTCGCCACCAGGCTGGTGGTGGTGGTCTTGCCGTGGGTGCCGGCGATTGCGATGCCCTGCTTCAGGCGCATCAGCTCGGCCAGCATCACCGCGCGCGGCACGATCGGCACGCCCAGGCGCCGCGCCGCGAGCACTTCCGGATTGTCCGAGCGCACCGCCGTGGACGTGACGACCGCGTTCGCGCCCTCGATATTGGCCGCGTCGTGGCCGATCGCGACACGCGCGCCGAGTGCGGTGAGCCGTTCCGTCACGGCATTGCGCGACAGGTCCGAGCCGCTGACCTCGTAGCCGAGGTTCACCAGCACCTCGGCGATGCCGCTCATGCCGGCGCCGCCGATGCCGACGAAATGGACGTGTTTGACGATGTGTTTCATGACTTCGATTCCAGGTTCGCGCCGGCCACCTGCGCGCACACGCGCGCGACCACGTCGGTGGCGTCGGGCTTCGCGAGCGAGCGCGAACGTTCGGCCATCTGCGCGAGCGAATCGCGCGTCTGGCCGCGCAGCCAGTCGGCGAGCCATTGCGCCGACAGCTCGCGCTGCTGCACCAGCACGGCCGCGCCCTGCTCGGCGAGGAACGCCGCGTTGGTGGTCTGGTGGTCGTCCACCGCGTGCGGGAACGGCACGAACAGCGCGGCCACGCCGACCGCCGCGATCTCCGAGACGGTCATCGCGCCCGAACGGCAGATCACCAGATCGGCGTTTGCATAGGCCGCGGCCATGTCGTCGATGAACGGCAGCAGCGTGACGTCGCGGCCGGCCGCGAGCCCCGCCGCCTCGTAATTGGCGCGCAGTGCCTCGACATGCTTCGCGCCGGCCTGATGCACCACCTGCGGCCGCTCGTGCGGCGCGAGCAGCGCGAGCGCGCGCGGCACCACGTCGTTGAGCGCCGCCGCACCGAGGCTGCCGCCCACCACCAGCAGCCGCAGCGCACCGCTGCGTGCAGCGTAGCGCACCGCGGGCGGTTCGCTGCGCGCAAGTTCGTCGCGGATCGGATTGCCGGTCCACTCGGCGTTCGGCAGCGCGCCGGGGAACGCCACCAGCACGCGCTTGGCGAGCTTCGCGAGCACCTTGTTGGCGAGGCCGCCGATCGAATTCTGCTCGTGCAGCACCAGCGGGCGGCCGGTGAGCACCGTCATCACGCCCGCCGGAAACGTGATGTAGCCGCCCATGCCGAGCACCACGTCGGGCCGCACGCGGCGCAGCGCGCCGAGGCTCTGCAAACAGGCGCGCAGCAGGTTGAACGGCAGGCCGAGCTTGGTCATCAGGCCCTTGCCGCGCAGCCCGCCGAAGCGCACCGACTCCATCGTGATGCCGTGCTTCGGCACCAGCGTCGCTTCCATGCCGGCCGGATTGCCGAGCCACACCACGCGCCAGCCGTGCGCCTGCATCCGGTGCGCGACCGCGAGCCCTGGGAACACGTGGCCCCCGGTGCCGCCTGCCATCACCATCAGGGTGCGCTGTCGTGCCGTCATACCTTGCCCCCGCGCATCAGCACCCGGTTCTCGTAGTCGACGCGCAGCAGCACGGCGAGCGAGATGCAGTTGAGCAGGATGCCCGAGCCGCCATAGCTGACGAGCGGCAGCGTCAGGCCCTTGGTCGGCAGCAGGCCCAGGTTCACGCCCATGTTGATGAAGGCCTGCGCGCCGAACCAGATGCCGACGCCCTTGGCCATCAGCCCGGCGAAGGTGCGGTCGAGCGCGAGCGCCTGGCGGCCGATCTCGAACGCGCGGCGCACGATCCAGTAGAACAGCAGGATCACCACCAGCACCCCGACGAAGCCGAGTTCCTCGCCGATCACGGCGAGGATGAAGTCGGTATGTGCCTCGGGCAGGTAGTTGAGCTTCTCGACGCTGCCGCCGAGGCCCACGCCGAACCACTCGCCGCGGCCGAACGCGATCAGCGAGTGGGTCAACTGGTAGGCCTTGCCCTGCGCATAGCGCTCGTCCCACGGATCGAGGTAGGCGAAGATCCGCTCGCGGCGCCAGGGCGAGAGCCAGACCAGCATCGAGAAGGTGCCGACCGCGGTGGCCACCAGGCCGCCGAACAGCTTGCCGTTCACGCCCCCCAGGAACAGCACGCCCATCGCGATCGCGGCGACCACCATGAATGCCCCCATGTCGGGCTCGAGCAGCAGCAGCATGCCGACCAGGCCGACCGCGGCCGCCATCGGCAGGAAGCCCTTGGCGAAGCTGTGCATGTACTCCTGCTTGCGCACCGTGTAGTTCGCGGCGTAGATCGTCACCGCGAGCTTCATGATCTCGGACGGCTGCATGTTCGTGACGCCGAGCGGAATCCAGCGCCGCGCGCCGTTCACGCCCTTGCCGACATGCGGAATCAGCACGATCACGAGCCCGACCAGCGCGATCAGGAACAGGTGCGGCGCGTATTTGTCCCAGGTCGCGATCGGCACGCGGAACGCGACGATGGCGGCGACGAATGCCACCGTCAGCGATACCACGTGGCGCAGCAGGAACGCGTAGTCGTGATACGCCGCGTACTTCGGCGAATCGGGCATCGCAATCGAGG
This sequence comes from Burkholderia glumae LMG 2196 = ATCC 33617, assembly GCF_000960995.1. NCBI lineage: Bacteria > Pseudomonadati > Pseudomonadota > Betaproteobacteria > Burkholderiales > Burkholderiaceae > Burkholderia > Burkholderia glumae. The sequence continues at coordinate 1,508,245 of NZ_CP009435.1, read as the reverse complement.
CCGAATAGACCATCACCACGCCGAGCCCGAGCAGCGCGATCGCCACCCACATCAGCGAGTAGTCGAAATCGAGCATCCGCGAGCGCGTCGGGCGCACGCCACCCAGGCCGTGGGCGAACCCGTTCGCGGCCGGCGTGGTGCGGGCGGGCGGGCGCGCGACGGCGCCGCCGCCTTCGCGCTGGCCGATGAAGCGCGAGACGAAGCGATCGGACCAGCTCATAGCGACGTCCCCCTGTCGAGTGCGATGTCCTCGAGCGCACTGCGGAACACCGCGGCGCGATGCGCATAATCGCTAAACATGTCGAAGCTCGCGCAGGCCGGCGACAGCAGCACCGCGTCGCCGGGTTCGGCCAGCTCGCTCGCGGCGCGCACGGCGGCCTCGAGCGTGGCGTGCTCGACGAGCGGCACGCCGCTGTCGGCCAGCGCCGCGCGAATCCGCGGCGCGTCGCGGCCGATCAGCATCACCGCGCGGCACCAGCGCGCCACGGGCGCCGCGAGCGGCGAGAAATCCTGGCCCTTGCCATCGCCGCCGGCGATCAGCACCGCGCGCTGCGCGAGGCCGTCGAGCGCGGCGACCGTCGCGCCGACGTTGGTGCCCTTGCTGTCGTCGACGTAATCGACACCGTCGAGCGAGGCGATCAGCTCGACGCGATGCGCCTCGCCGCGGTATTCGCGCAGCCCGTGCAGCAGCGCGGCGCTCGGCAGCTCGATCGCGCGCGCCAGCGCGAAGGCGGCCAGCGCGTTGGCCGCGTTGTGCAGCCCACGGATGCGCAGCGCGTCGGCCGGCATCAGACGCTTGGCGGTGAGCGTGGGCGCGGCCGGCGCGCCGGCCTTGCGGCGCCGCGACGAAACCGGCTCCTCGGCGGCGTCGCGATCGACCGCCTCCACCAGCCAGTTGATGCCGCTGTCGCGCACGAGGCCGTAGTCGCCCTCGCGGCTCGGCTCGTTCAGGCCGAACGTGATCGCGCGCGGTGCGTCGGCCGCCGCCGCGGGCGGCATGAACTTCATCGTCTCGGCGTCGTCGCGATTCAGCACGCGCACCGTGCGCGGCCCGAAGATGCGGCCCTTCGCGGCCGCGTAGGCAGCGAAGCCGCCGTGCCAATCGAGATGATCCTGGGTGATATTGAGCACCGCCGCCGCGTCGGGCGCGAAGCTCTGGGCCGTCTCGAGCTGGAAGCTCGACAGCTCGAGCACCCAGACCTGCGGCAGCGCGGCGGCGTCGATCGCGGCCGACAGCCGGTCGAGCATCGCCGGGCTGATGTTGCCGGCCACCGCCACCGAGCGTCCCGCCCGTTCGCAAAGCAGGCCGGTCAGGCTGGTGGTGGTGGTCTTGCCGTTGGTGCCGGTGATCGCAAGCACTTTTGGCGCGTAGCCGTTCGCGGCGAGCCCGGCCAGCGCGCGCGCGAAGAATTCGAGCTCGCCCCAGACCGCGATGCCGCGTTCGCGCGCGGCCGCGAGCAGCGTCGCCAGCGCCGGTTCGAGCGGCGACAGGCCCGGGCTCAGCGCAACGATCTCGATGCCGCCGTCGAGCAGCGCCGGCGTAAAGGCGCCGCCGACGAATTCAGCGTCGGCCACGGCCTCGCGCAGCAGGGCGAGATTGGGCGGCGCCTCGCGCGTGTCCGCGACGCGCAGCGCGCACGCGTGCCTCGCGCACCAACGCGCGATCGCGAGGCCCGATTCACCGAGCCCCAGCACGAGCACCATCGGCCGCGGCCGATCTCCAAACATCTCGCCAGACATCCTTGCTATCCCTTTACCGCAGTTTCAGCGTGGTCAACCCGAACAGGCAGAGCATCAGCGTGATGATCCAGAAACGCACCACGACCTGCGTCTCCTTCCAGCCGGACAATTCGAAATGGTGATGCAGCGGCGCCATCTTGAAGATGCGGCGCCCTTCGCCATAGCGGCGCTTGGTGTACTTGAACCAGCTCACCTGAAGCATCACCGACAGCGTCTCCGCGACAAAGATCCCGCCCATGATGAACAGCACGATTTCCTGCCGCACGATCACCGCCACCGTGCCGAGCGCGCCGCCCAGCGCCAGCGCGCCGACGTCGCCCATGAACACCTGCGCGGGGTGCGTGTTGTACCAGAGGAAGGCGAGGCCCGCGCCGCCCATCGCCGAGCAGAAGATCAGCAGTTCGCCCGCGCCGGGAATGTGCGGAAACAGCAGGTATTTCGAATAGACCGAGCTGCCCATCACGTAGGCGAACACGCCGAGCGAGGCGCCGACCAGCACCACCGGCATGATCACGAGGCCGTCGAGGCCGTCGGTCAGGTTGACGGCGTTGCTGGCGCCCACGATCACGAAATAGGTCAGCGCGATGAAGCCCCAGACGCCGAGCGGATAGCTGATCGACTTCAGGAACGGCAGCATCAGGTCGGCGCGCGCCGGCAGGCCCATCGACAGGCCGCTGCGCACCCATGCCATGAACAGGTCGAACACGCGCACGTTGCTCGCCTCTGACACGCTGAATGCCAGATAGACGGCCGCGAACAGCCCGATCACCGACTGCCAGAAATACTTCTCTCGCGACGACATCCCGCGCGGATCCTTGTAGACCACCTTGCGGTAATCGTCGACCCAGCCGACCACGCCGAAGCCGAACGTGACGAGCATCACGATCCAGATGAAGCGGTTCGTCAGGTCACCCCACAGCAGCGTCGCGACCGCGATGCCGATCAGGATCAGCACGCCGCCCATGGTGGGCGTGCCCGACTTGACGAGGTGCGTCTGCGGGCCGTCCTTGCGCACCGCCTGGCCGACCTTCATCTCGGTCAGCTTGCGGATCACCCACGGGCCGCAGACGAGTCCGATGCCGAGCGCGGTGATGGTGGCCATCACCGCGCGGAACGTCAGGTACGTGAACAAGCGCAGAAAGCTTGCGTCTCCTTGCAGCCATTGCGCCAGCGCCAGCAACATTGCGGACTTCCTTCTCAGTGAGCGCCGGGCGCGATGCCCGGCGCGGGTTGATTCGTCAGCGCGTCGACCACGCGCTCCATGCGGGTGTAGCGCGAGCCCTTCACGAGTACCGTCGCCGCCGCACCGTAGCCGGCCGCGTCGAGCGCCGCCACCAGCGCACCGACCTCGTCGAAATGGCGCGCCGCCGCGCCGTAGGCCGCGCAGGCCTCGCGCGTGGCCTCGCCGGTCGCGTAGAGCGCGTCGATGCCGCGCTCGCGCGCGTAGGCGCCGATCTCGCGATGGAACGCCGGACCTGCGTCGCCCACCTCGCCCATCTCGCCGATCACGAGCACGCGCGGCGCGGCGCACTGCGCCAGCACGTCGATTGCGGCGCGCATCGAATCGGGATTGGCGTTGTAGGTGTCGTCGATCAGCATCGCGCCGGCCAGCGACGCGAGCGAGGCGCGCTTGACCTGCAGGCGTCCCTTGACCGGCTCGAACGCCTCCAGCCCGGCGCGAATCGCGTCGGGCTCGACGCCTGCCGCGAGCGCTGCGGCCGTGGCCGCCAGCGCGTTGCGCGCGTTGTGCGCGCCGAGCGCGCGCAGCCGCACCTCGATGCGGCCGGCCGGCGTATCGATCGCGAGCACGCCGCCCTGCGTGGTGCCCGTTACCGCGGCCGCCGTGGCGCGGCCGTCGTCGTTCAGCGCGAAATCGACGATCCGGTTGCCGGTGGCCGCCACGCGCCAGATGCCGGCGTACCGGTCGTCGGCCGGAAACACGGCGACGCCGTCCGGCCCGAGCGCGTGGATCACCGATGCGTGCTCGAGCGCGACCGCCTCGACCGTCGCCATGAACTCCTGATGCTCGCGCTGCGCGTTATTGACGAGCGCAATCGTCGGCGCGGCGATCCTGGCGAGCGTGCCGGTCTCGCCCGGGTGATTCATGCCGAGCTCGATCACGGCAAGCCGGTGTGCCGGCGCGAGCCGCAGCAGCGTCAATGGCAGACCGATGTCGTTGTTGAAATTGCCGGCCGTGGAAAGCCGCGCGTCCTGGCCGACCGCGGCCGCGAACACCGACGCGATCATCTCCTTCACGGTGGTCTTGCCGTTGCTGCCCGTGACGGCGACGAGCGGCAGGTCGAAGCGCTGCCGCCAGCCGTGCGCGAGCGCCCCGAGCGCCACCCGCGTATCGGCCGCCTTCAGTTGCGGCAGGCCCGGCAGCACGCCCGCGCGCGACACCAGGGCCGCGCTCGCGCCGCGCGCGGCGACCTCGGCCAGGAAGTCGTGCGCGTCGAAGCGCTCGCCCTTCAGCGCGACGAACAGGTCGCCCTCGCCCACCGTGCGACTGTCGGTGGACACGCGCGCGAACGCGACGCTGCCGTCGCCGATCACGGTGGCGCCCGGAATCAGCGCGGCGGCATCATGCAGCGTCAGCATCGTCATTCGCCGCCTCCCTGCGCACTGGCCGCGCGCGCGGCCAGTGCGAGCCGCGCGTGATCCTGATCCGAGAACTGCCGCTTCTTGCCCATGATTTCCTGTGTGGCCTCGTGTCCCTTCCCCGCCAGCAGCACCACGTCCTCGCGCGCCGCGCCGCGCACGGCCTGCAGAATCGCGCTGGCGCGATCCTCGATGCGCAGCGCGCCGTCCGGCGCATGCATGCCGGACGCGATCTGTTCGATGATCGCGAGCGGCGCTTCGCTGCGCGGGTTGTCGCTCGTCACCACCACGCGGTCGGCGAGCCGCTCGGCAATAGCGCCCATCAGCGGACGCTTGGTCGTGTCGCGATCGCCGCCGCAACCGAACATGCAGACCAGCGCGCCGCCACGCGCTTCGGCGATCGGCCGCAGCGCCTCGAGCGTCTTTTCGAGCGCGTCGGGCGTGTGCGCGTAATCGACCACCACCAGCGGCTCGTCGTGATCGATCCGGCCGCCGAGCCGCTGCATCCGCCCGTTCACCGACTCGAGCCGGCGCATCTCGGCAAGTGCCGCGTCGAACGGCAGGTCGGCCACCAGCAGCGTGGCGAGCACGGCCAGCAGGTTGCTGACGTTGAACAGGCCGAGCGTGCCGACCTCGAGGTCGGCATCGCCCCACGACGACGTCAGCCGAAACGCGGTGCCGGTCGCCGTTGCGCGCACCTCGCTCGCGATCAGCGTGCGGTCGGCCTCGGGCGCATCGGCGCGCGCGCCGATGCCGTAGGCCACGGTGCGCACACGGCCCGCGAGCGTGGCGAGCAGCCGCCCTCCCGCCGCGTCGTCGCGGTTGATGATCGCGTGGCGCAGCCCGCGCCAGGCGAACAGCTTTGCCTTCGCCGCCTCGTAGGCCTCGAAGGTGCGGTGATAGTCGAGATGATCCTGGGTCAGGTTCGTGAACACCGCGACGTCGAAGGCGGTGCCGTTGACACGGCCCTGGTGCAGCGCGTGCGAAGACACCTCCATCGCCACCGCCTGGGCACCGTCGTCGCGCAGTTGCGCGAGGCTGCGCTGCAGTTGCGGCGCGTCGGGCGTGGTGAAACCGGTAGCCACGAGCCGGCCCGGCATGCCGCTGCCGAGCGTGCCGATCACCGCGCACGGCCGGCGCAGCGCGGTAAGCGCCGTCGCGATCCATTGCGTGCAGGAGGTCTTGCCGTTGGTGCCGGTCACGCCGATCACGAACATCGCGTCGCTCGGATCGCCGTACCAGCCGCTCGCGATCTCGCCCGCCAGCGCGTCGAGCCCTGGCACCGCCAGCGCGACGGCCGGGTCGAGCGCATCGATCCCGGCATAGCCTTCGGGCTGCACGAGCACGGCCGCGGCGCCGCGCGACAGCGCGTTTGCGAGGTGCGGGCGATTGTCGGCGCCATCCACGGCATAGGCCAGAAACACGTCGCCGGCCCGCAGCGAGCGCGTGTCGGCATGCAGTTGCGCGCCCGGTTTCGCGTGCTCGCGCAGCCAGGCGAGCGCGGCGGCGATGCGCGCCTGCGCCGGGTGGGAGCTGCGCAAGGCGCTCATCGAACCACCCCCGGGCGGCTGTGTGTCGTGCTCGACACGGTCATGCGGCCGGCCGGCATGGCCGCCAGCTTCTGCGCGCCAGCCTGCTGGGCCTGGCCGGCGTCGTCGGACACCACGAGTTGCTTGACCGGCATGTTCGGCGGCACGTTCAGCGCGCGCAGCGTATCGCCGACGATCGTCGAGAACACCGGGCCCGACACCTGGCCGCCGAAGTGGCTGCCAGCCGTCGGCTCGTCGACCGTCACGGCCACCACGATGCGCGGATTCGGCATCGGCGCCATGCCGACGAACGACGCGCGATACTTCTTGTGGTCGTAGCCGCGGCCGACCTGCTTGTACGCGGTGCCGCTCTTGCCGCCGACGCGATAACCCGGGACCGCTGCGTCGGGCGAGGTGCCGTTCTTCGTCACCACGCTCTCGAGCATCTCGCGCACTTCGCGCGCGGTGGTGGGCGAGAACACCTGCGGGCCCTGCGGCGGCTGGGCCTCATTGGCCTTGAAGATCGACAGCGGCATCAGCTCGCCGTCATGGGCGATCGCGGTGTAGGCGTGGGCAAGCTGGAACAGCGAGACCGACAGGCCGTAGCCGTAGGACATCGTCGCCTGCTCGATCCGGCGCCAGCTCTTCCACGGCCGCAGGCGCCCCGCCGCCGCGCCGGGGAAGCCGACCTTCGGCGCCTGGCCGAGACCGAGGCTGGTATACATATTCCACATTTCCTCGGGCCGCATCGTCATCGCGATCTTGGTCGCGCCGATGTTGCTCGACTTCTGGATCACGCCGCCCACCGTCAGCACGCCGAAGCCCGCATCGTCGGTGATCGGCGCGCCATCGAGCGTGAAATGGCCGTTGCCGGTATCGACCAGCGTGGTCGGCGAGACGCGATGCAAATCGAGCGCGAGCGACACCGTGAACGGCTTCATGATCGAACCCGGCTCGAACACGTCGGTCAGCGCGCGGTTGCGCAGCTGCTCGCCGGTCAGATGCGAACGGTCATTCGGGTTGTAGGTCGGGTAATTGACGAGCGAGAGCACCTCGCCGGTGCGCACGTCCACCACCATCGCCGCGCCCGCCTTGGCGTGGAACTTCTCGATCGCCGCCTTCAGGTTGGCGTAGGTGATGTACTGGATCTTGCTGTCGATCGACAGGTCCACGTCGGTGCCGTCGTGCGGCGGCAACTGCTCGGCCACATCCTCGACGATGTGGCCCACCCGGTCCTTGATCACGCGCCGGCTGCCCGGCACACCTGCCAGCAGCTTCTGGTCGGCGAGCTCGACGCCTTCCTGGCCTTCGTCCTCGACGTTGGTGAAGCCGATCAGGTGAGCGGTGATCTCCCCTTCCGGGTAGAAGCGCTTGTATTCGTTGCGCGCGTAGATGCCGGGAATGTCGAGCGCGGCCACCTTGTCGGCCACGTCGATCGGCACCTGCCGCTTCACGTAGACGAAGCTCTTGTCCTCGGACAGCTTGCGGCGCAGCTCGGTCGTGCTCATGCCGAGCAGCTTGCCGAGTTCATCGAGCTTGTCGGCGCCGAGATCGTCCGGCACCGATTCGGGAATCGCCCAGATCGCGCGCACCGGCAGGCTCGTGGCCAGCACGAGGCCGTTGCGGTCGAGAATCTTGCCGCGCGTGGCCGGCAGCTCGAGCGTGCGCTGGTAGCGGCTTTCGCCCTGCTTCTGGTAGAACGCGTTGCCCGGCCCTTGAATCCAGAACGCGCGCGCGGCCAGCGCGAAGAACGCCATGAAAAGCATGAACACGACGAGCTTCGAGCGCCACATCGGCAAATGCACGGACAGCACGGGACTCGACCCGAACTTGACGTTCGGCTGACGCGGCTTCATCGCGCGCTCCCCTTCGAGCCCGACGCGGCCGAGGTGGGCAGCGGCGCATCGACGGCCTTGGCGGCGCCCGGCGCCAGCACCAGGTATTGGGTGCGGCCGGTGGCGATCGGCTGCATCTTCAGCGAATCGTTGGCCAACTGCTCGATGCGCGAGGTCTTCGACAACGCGCTCTGTTGATACTGCAGCTGCGCGTAGTCCTGCTGGAGCTGATGCTCCTGCGACTGGGCACGCTGCAACTGGAAGAAGATCTGCCGCTGCTGATTGGTCGAATTGACGACCGACAAGGCACAACCCATGACGACGATCAGCAGGAAGATGTTGAGGCGGTTCATGGCGCGACGCGCTCCGCGATGCGCATCACGGCGGACCGGGCACGCGGATTGGCGTCGACTTCGGCATCGCTCGGGAATTTGCGTCCGAGCAGCTTGAGCGGCGGCGACGGCAGATCGACGGCACGGATCGGCAGGCGGCGATCGACCGCCGGCGCACTGGCGTGCGTCTGCAGGAACCGCTTGACGATTCGATCCTCGAGCGAATGAAAGCTGATCACGACCAGCCGCCCCCCTTGCTCCAACGACGACAATGCAGCCCCTAGAACGACCTGCAGGTCCGCAAGCTCTTGATTGACGTGAATCCGTATAGCCTGAAAGGTGCGGGTTGCCGGATCCTTGCCCTTCTCACGTGTCTTGACGGCGTGACCCACGATTTGGGCAAGCTCGCCCGTGCTGTCGAGGGGCCCGAGACGATCGGATTCTTCCCGGCGAGCAACAAGCGCCTTTGCAATCTGAAAAGCAAACCGTTCTTCCCCATAATCGCGTATCACCTCCGTCAGTTCCTGCAGCGACGCACGGGCGAGCCAGTCGGCCGCCGATTCGCCGCGTGTCGTGTCCATCCGCATGTCGAGCGGGCCGTTCGCGCGAAAACTGAAACCACGCTCGGGATCGTCGATCTGCGGCGAGGACACGCCCAGATCCAGCAGCACCCCCGTCACCCGCGCCACGCCGCGTTCGGCCAGGGCGCCACCCAGCGACGCAAAACTGTCATGCACGATCGAGAAGCGCGGATCGGCGATCTGCTGCGCCGTCGCGATCGCGAGCGGATCCTTGTCGAACGCGATCAGCCGGCCGCCTTCGGCCAGCCGTGCGAGCACCGCGCGGCTGTGGCCGCCGCGACCGAATGTGCCGTCGACATAGACGCCGTCGGGCCGCGTCACGAGCGCGTCGACCGCTTCGTCGAGCAGCACCGTGCGGTGCTGAAATTCGGTTCCCATCGCGGGCGTCTCCGTCACCGCAATCAGAACGTGAAGTTCTTCAGCGCATCGGGCATGCCCTGCGCCATCGCTGCCTGTTCCTTCGCGGTGTAGGTCTGCGCGTCCCACAGCTCGAAGTGACTTCCCATTCCCAACAACATGACTTCCTTTTCAAGCCCGGCTGCCATCCGCAGTTCCGGCGATACGAGAATCCGGCCCGCGCTGTCGAGATCGACGTCCATCGCGTTGCCGAGAAAAATGCGGCGCCACCAGTGCGCGTCCATGGGCAGCGCGGCGATCTTGGCGCGAAAGACTTCCCATTCGGGGCGTGGAAACAGCAACAGGCAGCCGTCCGGGTGCTTGGTCACTGTCACCCGGCCTTCTGCCTGTCCTTGCAGCGCTTCGCGATAGCGAGACGGCACCGACATCCGCCCTTTCGCATCGAGCGTCAGCGCCGACGCCCCTTGGAACACTTTCCGCTCTCCCTTAGGGGCGCCGCGGCACCCTCACATTCGCTGAGAATTTACCCGGAACTGCCCGCCAGATCACACAAAAATACACTTTCTCACACTGTCTCCCACTTTAGAGGAAGGGTCGGGGACGGTCAAGGGAGACAACCGATTTTTTGACGAATTTTGTTAGTTAGAACAAGGACTTACGCGCGCTTCCTCAAGCCGGCCCTCGGGCCGAAATTCGTTATAAATTAATGACCTAGTGCGAGTTGTGAAGGTGATACGTGAACAGTCGCGCGCAAGCCGGCGAGACGGCGGGGGTTCGGGAGGCGGAAAAGGCGGGAAGGGCGGGCGGATCGGCACGGGCGCGGCGCGGGCCGCGTCCCGTTGGCGCATCAGAGATAGTAGGCAGTCCTCGTCATGACTTTCGAGGCCGCCTGCATCAGCCAGCGCGCGGGCGCCGGCAGTTCGGTGCCGCCCGCGTCGGTGGCGGTGCGGCCATGCTTGGCCTCGTCGTCACGCATCTGCTCGACGATCGCGCGAGAGGCCGCGTCGGCGGCCGGCAGCTCGGCGAGGTGGCCGTCCAGATGGCGCTCGACCTGCCGTTCGGTCTCGGCCATGAAGCCGAGGCTGGCCCTGTCGCCAAGGCGGCCCGCCACGAGCCCGATCGCGAGCGCGCCCGAATACCAGAGCGGGTTGAGCAGGCTCGGCCGCGAGTCGAGCGATTTCAGCCGGTGCATGGTCCAGGCGAGATGGTCCTCCTCCTCGCGCGCCGACGCCTCGAACAGCGCCTTCAGCGACGGCGACGAGGTGGACAGCTTCTGCGCCTGATACAGTGCCTGCGCGCAGACCTCGCCGACATGGTTCACGCGCATCAGCCCGGCCGCGTGGCGGCGCTCCTCGACGCTCAATTCCGCAGCGGGCGCGTCAGCGCTCGGTTCCGGCAGCGGGCGCGTCATCCGGCTCACCCCCACCACCGCGCGCAGTCCGCGGTCGAATTCGTTGATCAGTTCATCCAGCAGCATGCGGGCTCTCCCTTTACTTGCTTCGACTCGCCGCGGCGCATGCGTCAGTCGCTGATGGCGATAACGGGTCCGATTACGGCGCGAACACTACGATAAATCGGTGATTTTAACCAATGTTGTTCGCGTGAAACATGAACGACGCCGTACCGGCCTTTTTCACTCTGGCGTCGGAATAGCGGTTTTGGATAGGTGGAACGGCGGGGCAATGCAGCATCGAGCCGTCCGCCACCGGGATCGATGTGGACGGACCACACAAATATGGAAAGGCGCCCATTGGGCGCCTTTCGGGTCCGGTCGATAATGCTGTTCGCAGCCGTCAGGCCTTGCCGTCGCGCAGTTCGCGGCGCAGGATCTTGCCAACGTTGGTCTTCGGCAGCTCGATGCGGAATTCGATGATGCGCGGGCGCTTGTAGCCGGTCAGACGTTCCTTGCAGTAGGCGAGGATGTCCTCCTCGGTCAGCGCGGGGTCCTTCTTCACGATGAACAGCTTCACGGCCTCGCCCGAATGTTCGTCGGGCACGCCCACCGCCGCGACCTCGAACACGCCCGGGTGCGAGGCGACCACGTCCTCGACCTCGTTCGGATACACGTTGAAGCCGGAGACGAGAATCATGTCCTTCTTGCGATCGACGATTTTCACGTAACCGCGCTCGTCCATCACGCCGATGTCGCCCGACTTGAAGAAACCGTCGGCCATCATCACCTTCGCCGTCTCTTCGGGGCGCTGCCAGTAGCCGGCCATCACCTGCGGGCCGCGAATGCAGATTTCCCCCGGCTGGCCGAGCGGCACTTCGTTGCCGTCGTCATCGCGAATCGAGATTTCGGTCGACGGCAACGGCAGGCCGATCGTGCCGGTATATTCGGTCGCCGTCACCGGGTTGCAGGCCACCACGGGCGAGGTTTCCGACAGGCCGTAACCCTCAACGATCGGCGTATGCGTCTTGTCGTACCAGCGCTTGGCAACGCTTTCCTGGATCGCCATCCCGCCGCCGTTGGCCACCGCCAGCTTCGAGAAGTCGAGCTGATCGAAATCGGGATGGTTCAGCATCGCGTTGTAGAGCGTGTTGACCGCGGGAAACGTCGACACCTGGAACGGCTTGAGCTCCTTGATCATGCCGGCAATGTCGCGCGGATTGGGGATCAGCACGCCGGTACCGCCGGTTCGCATCGTCAGGAAGCCGCAGACCGTCAGCGCGAACACATGGTAAAGCGGCAGCGCCGCCACGGTGATGAACTGCGTCTGTCCGGGTCGCTTCGTGTAGGCGGGCTGATGCCATGCTTCGGCCTGAAGCACGTTGGCGACGATGTTGCGATGCAACAAGGTCGCGCCCTTCGCCACGCCGGTGGTGCCGCCCGTGTACTGCAGGAACGCGGCGGCGTCCGGCCCGAGCGACGGCGCCGTGAGCGTCTGGCGGCTGCCCTCGGCGAGAGCGGCGTTGAAGCGCGTGAAGGACGGCAGTTGCCAGGCCGGCACGAGCTTCTTCACGCGCCGCACGACATAATTGACGATTACGCCCTTGAAGCCGAGCAGATCGCCCATCGCCGCCACGACCACGTGCCGGATCGAGGTCCGGTCGATCACCGACTGCAGCGTCGCGGCGAAATTCTCGAGAATCACAATCGCTTCGGCACCGCTGTCCGTGAGCTGGTGCTCGAGCTCGCGGGGCGTATAGAGCGGATTCACGTTGACGACGGTGTAGCCCGCGCGCAGAACGGCGGCGATCGTCACCGGATATTGCAGCACGTTCGGCATCATGATCGCGATCCGTGCACCGCGCGCTAGGCCGCGCGACTGGAACCAGGCGCCCAGCTTGCGCGAAAGCGTGTCGATGTCGCCGTAAGTCAGCGACTTGCCCATGCAAACGAACGCGGTTCGCTCCCGGTAGGTCCGGAAGCTTTCGTCAAGCAGATCGGGGACGGTCGGATAACGAGATGGATCGATTTCGGCCGGAACGCCGGGGGGGTACGATTTCAGCCAAATCTTGTCCATGCCACACGTCTCCTTACTGATTTTCGAATGGTCGTGCTAAAAATGCATCCTAGCCGCTAGGCCGCGGCGAAACAACCGGGTTAGACACTCCTTTCGAACTCTCGGATCGGCCGCCTCGACGCCGCAGGCGCAATTGCAATCCGGGCGCCGGACCGCTGGCGCGGTGTTGACGAGATGATGCGCGCTGCGCGCCGACTTCGCATCGTACAGCGTCCGCCCTTTTGGACAGTTGCTTTGCCGCGTGAAGCGGATTTTTGCGCGATAAAAGACAAAACCCCCACTGCGTTGGCAGCGGGGGTTTCGAAGGAGGAAGCCTGACGATTACCTACTTTCACACGGGCAATCCGCACTATCATCGGCGTAGAGTCGTTTCACGGTCCTGTTCGGGATGGGAAGGGGTGGGACCGACTCGCTATGGTCATCAGGCTAAAGGGGTTGTCACGTCGCGACAGCGCGCCATGACCAATCTCGAAGAAGTAGTAGGGGTTGTGCTTGTACACCGGCACATTGCTCACTCAACCGCTGTTCGTCGACCTGTTGGTTCGACATGAAACAGACCGGTTATAGGATCAAGCCTTACGGGCAATTAGTATCAGTTAGCTGAACGCATTACTGCGCTTACACACCTGACCTATCAACGTCCTGGTCTCGAACGACCCTTCAAGGGGATCAAGTCCCCGGGGATATCTCATCTTAAGGCGAGTTTCCCGCTTAGATGCTTTCAGCGGTTATCTCTTCCGAACATAGCTACCCGGCGATGCCACTGGCGTGACAACCGGTACACCAGAGGTTCGTCCACTCCGGTCCTCTCGTACTAGGAGCAGCCCCCTTCAAATATCCAACGCCCACGGCAGATAGGGACCAAACTGTCTCACGACGTTTTAAACCCAGCTCACGTACCTCTTTAAATGGCGAACAGCCATACCCTTGGGACCGGCTACAGCCCCAGGATGAGATGAGCCGACATCGAGGTGCCAAACACCGCCGTCGATATGAACTCTTGGGCGGTATCAGCCTGTTATCCCCAGAGTACCTTTTATCCGTTGAGCGATGGCCCTTCCATACAGAACCACCGGATCACTATGACCTGCTTTCGCACCTGCTCGACTTGTCGGTCTCGCAGTTAAGCACGCTTATGCCATTGCACTATCAGCACGATTTCCGACCGTACCTAGCGTACCTTCGTACTCCTCCGTTACACTTTGGGAGGAGACCGCCCCAGTCAAACTGCCTACCATGCACTGTCCCCGACCCGGATCACGGGCCAAGGTTAGAACCTCAAACAAACCAGGGTGGTATTTCAAGGACGGCTCCACCGAAACTAGCGTTCCGGTTTCATAGCCTCCCACCTATCCTACACAGATCGGTTCAAAGTCCAATGCAAAGCTACAGTAAAGGTTCATGGGGTCTTTCCGTCTAGCCGCGGGGAGATTGCATCATCACAAACACTTCAACTTCGCTGAGTCTCGGGAGGAGACAGTGTGGCCATCGTTACGCCATTCGTGCAGGTCGGAACTTACCCGACAAGGAATTTCGCTACCTTAGGACCGTTATAGTTACGGCCGCCGTTTACCGGGACTTCAATCAAGAGCTTGCACCCCATCATTTAATCTTCCGGCACCGGGCAGGCGTCACACCCTATACGTCCACTTTCGTGTTTGCAGAGTGCTGTGTTTTTATTAAACAGTCGCAGCCACCAGTTTATTGCAACCCTTCACCCTTCTGGCGCAGGCCAGTCAAGCTACAGGGGCGTACCTTATCCCGAAGTTACGGTACCAATTTGCCGAGTTCCTTCTCCCGAGTTCTCTCAAGCGCCTTAGAATACTCATCTCGCCCACCTGTGTCGGTTTGCGGTACGGTCACTGTTAAACTGAAGCTTAGAGGCTTTTCTTGGAACCACTTCCGATTGCTTCGCTTCCGAAGAAGCTCGCGCCACACCCTTGAATTCCGCGCCCGGATTTGCCTAAGCGCCTTCTCCAATGCAGCGACCGGGACTTCCAACACCCGGACAACCTTCCGCGATCCGTCCCCCCATCGCATTTAACAATGGTGCAGGAATATTGACCTGCTTCCCATCAGCTACGCATTTCTGCCTCGCCTTAGGGGCCGACTCACCCTACGCCGATGAACGTTGCGTAGGAAACCTTGGGCTTACGGCGAGGGGGCCTTTCACCCCCTTTATCGCTACTCATGTCAGCATTCGCACTTCCGATACCTCCAGCACACTTTACAATGCACCTTCGCAGGCTTACGGAACGCTCTCCTACCATGCGAGACTAGCTCGCATCCGCAGCTTCGGTATATGGCTTAGCCCCGTTACATCTTCCGCGCAGGACGACTCGATCAGTGAGCTATTACGCTTTCTTTAAAGGGTGGCTGCTTCTAAGCCAACCTCCTGACTGTTTTAGCCTTCCCACTTCGTTTCCCACTTAGCCATATTTGGGGACCTTAGCTGGCGGTCTGGGTTGTTTCCCTCTTGACACCGGACGTTAGCACCCGATGTCTGTCTCCCGTGATTGCACTCTTCGGTATTCGGAGTTTGCTATGGCGGGGTAATCTGCAATAGACCCCCCAACCATGACAGTGCTCTACCCCCGAAGGTGAGACACGAGGCACTACCTAAATAGTTTTCGGAGAGAACCAGCTATTTCCAAGTTTGTTTAGCCTTTCACCCCTATCCACAGCTCATCCCCTAACTTTTCAACGTTAGTGGGTTCGGACCTCCAGTACGTGTTACCGCACCTTCATCCTGGCCATGGATAGATCACTTGGTTTCGGGTCTACGCCCAGCAACTGAACGCCCTATTCGGACTCGCTTTCGCTACGCCTGCCCTATTCGGTTAAGCTTGCTACTGAACGTAAGTCGCTGACCCATTATACAAAAGGTACGCCGTCACCCCTTACGAGGCTCCGACTGTTTGTATGCATGCGGTTTCAGGATCTATTTCACTCCCCTCCCGGGGTTCTTTTCACCTTTCCCTCACGGTACTGGTTCACTATCGGTCGATCACGAGTATTTAGCCTTGGAGGATGGTCCCCCCATCTTCAGACAGGATTTCACGTGTCCCGCCCTACTTGTCGTACACCTAGTTCTTTCATACTGTTTTCGCCTACAGGGCTATCACCTGCTATGGCCGCACTTTCCAGAGCGTTCGGCTAACAATACAAATAAAGAGTACAGGCTCTTCCCATTTCGCTCGCCACTACTTTGGGAATCTCGGTTGATTTCTTTTCCTGCGGTTACTTAGATGTTTCAGTTCACCGCGTTCGCTTCACATGACCTATGTATTCAGTCATGGATACTCCAAAAGGAGTGGGTTTCCCCATTCGGACATCTACGGATCAAAGCTCGTTTGCCAGCTCCCCGTAGCTTTTCGCAGGCTACCGCGTCCTTCATCGCCTGTGATCGCCAAGGCATCCACCACATGCACTTGTTCGCTTGACCCTATAACGAGTCTGTCTCGCTCTCCCGAAGGAGATGACAGCCGCTACAGGTTGAGTTCTCGCATTTGTGCCGTATTCCAATTGAGCCGAACTTGCGTTCGAATCATCTTGAGATACATCGATACAATCACAACCCGGATAACTTCCACGCCCATCTCAAATAAGCGCTTCCGCTATCCACTTTACTACTTCTTCCAGATTGTTAAAGAACGACAGCCGATAAGCGCTACTTCTCGCTCATCCTCTGACTGGCTCAATCGCCAATGACAACTGCTCAGCATCCCTGAACGTTTGTCATTGAAGATTGGTGGAGGCAGACGGGATCGAACCGACGACCCCCTGCTTGCAAAGCAGGTGCTCTCCCAGCTGAGCTATGCCCCCTTCCCTACAGAGACTACCCAGGTGTTCCGTGTCAGACAATTGGTGGGTCTGGTTGGATTCGAACCAACGACCCCCGCCTTATCAAGACGGTGCTCTAACCGACTGAGCTACAGACCCCTGAGTCTGTCTTGATCAACAGCCGATAAGCGTGAACGCTCAATGTATGCGGAATAAGCTCGAGAAAGGAGGTGATCCAGCCGCACCTTCCGATACGGCTACCTTGTTACGACTTCACCCCAGTCATGAATCCTACCGTGGTGACCGTCCTCCTTGCGGTTAGACTAGCCACTTCTGGTAAAACCCACTCCCATGGTGTGACGGGCGGTGTGTACAAGACCCGGGAACGTATTCACCGCGGCATGCTGATCCGCGATTACTAGCGATTCCAGCTTCATGCACTCGAGTTGCAGAGTGCAATCCGGACTACGATCGGTTTTCTGGGATTAGCTCCCCCTCGCGGGTTGGCAACCCTCTGTTCCGACCATTGTATGACGTGTGAAGCCCTACCCATAAGGGCCATGAGGACTTGACGTCATCCCCACCTTCCTCCGGTTTGTCACCGGCAGTCTCCTTAGAGTGCTCTTGCGTAGCAACTAAGGACAAGGGTTGCGCTCGTTGCGGGACTTAACCCAACATCTCACGACACGAGCTGACGACAGCCATGCAGCACCTGTGTATCGGTTCTCTTTCGAGCACTCCCGAGTCTCCTCAGGATTCCGACCATGTCAAGGGTAGGTAAGGTTTTTCGCGTTGCATCGAATTAATCCACATCATCCACCGCTTGTGCGGGTCCCCGTCAATTCCTTTGAGTTTTAATCTTGCGACCGTACTCCCCAGGCGGTCAACTTCACGCGTTAGCTACGTTACTAAGGAAATGAATCCCCAACAACTAGTTGACATCGTTTAGGGCGTGGACTACCAGGGTATCTAATCCTGTTTGCTCCCCACGCTTTCGTGCATGAGCGTCAGTATTGGCCCAGGGGGCTGCCTTCGCCATCGGTATTCCTCCACATCTCTACGCATTTCACTGCTACACGTGGAATTCTACCCCCCTCTGCCATACTCTAGCCTGCCAGTCACCAATGCAGTTCCCAGGTTGAGCCCGGGGATTTCACATCGGTCTTAGCAAACCGCCTGCGCACGCTTTACGCCCAGTAATTCCGATTAACGCTCGCACCCTACGTATTACCGCGGCTGCTGGCACGTAGTTAGCCGGTGCTTATTCTTCCGGTACCGTCATCCCCGAAGGATATTAGCCCTCAGGATTTCTTTCCGGACAAAAGTGCTTTACAACCCGAAGGCCTTCTTCACACACGCGGCATTGCTGGA
Source organism: Burkholderia glumae LMG 2196 = ATCC 33617 (assembly GCF_000960995.1). Lineage (NCBI taxonomy): Bacteria > Pseudomonadati > Pseudomonadota > Betaproteobacteria > Burkholderiales > Burkholderiaceae > Burkholderia > Burkholderia glumae. The sequence continues at coordinate 1,490,652 of NZ_CP009435.1, read as the reverse complement.
TCAGGCTTTCGCCCATTGTCCAAAATTCCCCACTGCTGCCTCCCGTAGGAGTCTGGGCCGTGTCTCAGTCCCAGTGTGGCTGGTCGTCCTCTCAGACCAGCTACTGATCGTCGCCTTGGTAGGCCTTTACCCCACCAACTAGCTAATCAGCCATCGGCCAACCCTATAGCGCGAGGCCCGAAGGTCCCCCGCTTTCTTCCGTAGATCGTATGCGGTATTAATCCGGCTTTCGCCGGGCTATCCCCCACTACAGGACATGTTCCGATGTATTACTCACCCGTTCGCCACTCGCCACCAGGTGCAAGCACCCGTGCTGCCGTTCGACTTGCATGTGTAAGGCATGCCGCCAGCGTTCAATCTGAGCCAGGATCAAACTCTTCAGTTCAATACCTGTTACTGTTTTCGGTTCCGTTAAGAACCGGTCGCTCACTCAAAGCTGACAGGTTATGAATTGCTTCATCAACCTGACTTACTTTTGTGTGAGACTCTTGATACTTTTGCTTCCCGATCCGAAGATCAGGTCCGCGTCGATCAAGCGTCCACACTTATCGGCTGTTAATTTTTAAAGAGCATTTCCACCGATCCGACCGAACTGTTCGGCTTTCCCGGCAGCGCTGCGTTGTCAGCAGCAGAGAAGCGAGATTATGATCAACGTTTCGCAGCGCGTCAACTACTTTTTTGCTCGCCGCGATCCACTTCTTCGCTGATCACTTCCCTTCGGCCGGGTCCACTGGCTGCCCAACTTCGGCGCCTTGCTTCTCCCACCTCGCTTCCCTCTCCGCGCCGCGTTTCCGGCAGCGCGAAAGAGGCGTGATTCTAAGCACGCCCCACGCTTCCTGCAAGCGCTTTCGTGAAGAAAAACCCCAAAAAACGGCACCAAGGGCGCCGCTCGCGCGGCGCCCTTGGTCGTAAGCCCTTGATCGGAAACGGGGAGGCGCGCAATCAGGTTGCGGACGCAACCATCATGGCACACGCCATCGTGCTCAACGATGTTTGAACACGGGCTTGCGTTTCTCGACGAAGGCCGCCATGCCTTCCTTCTGATCCTCGGTGGCGAAGATCGAATGGAACACGCGCCGTTCGAAATGCACGCCCTCCGAAAGCGTCGTCTCATAGGCACGATTGACCGACTCCTTCACCATCATCACTGCCGGCAGCGAGAATTCGGCAATCGTCGTGGCAGCCGCGAGCGCCTCATCGAGCAACGAGGCGGCCGGCACCACGCGTGACACGAGCCCGGCGCGCTCCGCCTCTTCGGCCTCCATGAAGCGCGCGGTCAGGCACATATCCATGGCCTTGGCCTTCGACACCGCGCGCGGCAGCCGCTGCGTACCACCCGCGCCTGGCATCACGCCGAGCCGGATCTCGGGCTGGCCGAACTTCGCCGTGTCGGCCGCGATGATGATGTCGCACATCATCGCGAGCTCGCAGCCGCCGCCCAGTGCGAACCCCGCCACGGCCGCGAGGATCGGCTTGCGGATCTGCCGGATCGTCTCCCAGTTGCGGGTGATGTAGTCGCCCTTGTAGACGTCCATATACGAGTAGTTGGCCATCATCCCGATGTCGGCGCCGGCCGCGAATGCCTTCTCGCTACCGGTCAGCACGATCGCGCCGATCGCTTCGTCGGCGTCGAACGCTTTGAGCGCCGCACCGAGTTCGTCCATCAGGGCGTCGTTCAATGCGTTCAGCGCCTTCGGACGATGCAGCGTGATCAGCCCGACACGTCCGCGGGTCTCCACCAGGAGGTTTTCATAAGCCATCGCTGTCTCCTCATCAAAGAAACGTCATTCATTGCGCACACGCGCCGGGAAGGATGCTAACATTTGCCGACCAACCGGTCGGTTAATTAATTACGTCCGCACGAACGCCCTCGTCCCCTCAACCAGGCTGCCGTCATGACCCATCCCCTCTTCACGAAGCACGAAGCCACTTTGCAGCGGGCCTTGTCCGCCATTGAAACCCGTGGTTACTGGAGTCCGTTCGCGGAAATGCCTAGCCCCAAAGTGTACGGGGAAAGCGCGGCGGCGGATGGCGAGGCCGCCTTCAAGGCCCAGCTCGGCCAACGCTTCGCGCTCGACCAGCCGGGCACGGGCGGCGAGGTAGGCGCCGAGCTGTCGCCGTATGGTTTTGCGCTCGGCATTCGTTATCCGGCGGCGACGCCGGACCAGCTCGCGGCAGCGGCGGCGGCGGCCCAGCCGGCCTGGCGCGCGGCCGGCCCGAGCGCCTGGATCGGCGTGAGCCTGGAAATCCTGGCTCGCCTCAACCGCGCCAGCTTCGAACTGGCCAACGCCGTGATGCATACCACCGGCCAAGCCTTCATGATGGCGTTCCAGGCCGGCGGCCCGCACGCGCAGGACCGCGCGCTGGAAGCGGTGGCCTACGCCTGGGACGCGCTGCGCAAGATCCCGGCCGACGCCCACTGGGAAAAGCCGCAAGGCAAGAACCCGCCGCTCGCGATGCAGAAGCGCTACACGATCGTGCCGCGCGGCACCGGCCTCGTGCTCGGCTGCTGCACGTTCCCGACCTGGAACGGCTACCCGGGCCTGTTCGCCGATCTCGCGACCGGCAATACGGTGATCGTCAAGCCGCATCCGGGCGCGATCCTGCCGCTCGCGATCACGGTGCGCATCGCGCGCGAGGTGCTGCGCGAGGCCGGCTTCGATCCGAACGTCGTCACGCTGCTGGCGACCGACCCCGACGACGGCGCACTCGTGCAGGCGCTCGCGGTGCGCCCCGACATCAAGCTGATCGACTTCACGGGCAGCAGCGAGCACGGCAACTGGCTCGAGCGTCACGCGCGCCAGGCGCAGGTGTATACGGAGAAGGCCGGCGTCAACCAGATCGTCATCGACTCGGCCGACGACCTGAAGGGCGCGGTGCGCAACATCGCGTTCTCGCTGGCGCTGTATGCCGGCCAGATGTGTACCGCGCCGCAGAACATCTATGTGCCGCGCGACGGCATCGAGACGCCGGACGGCAAGCTGAGCTTTGACGAGATCGCGCAGGCGATCGCCGGCGCCGTAAGCAAGCTCGGTGCCGATCCCGCGCGCGCCGTCGAGCTGCTCGGCGCGATCCAGAACGACGGCGTGATCGCGCGCATCGACGAGGCGCGCGGGCTCGGCAAGGTGCTGGCCGATAGCGTCGCGCTCGAACACCCGGCCCATCCGCGGGCCCGCATCCGTACGCCGCTCGTCGTGCAGCTCGACGCGGGCGACCGAGGCATCTTCACGCGCGAGTGGTTCGGCCCGATCTCGTTCGTGATCGCGACCGACTCGACCGCGCAGTCGCTCGACCTGGCAGGCGGCATTGCGGCCGAATGCGGCGCGCTGACCCTGTCGGTCTACAGCACCGACGCGGCGGTGATCGAGCAGGCGCACGACGCGGCGATCCGCGGCGGCGTCGCGCTGTCGATCAACCTGACGGGCGGCGTATTCGTAAACCAGTCGGCCGCCTTCTCCGACTTCCACGCCACCGGCGCGAACCCGGCCGCGAACGCCGCGCTCGCCGACGCGGCGTTCGTCGCAAACCGCTTCCGCGTCGTGCAAAGCCGCATCCACGTCGCGCCGCAGGCCGACACCGCCGGCGCCTGAGCCATCCCCGCCGCACCGGCCGGCACGGCGCCGGCCGCGCGTCTCCATGAGGAGATCCCGATGTCGCACGATACGATCCGCTTCGAGCTCGACCCGCAGACGCGGGTCGCAACGATCACGCTGAACCGTCCCGACAAGCTCAACAGCTTCACCCGCGCGATGCACGCGGCGCTGGCCGCCGCGCTCGACGAGGCGGAGGCGGGCCAAGCGCGCGCGCTGGTGCTGACCGGCGCGGGCCGAGGCTTCTGCGCGGGCCAGGACCTCGCCGATCTCGACTTCACGCCCGGCGCGGCGACCGATCTCGGCGCCTTGATCGACACGCACTTCAATCCCCTGGTGCGCCGCCTGCAGGGGCTGCCGCTGCCCGTGATCGCCGCCGTCAACGGCATCGCGGCCGGCGCCGGCGCCAACCTCGCGCTCGCCTGCGACCTCGTGCTGGCCGCGAAATCGGCCAACTTCATCCAGTCGTTCGTGAAGATCGGCCTGGTGCCCGACTCGGGCGGTACCTGGTTCCTGCCGCAGCGCGTCGGCTTCGCGCGCGCGCTCGGACTCGCGCTGACGGGCGAGAAACTAGGTGCCGAACGCGCGGCCGAGTGGGGGCTGATCTGGCGCGCCGTCGACGACGACGCGCTGGCCGCCAGCGCCGCCGCGCTCGCGGCCGACCTCGCGAAGCAGCCGACCCGCGCGATCGCCGCGATCAAGCAGACCATGCGCGCAGGGCTGACTCAAACGCTCGACCAGCAGCTCGACCTCGAACGCGACCGCCAGCGCGAACTGGGCCAATCGCACGACTACGCGGAAGGGGTGGCCGCCTTCATCGAGAAGCGGGCGCCGCGCTTCGAAGGACGCTGAGATGAACGCCCCCCGCGCCCCTGGCTCGGCCGCCGATACCGATAACCAGGCCGACCCCGACGCGCTCGCGCGGGCGGCCGCCGACGCGATGTACGCGGCCGACGCCTGCACCCGCGCGCTCGGCATCGAGCTGCTCGAGGTCGGGCCGGGCCGCGCGCGAATGCGCATGGCGGTGCGCGCCGAGTTCCTGAACGGCCACCACACCTGCCACGGCGGGATGATCTTCGCGCTGGCCGATTCCGCCTTCGCGTTCGCCTGCAATTCGCACAACCTGAATACGGTGGCAGCCGGCTGCTCGATCGAGTTCCTGCGCCCCGTCGCCTTGAACGAGGTGCTGACGGCCGAGGCGCACGAGCAGACGCTGAGCGGCCGCCACGGCATCTACGATATCCGCGTGACCAACCGCGCGGGCGAGACGGTGGCGATGTTCCGCGGCAAGTCGGCCCGGATCGGGGGCACCGTGACCGCGACCGGCGCCTGAGCGCGCCGCCGCCAGCGAACAGGACGATGGCAGGAGACACCGATGAACGCTCAACTTGCGCTCGAACCGATCGAGACCGCCAGCCGCGACGAACTGCAGGCGCTGCAGCTCGAGCGCCTGCGGTGGTCGCTCACGCACGCCTATGAGAACTCGCCTGTCTATCGACGCAAGTTCGACGCGGCGGGGGTGCATCCGCACGAGTTGCGCGGCCTCGCCGATCTCGCGCGGTTCCCGTTCACGACCAAGGACGACCTGCGCGACAACTATCCGTTCGGCATGTTCGCGGTACCGCCGGAGCGGGTCTCGCGCCTGCACGCCTCGTCCGGCACCACCGGCAAGCCTACCGTGGTCGGCTACACGGCACGCGACATCGACACCTGGGCCGGCCTCGTCGCGCGCTCGATCCGTGCGGCCGGGGCGCGACGCGGCGACAAGGTCCACGTCAGCTACGGCTATGGCCTGTTCACGGGCGGCCTGGGCGCGCATTACGGCGCCGAGCGCGCCGGCCTGACGGTGATCCCGTTCGGCGGCGGCCAGACCGAGAAGCAGGTGCAGCTGATTCGCGATTTCCGGCCCGACATCATCATGGTGACGCCGAGCTACATGCTGTCGATTGCCGACGAGATGGAGCGGCAGGGGCTCGACCCGCGCGAATCGTCGCTGCGGATCGGCATCTTCGGCGCCGAACCATGGACCAACGAGATGCGCGCGGCGCTCGAGGCCCGCCTGGGTATCGACGCGGTCGACATTTATGGATTGTCGGAGGTGATCGGGCCGGGAGTCGCGTCCGAATGCGCGGCCACCAAGGACGGCCCGACGGTGTGGGAGGACCACTTCTATCCGGAGGTGGTGGATCCGCTGACGGGCGAGGTGCTGCCGGACGGCGAACTCGGCGAGCTGGTGTTCACCTCGCTGACCAAGGAGGCGCTGCCGATCGTGCGCTACCGCACGCGCGATCTCACACGCCTGCTGCCCGGCACGGCGCGCCCGATGCGGCGGATGGAGAAGATCACCGGCCGTGCCGACGACATGATGATCGTTCGCGGCGTGAACGTGTTTCCGACTCAGATCGAGGAGCAGTTGCTCAAGCAACGCGCGCTGGCGCCGCATTTCCAGATCGTGCTGACGAAGGATGGCCCGCTCGACGTGATGACGCTGAACGTGGAGCCCTGCCCGCAAGCGGCGGCCGATGCCGCGCAGCTGGACGCCGCGCGTCGCGCGCTGGCCCACGACATCAAGGCGCTGATCGGCGTGAGCGCGGTGGTCGAGGTGCTGGCGCCGAACGGCATCGAGCGCTCGGTCGGCAAGGCACGCCGCGTGATCGACCGGCGCCGCTGAAGGCCGCCGCCGGCTCACCCCGCAGGCGCCCCGCCGCGGCGGCCGCGCCTCAGGAGTTCGGCAGCAGCAGCCACATCCGGCCGACCTGCTTCATGCGGCCGGCCAGATCGCCCGCGTCGTCGCCGAGCCCCCAGAAATAATCGGCGCGCACGCCGCCCTTGATCGCGGAGCCGGTGTCCTGCGCGAACACGAGCCGGCTCATCGGCGTATTGGTGAGCGGCCGCGTGGTCTGCAGGAACACCGGCGTGCCGAGCGGAATCGCCGACGGATCGACGGCGATCGAGCGCTCGGCGGTCAGCGGCACCCCGAGCGCGCCGATCGGGCCGTCCGCACCGCCTTGCGGCACGCCTTCCTGCGAGGGCATCTCGCGGAAGAACACGAAGCGCGGATTGGTGTCGAGTAGCGCGTCGAGCCGCGTCGGGTTGGCGCGCGCCCAGGCCTTGATGCCCTGCATGGTCGCCTGTCCGGGCGTGAGTTCGCCGTGGTCGAGCAGCCATTTGCCGATCGACCGGTACGGCTGGTTGTTGGTGCCGCCGTAGCCGACCCGCATCACGGTGCCGTCGTCGAGCACCACGCGCCCGGAGCCCTGCACTTGCAGGAAAAACGCGTCGACCGGATCATCGACCCACACCAGTTCGTTGCCGTTCAGCACGCCCGAGCGTTCGAGCTGCGCGCGCGTCGGCAGCACGGCGCCGGCGCGATAGCCGGCCGGCCAGCGGTAGAGCGCGGTCTGGTAAGGCCCGCGGCGCACGCGCGAGCCGCGCAGCAGCGGCTCGTAGTAGCCGGTCACGAGGCCGTCGAGCGTGCCGTCGGTGTTGGCGAACTGGTACGGGGTGAAGTAGGTTTCGAAGAAGCTGCGCGCGCCGGTGATGTCGAGATCGTCGAGCCGGCCGGCCGCCTCGCAGGCCCGGCGCCAGTTGGGGACGCGCGCGAGGCGCGTGCAGTTCTCGCGCAGCGCGATGGTCGCGCCGATCAGCGTGTCGTCCTGCCAGCCCGGCACCTGCTGCCAGGCCACCGGCGTGAGCCGCTCGGCGGCCACCTGGCCGGGCACGAACGGCGCGCCGCCGGGCGCCCTTGCCACCGGCGGGCGCACCGGCGCCCCGCCGCAGGCGGCCAGCAGCGCCGCCGTCGCGATCGCGGCTGCCCATCCGGCTAGCCGCGGCCCGAACCACCTACAATGAACGTTCTTGATGGAAACCGCCATGTCTGATCTGTTCGACGAATACCCGATGCTGATCTTCGCGCTGGAATCACTGCTGGCGCTCGGCCTGCTGATTTTCATCGTCGCCTGGACCGCGTCCGGCAAGAAACAGCAGCGCCGGCAGCAAGCCGACGATCCGCGCAACCGAAGCTAAGGCCCCGCGCCCTCAGTGCAGCGTGCGCGGCATGTGCAGCGCGAATTCGGCGACCGGCGCGTCGAAGCGCTCGCCGTCCTCGGCCACGCAGAAGTAAGCGCCGCGCATGCTGCCCACCGGCGTCGCGATCACCGCCCAGCTCGTGTATTCAAATTGCTCGCCCGGCTTCAGGAGCGGCTGATGGCCGACCACGCCGAGTCCCTTCACTTCCTGCACCTGCTGTTCGCTGTCGGTGATCACCCAGTGCCGCGCGATCAGCTGCGCCGCCACCTGGCCGGTATTGCGAATCGTCAGCGTGTAGGCGAATGCATATTGACGCCGCTCCGGGTCGGATTGTTCCGGCAGATAAGCTGTTTTCACCGACACGCTGAATTCGTACTGGCTCATGGGGTTCCTGCTTCGAAGGTCGACCGGCGCCCCGGCGGGACGCCGCACGGCCCGCCCGGCGGCCCGCTCTGGTCGGCATTCTGCTTGATGCCGCCAGCGCCCGCAACCGCGCGGCAGCCGGCGCCGCCCGCGGCGGTAGAATGGCGGCTTCGCATCAACGCACGCCCCCCGCTACCGACATGACGCAATTCCGCATCGCTCCCAGCATTCTGTCAGCCGATTTCGCGCGGCTCGGCGAAGAAGTCCGCAATGTCGTCGCCGCCGGCGCCGACTGGATCCACTTCGACGTGATGGACAACCACTACGTCCCGAACCTGACGATCGGGCCGCTCGTCTGCGAAGCGATCCGGCCGCACGTGCAGGTGCCGATCGACGTCCATCTGATGGTGCGCCCGGTGGACCGGATCGTGCCGGACTTCGCGAAGGCGGGCGCCAACGTGATCAGCTTCCACCCGGAAGGCTCCGATCACATCGACCGCACGCTGAGCCTGATTAAGGACCATGGCTGCAAGGCCGGCCTCGTGTTCAACCCGGCCACGCCGCTCAACTACCTCGACCACGTGATGGACCGCCTCGATCTGGTGCTGATCATGTCGGTGAACCCGGGCTTCGGCGGCCAGTCGTTCATCCCCGAGGCGCTGCGCAAGGTGCGCGAGGCGCGGGCGAAGATCGACGCCTACCGCGAGCGCACCGGCCGCGAGATCCATCTCGAGGTGGACGGCGGCGTGAAGGTCGACAACATCGCCGAAATCGCCGCGGCGGGCGCGGACACCTTCGTGGCCGGCTCCGCGATCTTCGGCAAGCCCGACTACCGGGCCGTGATCGACGAGATGCGCGCGTCGCTCGCCGGCGTTGCGAAGGGCTGAGCCGATGACGACGATCCGCTTCGCCGCGCCGAGGCTCGCGGCCGCGCTAATCGATCTGGACGGCACCATGATCGACACCGCCGACGATTTCACGGCGGGCCTGAACGCCATGCTCGCCCGGCTGGGCGCCCCGGCCACGACGCGCGACGAGGTCATGCATTACGTCGGCAAGGGCTCCGAGAACCTGATCGCGCAGGTGCTGAAGCCGCGCTTTGCCGAGGCCGAGGCGCAGGCTCGCTTCGACGACGCGCTGGCGATCTACCAGACCGAATACGCCAAGATCAACGGCCGTCACACGCGGCTCTACCCCGACGTCGAGGGCGGCCTGCGCGCGATGCGCGAGGCGGGCCTCGCGCTCGCCTGCGTGACCAACAAGCCGCTGCGCTTCGCCGCCGAGCTGCTCGCGCAATACGCGCTGGACGGCTATTTCGGCGTGGTGCTCGGCGGCGACAGCCTGCCGCGCAAGAAGCCCGACCCGCTGCCGATGCTCGCCGCCTGCGAGCGGCTCGGTGTCGAACCGGCGCTGGCGGTGGCCATCGGCGACTCGGAAAACGACGCGATCGCGGGCCGCGCGGCGGGCCTCGCGACGCTGACGGTGCCCTACGGCTACAACCATGGCAAGGCTATACAAACGATAAATTCGGATGGTATAGTCGGCTCGCTGCTCGTGGCGGCGCAGGTCATCACCGCGCACAATCGCATCGGGCATACCCTCTGATTTGATCTTCCACCGCATGTTTCTGAACAAAAAACGGAGTCTGAGCAGCATCGACCGGGGAGCCTGGCCCTGGCGTCGCTGGTCGCGCTAACCTCGTCGAGGTTCGCCGGAGTTCGGCTCCGGTATCCGTTTTTTGTTTGCTGCGCGTGTCCGCGCCCCGTCCACCGATTCGCCGTCCCGCACCGCCATGCCGTACGCCGCCGCGTCCGGGCAGCGGCTAGGCATGCCGGCGCAGCGCGTGAGCGGAGCGCAAGCCGGTCAGGCTTACGACCGTCCCGCCCCCCCGGCCCGCCGCGCAGCGCCCGCGATTCTCCCGGCACCTTTTGCCGCTCGTCCAGACAGGACCGGAACATGACTGAACTCGAATTCCAATCGCTCGCGAACGCCGGCTACAACCGCATCCCGCTGATCGCGGAGGCGCTGGCCGACCTCGAAACCCCGCTGTCGCTGTACCTGAAGCTCGCGCAGCCCGAGCGCGGCGGCGCCAATTCGTTCCTGCTCGAATCGGTGGTGGGCGGCGAGCGCTTCGGGCGCTACTCGTTCATCGGGCTGCCGGCCCGCACGCTGGTGCGCACCCGCAACGGCGTCTGCGAGATCGTCACCGACGGCCAGGTGGTGGAAACCCACGAAGGCGATCCGTTCGCCTTCATCGAGGCCTTCCAGGCGCGCTTCAAGGTGGCCCAGCGTCCCGGCCTGCCACGCTTCTGCGGCGGCCTGGCCGGCTACTTCGGCTACGACGCGGTGCGCTACATCGAGAAGAAGCTCGCCGACTCGACGCCGCCCGACGATCTGAACCTGCCGGACATCCAGCTGCTGCTGACCGAGGAAGTCGCCGTGATCGACAACCTCGCCGGCAAGCTCTATCTGATCGTCTACGCCGATCCGGGCCGGCCGGAAGCCTACGCGAAGGCGAAGCAGCGGCTGCGCGAACTGAAGCAGCGGCTGCATGCGACGGTGCAGCCGCCCGTCACGTCGGCGAGCGTGCGCACCGAGACGTTCCGCGAGTTCAAGAAGGACGACTATCTGGCGGCGGTGCGCCAGGCCAAGGAATACATCGCGGCCGGCGAGCTGATGCAGGTGCAGGTCGGCCAGCGCCTGACCAAGCCGTTTCGCGACAATCCGCTGTCGCTGTACCGGGCGCTGCGATCCCTGAACCCGTCGCCGTACATGTACTACTACAACTTCGGCGAATTCCACGTGGTGGGCGCCTCGCCCGAGATCCTGGTGCGCCAGGAAAAGCGCGGCGAGGACCAGGTCGTCACGATCCGCCCGCTGGCCGGCACGCGCCCGCGCGGCAACACGCCGGAACGCGACGCGGCGCTCGCCACCGAACTGCTCAACGATCCGAAGGAGATCGCCGAGCACGTGATGCTGATCGACCTCGCGCGCAACGACGTGGGCCGCATCGCGACCACCGGCTCGGTAGCCGTCACCGACCGGATGGTGATCGAGAAGTACTCGCACGTGCAGCACATCGTCAGCTCGGTCGAGGGCACGCTCAAGCCCGGCATGACGAACTACGACGTGCTGCGCGCGACGTTCCCGGCCGGCACGCTGTCCGGCGCGCCGAAGGTGCGCGCGATGGAATTGATCGACGAGCTCGAGCCGGTCAAGCGCGGCCTCTACGGCGGCGCGGTCGGCTATCTGTCGTTCTCGGGCGAGATGGACCTCGCGATCGCGATCCGCACCGGCCTGATCCACAACGGCAACCTCTACGTGCAGGCGGCCGCCGGCGTGGTGGCCGACTCGGTGCCCGAATCGGAATGGCAGGAAACGGAGAACAAGGCGCGCGCGGTGCTGCGCGCGGCCGAACAGGTTCAGGACGGCCTCGACGGCGACTTCTGAACGACGGCTCGCGGCGCCGGACGCGGCTGCCTGCCGTCGGCGCCGCCAGTTGCGGCAGGCCGCGCGCGACTTCGGGCGCCGCCGCGTGCCGCCACCAGGCGGCCGGCCCGGCCCGCGAGTCCCGCTCGGGGACCGGGCCGCCGCGTATCGCGCTGCACTCGCGCGCGGCTTGAGAGACAATGCGCGAAGCCGATTCCTGCTCACCGCCCGCCGTCGTGGCGAGCGGACGCGGTCGCGTCCTCGATCCCGTCCGCCGCGGCCGCCTGAGCGCCCAACCGCACCGTCCATGACCACTTCCCCTCCGGCTCCCGGCGCGTCGAACGCCGCGTGGCAGCGCAATCTCGCCGTCTGTTTCTGCGGCTCGTTCGTCAACATCGTCGCCATGACGCTGCTGCTGCCGTTCCTGCCGCTCTACATCGAGCAGCTCGGCGTGCACGGGCACGCGGCCATCGTGCAGTGGTCCGGCATCGCCTACGGCGCGACGTTCCTTTCCGCGGCGCTGGTGGCGCCGCTCTGGGGGCGGCTGGCCGATCGCTACGGCTGCAAGCTGAACCTGGTGCGAGCCAGCTTCGGCATGGTGGTGGCGATGTCGCTGATCGGGCTGTCGCAGAACGTCTGGCAACTCGTCGCGCTGCGCCTGCTGGTCGGGCTCGCCGGCGGCTACACGTCCGGCTCGTACGTGATCGTCGCCGCCCAGACGCCGAAGGAACGCTCGGCCTGGGCGCTCGGCATGCTGTCCTCCGGGATCATGGCGGGCAACCTGCTGGGGCCGCTCCTGGGCGGAATCCTGCCGCAGTACGTCGGGATCCGCATGACCTTCTTCCTCGCGAGCGGCTTCATCCTGCTCAACTTCGTCGCCACCGCCACCCTGATCCGCGAGGATCGCGACGCGATCGCGGCCCGCCGCCAGCAGGGCGCCGGCAGCGGCGCCGCGCTCGCCGCCGGCACCCGCGGGCTGGTGCTGACCATGCTCGCCACCGCGATGCTGCTGATGTTCGCCAACATGTCGATCGAGCCGATCATCACGGTCTACATGCAGCAGTTGCTCGGCGATGCCGGCAACGTGACGTTCTACGCCGGCCTCGCGATGTCGGCGGCCGCACTGGGCAGCATCACCTCGGCCTCGCGGCTGGGGAAGATCGCCGACCGGATCGGCGCGCTGAAGGTGGTGATCGCCTGCCTCGCCGTGTCGGGGCTGCTGCTGATTCCGCAGGCCTTCGTCACGCACGCCTGGCAGCTCATCGCGCTGCGCTTCCTGATGGGCCTGTCGCTCGGCGGCCTGCTGCCGTGCCTGACCTCGATCATCCGCCACAACGTGCAGGACGGCTCGGTGGGCCGCGTGCTCGGCTATTCCACCTCGGCGCAGTATTCCGGGCAGGTGCTGGGGCCGGTGGCGGGCGGCTTTGTCGGCGGCCACCTGGGGATGCGCTACGTGTTCCTGACGACCTGCGTGCTGCTGCTCGCCAGCGCGCTCAGCAACGCGGTGCTGGGCCGCGCGCCGGCGCGGCGCGCGCGCGGCCGGTCCACCACCGCCTGAAACCGCCCGGCCGGCGGGACGGCTGCCGCCCGGCGCCCGGCTGGCGTGCCGCGTCCAAGCGGCGCGCCTCGCCAGCTGCGGCGCGAGGGTCGCGATCCGGCCAGCCGGCGCGCCGGCGCAAGTTTCCGGCGAGGAATCCCGCGCGATTCCTGCTAGAATGTTCGCCACCATGCGACACAGCAGCCGCTTCCCCTCCGTTCTGCTTCTGTTCGGTTGGCGTTAAGCCAACCGAGACCGCCATTTCTGCCCGCCTCGGGCGCCCGCCATCGCATCCCGTCGCTGCGCGCCGGATGACATGGCTGCGGCAATCCGCTTCTCGCCGCGATCGCGGCAAGAGATACTCATTCGAGCAAGTCATCAAGTTGAGCCCAATCATGCTGCTGATGATCGACAATTACGATTCGTTTACCTACAACCTGGTCCAGTATTTCGGCGAACTCGGCGAAGACGTGCGGACCCACCGCAACGACGAGATCATGCTCGACGAGATCGCCCGGCTCGATCCGGCCGCGATCTGCCTGTCGCCTGGCCCGAGCAACCCGCAGCACGCCGGCATCACGCTCGCGGTGCTGCGCGAGTTCGCGGGCAAGAAGCCGATCCTCGGCGTGTGCCTCGGCCATCAGGCGATCGGTGAGGCATTCGGCGGCCGCGTGATCCGCGCCAAGACGATCATGCACGGCAAGGTGAGCCGCATCGAGACCGACGGCCGCGGCGTGTTCGCCGATCTGCCGAGGCAGTTCGACGTGACGCGCTACCACTCGCTCGCGATCGAGCGCGAATCGCTGCCGGACTGCCTCGAAATCTCAGCCTGGACCGAGGACGGCGAGATCATGGGCGTGCGCCACCGGACGCTGCCGATCGAGGGCGTGCAGTTCCATCCCGAATCGATCCTCTCCGAGCACGGCCACGCCTTGCTCGAGAACTTCCTGAAGCAGGCGCGCGCCGGCAGCGCGCAGCCGGCATGAGCGAGGGCGCGATGATCACTGCGCAGGAAGCGCTGCAACGCACGATCGAGCACCGCGAAATCTTCCACGACGAGATGCTGCACCTGATGCGCATGATCATGCGCGGGGACATGTCGCCCGTGATGGCCGCCGCGATCATCACCGGCCTGCGCGTGAAAAAGGAGACGATCGGCGAGATCGCCGCGGCGGCCACCGTGATGCGCGAGTTCGCGCGCCATGTCGAGGTCTCCGACAATTCGAACTTCGTCGATATCGTCGGCACCGGCGGCGACGGCTCGCACACCTTCAATATCTCGACGGCCACCATGTTCGTGACGGCCGCGGCCGGCGCGAAGGTCGCCAAGCACGGCAACCGCGGCGTGTCGAGCAAGTCGGGCAGCGCGGACGTGCTCGATGCGCTCGGCGTCAACATCGATCTCGCGCCCGAGCAGGTGGCGGCCTCGATCGAGGCGACCGGCATGGGCTTCATGTACGCGCCGAACCACCATCCGGCGATGAAGAACATCGCGCCGGTGCGCCGCGAGCTCGGCGTGCGCACCATCTTCAACATCCTCGGCCCGCTGACCAATCCGGCCGGCGCGCCGAACCAGCTGATGGGCGTGTTCCACCCCGATCTGGTCGGCATCCAGGTCCGCGTGATGCAACGGCTCGGCGCCGAGCACGTGCTGGTGGTCTACGGCAAGGACGGCATGGACGAGGTCTCGCTCGGCGCGGCCACGCTGGTGGGCGAGCTGCGCGACGGCAAGGTCACCGAGTACGAGATCCATCCCGAGGATTTCGGCCTGCAGATGGTGTCGAACCGCTCGCTGAAGGTGGAGAACGCCGAGGAATCGCGCGCGATGCTGCTCGAGGCGCTCGACAACAAGCCCGGCGTGGCGCGCGAGATCGTCACGCTGAACGCCGGCACCGCGCTCTATGCGGCCAACATCGCGCCGTCGATCGCTGCCGGCATCGACACGGCACGCGAGGCGATCGCGAGCGGCCGCGCGCGCGCCAAGGTCGACGAACTGGTACGCTTCACCTGTCAATTCGGGCGCTGAGCGCCCGCCCGCCGGCCGGCACCGCCGGCTCCCCCAACCCATCATGCGGACCGCGCTCCGCCGGAATGCCATGAGCGACATCCTCAATCGAATCATTGCCGTCAAACGCGAAGAAATCGCCGCCGGGCTGCGCAGCACGCCGCTCGAGGCGCTGCGGCTCGAAGCCGAGGCGCGCGGCGCCGACACGCGCGACTTCGTCGGCGCGCTGCGCGCGCAGCACGCGGCCGGCCGCAGCGCCGTGATCGCCGAAGTGAAGAAGGCGAGCCCCTCGAAAGGCGTGCTGCGCGAGCACTTCGTGCCGGCCGAAATCGCCGCCTCCTACGCACGGCACGGCGCGGCCTGCCTGTCGGTGCTGACCGACGAACAGTTCTTCCAGGGCGGCGCGCGCTACCTGCGCGAGGCGCGCGAGGCCTGCGCGCTGCCGGTGCTGCGCAAGGACTTCATCATCGACCCGTACCAGGTGCTCGAGGCGCGCGCGATGGGCGCCGACGCGATCCTGCTGATCGCCGCGGCGCTCGACACGCCGCAGATGCAGGACCTCGAAGCCTATGCGCACTCGCTCGGCCTCGCGGTGCTGGTCGAAGTCCACGATCGCGACGAGATGGCCAATGCGCTGACGCTGAAGACGCCGCTGATCGGCATCAACAACCGCAATCTGCGCAGCTTCGAGACCACGCTCGACACCACGCTCGGCATGCTCGAGATGGTGCCGGCCGAGCGCATCGTCGTGACCGAATCGGGCATCCGCACGCGCGACGACGTCGAGCGCATGAGGCGCGCGGGCGTCCATACGTTCCTCGTCGGCGAGGCGTTCATGCGCGCCGAGCAGCCGGGCGAAGAACTCGCGCGGATGTTCTTCTGAGCCTGCCGAGGCCGCCCATGGCGATCGAAACCGAAATCAAGCTCGCGCTGCCGGCCGGCGCGCACACCGCGGCGCGCCTCGCGCTCGACGCCTGCGCCGGCACCCCGGGCCGCGAGATCACGCTCGTCAACGTCTATTACGACACGCCCGGGCTCGCGCTGGCGCGCGCCCGCAGCGCGCTGCGCGTGCGGCGGGCGCCGCAGGGCTGGCTGCAGACCTTCAAGACGGTCGGCACGGCCGAGGCGGGCCTGCATACGCGCCACGAGTGGGAACTGCCGGTGGCCGGCGACGCGCTCGAGATCGACGCGCTGCTCGCCGCCTGCGACGTGCCGGAGGCCGCCGACGCGCTGCGCGCCGCGGCGCCCGCGCTCGTCCCGCTGTTCCGCACCGATTTCGCACGCACGCTGTGGCGCATCGAGCGCGACGGCACCGCCGTGGAGGCCGCGCTCGATCTCGGCGAGATCGTTGCCGAGGCCGGCGGCGCTACGCGCCGCGAGCCGATCCGCGAAATCGAGCTGGAATTGATCGAGGGCGACGCGGCGGCGCTGCACGCGCTCGCGGCGGAACTCGGCCGCGCGCTGCCGGGCCTCGCGCCCGAGGATCGCAGCAAGGCGCAGCGCGGCTACCAGCTGCGCGCCGCCTGAGGCCCGCGCCGCGCATGGCTAACCGCCCCTCTTCCCGCAAGGCGCCGACGGCCCAGGCCTCGCTGTTCGACGCGCCTGCCGCAGCGGTGGCGCCGCCCGCCGCTGACAAGATCGCGCTGCACGCCGGCGCCGGCCCGGTGCCGCCGCTGCCGCTCGCCGCGCAGTTCGACGCGCTGCCCGCCGCATGGCGCGCGTTGCTGGCGCCGTTCACCGCGAGCGATACCTACGCGCCGCTGTGCCGCTTCGTCGATGCCGAGCGCGCCGCCGGCAAGACGATCTATCCAGCCGACGTGTTCCGCGCGCTGCGCCTGACCGCGCCTGACGACGTGAAGGTCGTGATCCTCGGCCAGGATCCCTACCACGGCGACGATCACGGCACACCGCAGGCGCACGGCCTTGCGTTCTCGGTGCCGCCCGCGGTACGACCGCCGCCGTCGCTGCGCAATATCTTCAAGGAAATCACGGCCAATTTCGGCTACGCCACGCCGCGGCACGGCTGCCTCGATTCGTGGGCGCGCCAGGGCGTGCTGCTGCTCAATACCGTGCTGACCGTGGAGCGAGGCGCGGCGGCGAGCCACGCGAAACACGGCTGGGAGCCCTGCACCGATACGCTGATCCGCGAGCTCGCGCGGCGCCATCGCGGACTCGTGTTCATGCTGTGGGGCGCGCATGCGCAGGCCAAGCGCGCGCTGTTCGACGCCAGCGTGCATTGCGTGCTCGAATCGCCGCATCCGTCGCCGCTGTCGGCGCACCGCGGCTTTCTCGGCAACCGCCACTTCGCGCTCGCCAACGCATACCTGAGCGAGCACGGTCAAGCACCGATCGACTGGCGCCTGCCCGACGAGGCGCAGGTGCTGGCCTGAGCGCCGTGCTCGAGCCGCGCCTGGCGCGTCCGGCGGCTGCGCCGCCCCTCCCCCGCCCCTGATGCAAACAGCCCGATCGGCTAGGGCCGATCGGGCTGTTTGCGTCGGGCCATCGTGCCGCCGCGCGCCGCCGTCAGTTGCCGGGCGCCGCGCCCGGCCCTCAGACCGCGGCGATCGCCTCGCGCGCCGCCGCCAGTCCGGCCGCTTCCGAGTCCGGCCCGAGGTTCAGGCCTTCCGCGTAGATGAACGACACGTCGGTCAGGCCGATGAAGCCGAGGAACGACTTCAGGTACGGCGTCTGCGTATCGTTCGGCGTGCCGAAATACTTGCCGCCGCGCGCCGAGACGACATAGACCTTCTTGCCGGTGATCAGGCCTTCCGGGCCGGTCGCGGTGTAGCGGAACGTGACGCCGGCGCGGGCGATCCAGTCGAAGTAGGCCTTCAGGTGCGAGGAGATGCCGAAGTTGTAGAGCGGCGCGGCGATCACGATCACGTCCGCGGCCTTCAGTTCCTCGACCAGCTCGTCGCTCCGGGCGACGATCGCGTTCTGCTCCGCGCTGCGCTGCTCGGCCGGCGTGAAGAACGCGCCGAGCACGGCGTCGTCCAGATGCGGCTGCGCGTTGGAGAGCAGGTCGCGCACCACCACCTTGGAGCCGGGATTGTCCCGTTCGAGCTTCGCGGTCAGCTCGTCGGCGAGCTGGGTCGAGCGGGCGCCCTGCGAGCGGGCGGCGGAATTGATCTGCAGAATGGTCGTCATGTCGGGGCTCCGTTGGGTGTGCGCTTCCGGTGAAGCGCGAGTTGGGCCATTGTGCGGATGCGTCCAGACCGGAAAAAGCCGGCGCCCGGCGACGGATTGTTGCACCACCGGAACAATCCGCGCCGCTGGAACGATTTCGTTCGTGCTAGCCGCCGAGCCAGCCTTGCTGCCAGCCGCGCCGCGCGGCGGTGCGCGTGTCGGCCGTGAGCCGGTAGCGCACGACGTCCGGCGCGTCGAGCCTGAGCGTCGTCTCACGCAGTTCGTCGCGGCGAAACGCATGAACCTGCACGCGCTCGCCAGGCTGGTAGCGCGCGAGCAGCGCGTCGAGGTTCGCGCCGGTCACGCGCAGGCCGTCGATCGCGATCAGCACGTCGCCGGCCGACAGGCCCGCGCGGTGCGCGGCGCCGCCCTCGTAGACCACGGCCAGCGTGGTATCCGCGCCGCCGCGCACGCGCGCGCCCAGCGACGGCTTCGGGTTCGGCCCCGCCTCGGGCGAGAGCATCACGCCGAACGGCTCGAGCAGCTCGGCCAGCGGCAGGTCGCGCGTGCCGGACACGGCGTCGTCGAACAGCCTGCCCAGCGCCACGCCGGTGGCCTCGGTGATCAGCGCGGCCACCTCGTCCTCGCCCACGCCGCGCGGCTGGCCGTGGTAGAAATCACGGCCGTAGCGCGTCCACAGCAGACGCATCACGTCGTCGAGCGACTTGCGGTTGCGAGTAGCGCCGCGAATCGCCAAATCGAACGCGAGCGCGACGAGCGAGCCCTTGGTGTAGTAGCTGACGATCGCGTTCGAGGCATTCTCGTCCTGGCGGTAATACTTGATCCAGCTGTCGAACGAGCTTTCCGCGACGCTCTGCTTCAGGCGCCCCGTACCGCGCAGCACGCCGCCCACGGTGCGCCCGAGCGCGGCGAAATACTCGTCGCGGCTCATCAGGCCGCTGCGCACCAGCATCAGGTCGTCGTAGTAGGACGTGAAGCCCTCGAACAGCCACAGCAGCGAAGTGTAGCTTTCCTGGCGCAAATCGTAGGGCACGAACGCGGCCGGCTTGATGCGCTTGACGTTCCAGGTGTGGAAGTATTCGTGGCTGCAGAGGGCGAGATAGGTGCGGTAGCCGTCGGTCGTCTCCGGCCGGCCCTTCACCGGCAGGTCGCCGCGGTTGCAGACCAGCGCCGTGGAGGCACGGTGCTCGAGACCGCCGTAGCCGTCGGTGACGGCCTGCGTCATGAACACGTAGCGAGCCATCGGCGCCTTCTTCGTGCGCGGCTCGAACAGCGCGATCTGCGCCTCGCAGATGCGCTTGAGGTCTGCCGCGAGCCGCTCGATGTCGAGCCGCGTCACCCGCCCCGCGATCACCACGTCGTGCGGCACGCCGTGCGCCGCGAAGCTCGCCAGCGCGAACTCGCCGAGCGTGACGGGATGATCGATGAGCTCGTCGTAGTCGTCGGCCAGGTAGTCGCCGAAGCCGTACCGCTTCGTGCCGCGCGCCTCGCGCAGCGCGGTGGCCACGCGCCAGCGGCGCGCGCTATCGCCGGCCGGCCGCTCGATCGCGACCACGCACGGCGCCGCCTCCTGCCCCTCGACGGCGAGGAACACGCTGGTGCCGTTGAAGAAGCCGCCCGTGTCGTCCAGATGCGCGGCGCGCACCGACAGGTCCCAGGCGTAGACCTCGTAGCGCAGCGTCAGCGGGCCGGCCACCGGCGCGGCCTGCCAGCTGTGCTTGTCGGTCTTCGCGATGCGCACCTTGCGGCCCGCCTCGTTGAACGCGCGCAGCGTGACGATGCTGCGCGCGAACTCGCGCACCATGTAGCTGCCGGGAATCCACACCGGCAGCATGAAGCGCTGGCCGTCCGCAGCGGGCTCGGCCACCGTCAGCGTGACCTCGAACAGGTGGGCGGCAGGGTCCTTCGGGACGATCGAATAGCGTATCGGGGTCATCGATGACATCGGCAAGAAGCGGTTCGGATAGCGGGGTCGAAAAGAAAGAGGCGCCTGCGGGACGGCGGCGCCTCTTTGCGCAACGGGGGTGGGGGCGCGGCGCGGACCGCGCGCGTCACTTCACCGAAGCGAGCGCATTGTTCAGTTCGTCGGCGGACACGGCGCCGGGCAGGCGCGTGCCGTCCGCGAGGAAGATGGTGGGCGTGCCCCTCACGTTCAGGCTGCGGCCGAGCGCGAGGTTCTTCTCGAGCGCCGTGGTGTCGCAATTGCCGGCCCCGGCCGGCGGCTGATGGTTGATCATCCAGCCCTCCCAGCTCTTGGCGCGGTCAGACGCGCACCAGATCGCCTTGGACTTGACCGTCGAGTCCGGCGTCAGCACCGGATACAGGAAGGTGTAGACGGTTACGTTGTCCATCGACTGCAGCGTCGATTCGAAGCGCTTGCAGTAAGGGCAATTCGGGTCGGAGAACACCGCGATCTTGCGCGCGCCATTGCCCTTCACGACCTTGATCGCGTTGCCCAGCGGCAGGCTCGCGAAATCGACCTTGTTGATCTCGGCCATGCGCGCCTCGGTCAGGTTCTTGCGCGACTTGGTGTCGACGAGTTCGCCGAGCAGGACGTAATCGCCGGCCGCGTCGCTGTAGACGATCTGCGAGCCCAGGTTGACCTCGTAGAGGCCCGGGATCGGCGACTTCGTGATGCCCTTCACCGTCGCGTCGCCAAGG
Organism: Burkholderia glumae LMG 2196 = ATCC 33617; assembly: GCF_000960995.1. NCBI lineage: Bacteria > Pseudomonadati > Pseudomonadota > Betaproteobacteria > Burkholderiales > Burkholderiaceae > Burkholderia > Burkholderia glumae. The sequence continues at coordinate 1,469,891 of NZ_CP009435.1, read as the reverse complement.
CGCGCCTGCAGCGTCGCCTTCAGCTTGTCGGTGGTCTGGTCGGCCTGCGCGGTACAGCCCAGCGTGGCGGCGGCGGTCGCCAGCACCAGCGCGGCGATTCGGACTATCGTTTTCATTCAGCAGTTCCTTGGGAGGGCGGTCGTACGCCCGTTAGTGTACGACGGTGGCCGGAGCCTGTCCGATCTGGATGGGCCCGGCCGGCTCATATCGAAATGAGGGCCGTGCGCGACATTTCGCACGGCGCATGGGACCGGCCGGCCACCGTGGTCGACGCCGATCATGGGCGCCGCCGGGCGGACGGCGAACAGGCGCGCGCGGGCGCAGCGACGCATCGGCCGCCCTCAGCCGAGCGCCGTCGCGACCAGCCAGCGCTTGACGAGCGGCTGGGCGCCGACGAGCGCCATGCCGGTGTTGCGCACCGCGCGCGCGAGCGTACCGGGCAGCGCGAACAGCCGCTGCAGGCCGTCGGTGGCCAGCATCAGCGCACGAATGTCCTCGCGCCGGGCGCGCTCGTAGCGGCGCAGCAGCACGAGGTCGCCAAGATCGCGAAACGCCTCGCGCGAAGCGATCGCATCGGCCAGCGCGGCCACGTCGCGCAGGCCCAGGTTCATGCCCTGGCCCGCGAGCGGGTGGATCAGGTGCGCGGCGTCGCCGACCAGCGCCACGCGCGGTGCGACCAGCCGGTCCACCGTCTGCAGCGCGAGCGGAAAACCCTGCGCGGGCGTCACGCAGTCGAGCGTGCCGAGCTGGCGGTGGCTGACGCGCTCGACCTCGGCCGCGAGCTGGGCCGGATCGAGCGCGAGCAGCTGATCGGCATGGGCCGTGTGGGCCGACCAGACCAGCGACACGTGGCCGTCGGGCAGCGGCAGCAGCGCGATGATCTCGCCGTCGCGGAACCACTGCCAGGCCGTTTCGCGGTGCGGCTCGGAGGCCTTGAAGTTGGCCACCACGCCGGTCTGCCGGTAGTCGCGCCGCGCGACGCGCGAGCCGATCTGCGCGCGCACCCACGAATGCGCGCCATCGGCGCCGACCACCAGGTCGGCCGAGAGCACGCCGCCGTCGGCGAGCGTGAGCAGCGCCACGTCCGGCTTCACGTCGAGCCCCTGTGCGCGCGTGTCGAGCCAGGTCAGGTTCGGCTGGAAGCGCAGCGCCGCGTCGAGCCCGCGCTCGACCAGCGACGATTCGCCGATCCACGCGAGTTGCGCGACGGCCGCCTGGAATGCCGAGAAATGCAGTTCGGCCTGCGCGTCGCCGAATACGCGCATGTCGTAGACGGGCGCGAGCCGTTCGTGCTCGAGTGCCTGCCAGACGCGCAGCCGCTCGAGCAGGGCCTGCGAACTCGCGGACAGCGCGTAGACGCGCGCGTCGAAGGACAGGTCGGCCGGACGCGGAGCGGCCGGCTGCGCGAGCAGCGCCGTCCTGAGGCCCGCCTGCGTCATCGCGAGCGCAGCGGTCTTGCCGACAAGGCCGCCGCCGACCACGGCGACGTCGAAGGTCTGGGTATGGGCTGTCATGGCGCGCATTATAGCCGCGCGGCCGCACACGGCCGGCCGTACCGATTTGCGGAAGATCAGCGCCAACGCGGGCAATCCGGGCGCCGCTCGGGCGGCAGCGCGACCCTCGCACCGGCTGCCGCGCCCACCGCCCGCTGCCGGCCGGCCCCACGCGCGCTGTCGCGCCCACCCGGCGCGGCCCCGCCCGCAGCAGGCCGTGCCCGGCCGGCCCGCTGCGCTCGGGTAGCTGGCCCCGATGGTCCCGTCGATCGGCCCCGGCGGCAGGCCGGTTCGATCCGGAACCATTTCATCCGTAACTGCGCTCCCGGCTCGCGGCGGGCAGGCCGGCGCGCACCATTACGCCCCACACGTTTTCTTACAAAGGTACACGGCTTGTCATCCGGCGCGCCGCTACAGTCGGCTCCATCGACGAACCTACCGGAGACTCACCATGAAGCTGAAACGGATCGCACTGCTCGCCACCCTCGCCGTCGCGCTCGGCGGCATGCTCGGCGGTTGCATCGTCGTGCCGGACGGCGGCTATCACCATCATCACGACTACTACCGCTACTGATGCGGGTTCACGCGAGTTCGGGCGAGTCCCGGCTTGCATGCAAGCGTTCATGGCGTGCTATTGTTGATTCGTCGGCTCCGAGTTTCACCGGTGACGGAAAGCGACTCTCAACCCCATCTCGAGCATGGCCATGAGCGACGTACACCACAACCTCACCCACCACGACCGCGTCGACCTGCTGTGCTGGCTCACGGTCGGAAATCTCGGCGCGTTCTATCTGAACGAATCCTGGCCGTCGGCGCCGTTCCAGGTTCAGGCGGCGCACAAGTGGCTCGATCGCCATCTGCGCGAGGCCGACTGGCTGTGCATCGCGAAGCTCGCCGCCGTCGCGCTCGACATCGCGAAGAAGCACGCGAGCTTCGTGGAGGCGGCCTGGGCCCGCGACGCCGTCGAGGAAATCATCGACAGCGAGGATCTCGACCGCCAGTCGCGGCTCGTCGAGCTGGTGCTCGACGACTGCCGCGCGGCGCTGGCCGACCGGCGCATCGCCGATTGAGCACGCGGCCCGGCGCCCCCGCCCCATTCGCGCTGCCGCCCCGAAATCTCGCCACCCGAACGCGATACAATTGCCGTTTTCGCGGGCGGCCTTGCCGCGCGAGCGCCGGCCACCGCCGTGCCGCCTCGCGCCGCCGGCCGCCCCGCCCGGCTCCCTCGGCGCCCGCAGCGTGGCGGCGCGAGCGAGCCCGGCGCCACGCGAACCGGCACAACATCTGATCCAGAAAGGTTTTCCATGAGCCTCAAATGCGGCATCGTCGGCCTGCCCAACGTCGGCAAGTCCACCCTGTTCAATGCGCTGACCAAGGCCGGCATCGCCGCCGAGAACTATCCGTTTTGCACCATCGAGCCGAACGTCGGCATCGTCGAGGTGCCGGACGCGCGCCTGAAGGCGATCTCGGCGATCGTGAAGCCGGAGCGGATCGTGCCGGCCGTGGTCGAGTTCGTCGACATCGCCGGCCTGGTGGCGGGTGCGAGCAAGGGCGAAGGGCTCGGCAACCAGTTCCTCGCCAACATCCGCGAGACCGACGCGATCACGCACGTGGTGCGCTGCTTCGAGGACGAGAACGTGATCCACGTGGCCGGCCGCGTGAGCCCGCTCGACGACATCGAGGTGATCAACACCGAACTCGCGCTGGCCGATCTGGCCACCGTGGAAAAGGCGCTCGCGCGCTACTCGAAGGCGGCCAAGTCGGGCAACGACAAGGAAGCGGTCAAGCTCGCCGCCGCGCTCGAGAAGGTACGCGCGCATCTCGATCAGGGCAAGGCGGTGCGCGGCCTCGAGCTGTCCGACGACGAGCGCGCGATTCTCAAGCCGTTCTGCCTGATCACCGCGAAGCCCGCCATGTACGTGGCCAACGTCAAGGACGACGGCTTCGAGAACAACCCGCACCTCGACGCGGTACGCCGCTACGCCGAGGCCGAGAAGTCGCCGGTGGTGGCCGTGTGCGCCGCGATCGAGGCGGAAATCGCCGACCTCGACGACGCCGACAAGGAGGCCTTCCTCGCCGACATGGGCATGGACGAGCCGGGCCTGGACCGCGTGATCCGCGCCGGCTTCAAGCTGCTCGGCCTGCAAACCTACTTCACGGCCGGCGTCAAGGAAGTGCGCGCCTGGACGATCCACATCGGCGACACGGCCCCGCAGGCCGCGGGCGTGATCCACACCGATTTCGAGCGCGGCTTCATCCGCGCGCAGACCATCGGCTATGACGACTACATCACCTACAAGGGTGAGCAGGGCGCGAAGGAAGCGGGCAAGATGCGCGCCGAAGGCAAGGAATACGTGGTCCACGACGGCGACGTGATGAACTTCCTGTTCAACGTCTGACACCGCTCGCGCCCGGGCGGCCCCACCAGCGGCCGCCCGGGCGCCCCGCCGGCGCCGCGCCCGCGGCCGCCTGCCGGCACCGGTGCGGCCAGCGTCGCGATCGGGAGCGCCTCGAAGCTCGCCGTCTACTTCGGCGCGCCCATCTCGAAGCTCACGCGCGCCAGCCTCAGCCAGATCAGGCATCGGCTGCCGATGCCCGCCGCACGGCGGCATCGGCGCGGGCGCCGCAGGCCCGCCGGGGCGGTGCCGCGAGGCCACCACCGGATAGCCGATAGGCACACGCGCCGACCACCGCCGGGGCGCGAGATCCCATCAGGGCCGCGTCCGGGCCGGTAGCCCCGTCCGGGACGGCGGAGCCACCGGCCCGGCGCGCGCAGTACAATACGCGGTCCCGCCGCGCCTGGCTCGCGGTCGCGCCGCCGTCCAGTCACGGCAGCGCTCCGGTCCGCACCGGCCCCTCCGTCGCCCCTCGCCGCCGCACGCGGCCGGCGACGGCCCAACCTTGACGAGTTCCACTGACGCAGATGGCCCAATACGTATTCACGATGAACCGGGTCGGCAAGATCGTGCCGCCCAAGCGCCAGATCCTGAAAGACATCTCGCTGTCGTTCTTCCCCGGCGCGAAGATCGGTCTGCTCGGCCTGAACGGCTCGGGCAAGTCGACGCTGATCCGCATCATGGCGGGCGTGGACAAGGACATCGAGGGCGAAGCCACGCCGATGCCGAACCTGAACATCGGCTACCTGCCGCAGGAGCCGCAGCTCGACCCGTCCAAGACCGTCCGCGAGACGGTGGAAGAAGGGCTCGGCGACGTCTTCAGCGCGCAGAAGAAGCTCGATGAGATCTACGCCGCCTATGCCGAGCCCGACGCCGATTTCGACGCGCTCGCGGCCGAGCAGGCCAAGTACGAGGCGATCCTCGCCGCCTCCGACGGCGGCAGCCCCGAGCAGCAGATCGAGATCGCCGCCGACGCGCTGCGCCTGCCGCCCTGGGATGCGAAGATCGAGCATCTGTCGGGCGGCGAAAAGCGCCGCGTCGCGCTCTGCAAGCTGCTGCTCGAGAAGCCCGACATGCTGCTGCTCGACGAGCCGACCAACCACCTCGACGCGGAATCGGTGGAGTGGCTCGAGCAGTTCCTGACGCGCTTCCCGGGTACGGTGGTGGCGGTCACCCACGATCGCTACTTCCTCGACAACGCGGCCGAGTGGATTCTCGAGCTCGACCGCGGCCACGGCATTCCCTGGAAGGGCAACTACAGCAGCTGGCTCGACCAGAAGGAAGCGCGGCTGAAGCAGGAAGAGGCGTCCGAATCGGCTCGCCAGAAGGCGATCAAGAAGGAACTGGAGTGGGTGCGCCAGAACCCGAAGGGCCGCCAGGCGAAATCGAAGGCGCGGATCGCGCGCTTCGAGGAGCTGAGCAGCCAGGAATACCAGAAGCGCAACGAAACGCAGGAAATCTTCATCCCGGCCGGCGAGCGCCTCGGCAACGAAGTGATCGAGTTCAAGAACGTCAGCAAGGCCTATGGCGACCGCCTGCTGATCGACAACCTCAGCTTCAAGATTCCGGCCGGCGCGATCGTGGGCATCATCGGGCCGAACGGCGCGGGCAAGTCGACGCTGTTCCGCATGCTGACGGGCAAGGAGCAGCCGGATTCGGGCGAGATCATCCACGGCCCGACCGTCAAGCTCGCCTATGTCGACCAGAGCCGCGACGCGCTCGCGAGCGAGAAGACCGTGTTCGAGGAAATCTCGGGCGGCGCCGACGTGCTGACGGTCGGCAAGTACGAAACGCCGTCGCGCGCCTACATCGGCCGCTTCAACTTCAAGGGCGGCGACCAGCAGAAGATCGTCGGCAACCTGTCGGGCGGGGAGCGCGGGCGCCTGCACCTGGCCAAGACGCTGATCGCCGGCGGCAACGTGCTGCTGCTCGACGAGCCGTCGAACGATCTCGACGTGGAAACGCTGCGCGCGCTGGAAGACGCGCTGCTCGAATTCGCGGGCTCGGTCATGGTGATCTCGCACGATCGCTGGTTCCTCGACCGGATCGCGACCCACATTCTCGCGTTCGAGGGCGATTCGCAGGTGGTGTTCTTCGACGGCAACTACCAGGAATACGAAGCGGACAAGCGCGCGCGCCTCGGCGAGGAGGCCGCCAAGCCGAAGCGGATCCGCTTCAAGCCGATCAGCCGCTGAGCGGCACGCGGCAACCCGGGCAACGGGCGGCTTCGCCCGTTGCCCGGTGAGCGGCGAGGCCGCACGACGCGGGCGCGCCGCGCCTCAGGCGGGCACGCCCAGCTCGCGCAGTCGCGCCTCGGTGGCGGCCGCGTCCGTATGGCGGATGCCGTGCCAGCCGAGCGCGGCGGCCGCCTGCACGTTGCGCGGGTTGTCGTCGATGAACACGAGTTCGCCCGGCGCGATGCCGGGCAGTTGCGCGGCGATGCGCGCGAACATCTCGCGATAGATCGCCGGATCGGGCTTGGCGAGCTTCACGCGCCCCGACACCACGATGTCGCGAAAGCGGCGCAGCACCGCATAGCGCTGCCACGCATACGGGAACGTCTCGGCCGACCAGTTGGTGAGCCCGAACAGCGGCACGCCGGCCGCGTCGAGCCGCTCGACCAGCGCGACCCCGTCGTCGAACTGGCCCGCCACCATCTCGGGCCAGCGCGCGTAGAACGCGCGGATCAGCGCCTCATGCTGAGGAAACGCGGCGACCTTCTCGGCGGTGCCGTCCGCGAGCGTCTGCCCGGCGTCCTGCCGCACCACCCAGTCCATCCCGCAGACCTCGGTGAGAAAGCGCCGCCGCGCTTGCGCGTCGGGAATCAGCTGCCGGTACAGATACTCGGGGTTCCAGTCGATCAGCACCCCGCCGAAATCGAACACGACCGCCCGGATGGCTGGCATACCTCCCCCTTCCGAATCCGCCCGGCGCGTCAGAGCGGCCGCGTGCGCGCCTCGAGCCAGGCCCGCGCCGCCCCGGTGACGAGCGGGCCGACGCGCTCGCGCACCGTCGCATGATAGTCGTCGAGCCAGGCGCGCTCGCCCGCGTCGAGCAGTTCGGCCAGCACGCAGCGCGTGTCGATCGGGCACAGCGTGAGCGTCTCGAACTCGAGGAAGTCGCCGAACGGCGTCTGTCCCGCCGCGCGGTTCAGCACCAGGTTCTCGATGCGCACGCCCCATTGCCCGGGCCGGTACACGCCCGGCTCGTTCGAGGTGATCATGCCCTCCTCCATCGCCGTCTGCGGATCGGCCGCCGCGTAGTGCGCGATCACCTGCGGGCCTTCGTGGACGTTCAGGAAATAGCCGACGCCGTGACCCGTGCCGTGGCCGTAGTCGAGCCCGGCGGCCCACATCGGCGCGCGCGCGATCGCGTCGAGCATCGGCGAGCGGATGCCGCGCGGGAAGCGCGCGCGCGACAGCGCGATCATCGCCTTCAGCACGATCGTGAAGTCGCGCCGCTGCGCCTCGCTCGGCGTGCCGATCGGCACCACGCGCGTGATGTCGGTGGTGCCGCCCACGAACTGGCCGCCCGAGTCGATCAGCAGCAGCCCGTCGCCCTCGATCGTCGCGTGCGCCTCGGGCGTCGCCCGGTAATGCGGCATCGCGCCGTTCGCGTTGAAGCCGGCGATGGTCGCGAAGCTCGGCGACACGAAGCCGGGCTGTCGCGCGCGCGCGGCGTTCAGCTGCTCGTCGATGGTCAGCTCGGTCACGGTCTCGCGGCCGAGCGCGGCCTCGAACCAGGCGAAGAATTCGGCCAGCGCCGCGCCGTCGCGCGCCATCGTCTCGCGCACGTGGGCGATCTCGGCCGGCGTCTTGCGCGACTTCGCGAAGGTCGACGGGTTGACGGCCTCGGCCAGCCTCACCGTGTCCGGCACCGCCTGCAGCGAGCCGAACGTCACGCGGCGCGGATCGATCAGCAGCGTGCTGCCGGCCGGCAGCGCGGCCAGCGCGGCGGCGGCCGTCTCGTAGGCGCGCACCGTCACGCCGTCGGCCGCGAGCGACGCCTGCAGCGCCGCGTCGAGCTTGCCGTCGACGACGAACAACGTCGCCTGGTCGGCCGTGATCAGCGCATGCGCGACGAACACCGGGTTGTAGCTGACGTCGGCGCCGCGCAGGTTGAACAGCCACGCGATGTCGTCGAGCGTCGAGATGAAATGGACCCCGGCGCCCTGCGCGCGCATCGCCTCACGCACCTGCGCGAGCTTGGCGGCGCGCGCGATCTGCGCGTGCGGCGCGACGTGCTCGAACACGGGCGCCGCCGGCAGCGCGGGACGCTCCGGCCAGATCCGCTCGAGCAGATCCAGATCGGTGCGCAGCACCACGCCGCGCGCGGCCAGCGCCGCGGCCAGCGCGCGCGCGGCGGCCACGCCGAGCACCGCGCCGTCCACGCTGACCGCGGCGCCGGCCGGCACGTGCTCGGCGAGCCATTCGACGTGCGGCTGGGTCTGCTGGCCGCCCATCATCTTCATCAGCTGCACGCCGGTGCCGTCGAGTTGCGCGGCGGCCTGCACCCAGTAGCGGCTGTCGACCCAAAGGCCGGCGAAATCGGCCGTCACGACCAGCGTGCCGACCGAGCCGGTGAAGCCGGACAGCCAGCGGCGCGACTGCCAGTGCTCCGGCAGGTATTCCGACAGGTGCGGATCGGCAGACGGCACGAGGCAGGCGGCGACGCCCTCGCGCGCCATCGCGCTGCGCAACAGGGCAAGCCGGGCGGGGACGGGCGAGACGTCGGGATGACGGGCGTTCATGTTGGATTCCATCCGTGAGGGTTCAGCGGCGGGCGAGCGCGCCCATGGTCAACGTGGTGGCGACGAGCGCCGTGACGGCACAGACCGGCCATTCGAGCGTGCCGCCGTCGTGGAACAGCCCGGTGAGATTGCCGGCCAGCCTGGCGACGACCGCGCCGGCCAGCGCCGCGACCAGCGCCGCGCGCCAGCCGCGCCGGCCGGTGCGGGCCGGATGCAGCCACCAGCCGAGCCCACCCACGGCAAGCCCCAGGACGACGATTCCCGGCCAGTTCATCGCGCGCCTTGTTTCGAATTTTCGATCGCCATTGCCCCGGGCCTGACCGAAACGCGCGGAGTCGCGGGCTTGCGCCCGGAGACGACGAGGATTCGGATTGTATTGAGATAGCGCTGACGGAATGACCGCGCGCAGTGGTCGAGTTTAGGGGCCGTCCTGCTGTAAGGCAAGTCTACATAAATGTAAACGCGCCGGTGCCGAAGGGAGCGCCAAATGGAGCACCAAATGCAGCGCCGAATGGAGCCCCGCAGCGGCTCGCGCCGGGTGATCCAGCACTTTTTTCAGCGCGTGCTCGTCGGGCCGGGCCGATCCCGCACGGCAGGGTAAAACCGCGCGAATTCCGGGCAAGCCCGGTTGTCAAGCCGGCAATTCGGGCGCATCGTACCGCGAAGTTGCTGCGACCTGCCGTCGCGCCCATCCACGCCGAGCAGGCTTTTTTCGGCCGTCGGGGCCGGGGCCATGCCTGCCGGAATGCCGCGGCAGCGCCGTCCGACGGGCGCGACCGGCTGCCGCGCGGGATGCGCCGGCGGCCCGGCGGGTCGGCAGCATGGCCGGCAGTGGGAGCAGCGGTAAGACGCTATAATGCGAACCTAAACGATAGTCCCCGGATATGCAGCTTCTCACGATCGGAATCAATCACCACACTGCGCCCGTCGCCTTGCGCGAACGCGTAGCGTTTCCGCTCGAACAGATCAAGCCTGCACTGTCCACGCTGAAGGACGTCTTCCTGGGGCGCCAGGCACGGAACGCGCCCGAGGCGGCGATTCTCTCCACCTGCAACCGCACCGAGCTCTACTGCGCCACCGACGATCGCGCCGCGCGCGACGCGGCGCTGCGCTGGCTGGCCGACTTCCACCGCATCCCGGCCGACGAACTGGCCCCGCACGTCTACGCGCTGCCGCAGTCCGAAGCCGTGCGCCACGCGTTCCGGGTCGCCTCCGGGCTCGACTCGATGGTGCTCGGCGAAACCCAGATCGTCGGCCAGATGAAGGATGCGGTGCGCACCGCCTCGGAGGCCGGCGCGCTCGGCACCTATCTGAACCAGCTGTTCCAGCGCACCTTCGCGGTGGCCAAGGAAGTGCGCAGCACCACCGAGATCGGTGCGCAGTCGGTGTCGATGGCCGCGGCCGCGGTGCGGCTCGCACAGCGCATCTTCGAGAACGTGGCCGACCAGAAGGTGCTGTTCATCGGCGCGGGCGAGATGATCGAGCTCTGCGCGACGCACTTCGCCGCGCAAACGCCGCGCGAGCTGGTGGTCGCCAACCGCACCGCCGAGCGCGGCGCGAAGCTCGCCGAGCGGTTCGGCGGCCACGCGATGCCGCTCGCGGACCTGCCCGCCCGCATGCACGAGTTCGACATCATCGTCTCGTGTACCGCCTCGACGCTGCCGATCATCGGCCTGGGCGCGGTGGAGCGCGCGGTGAAGGCGCGCCGCCGCCGGCCGATCTTCATGGTCGATCTGGCCGTGCCGCGCGACATCGAGCAGGAGGTCGGCAAGCTGAAGGACGTGTTCCTCTATACCGTCGACGATCTCGGCGCGATCGTGCGCGAAGGCAGCGCGTCGCGGCAGGCCGCCGTGGCGCAGGCCGAGACCATCATCGAGACGCGCGTGCAGCACTTCATGCAGTGGCTCGACACGCGCAGCGTGGTGCCGATCATCCGCCACATGCATACGCAGGCCGACGCGCTGCGCCGCACCGAGGTCGAGCGCGCGCAGAAGATGCTCGCGCGCGGCGACGATCCGCTCGCCGTGCTCGACGCGCTGTCGCAGGCGCTCACCAACAAGCTGATCCACGGCCCGACCTCGGCGCTGAACCGCACCAGCGGCACCGAACGCGACCAGTTGATCGACCTGATGCGCGGCTTCTACGCGCATGGCCCGCGCGCCGACAACTAGCGCCGCTGCGCCTTCGGCCGCAGTGCCGGCCCTCCCCCTTTTTCCTTTCGATTCCTCGCCCGGGAGCATCGCTCCAGATCATGAAAACGAGCATGCAAAGCAAGCTCGACCAGCTTTCCAGCCGGCTGGCCGAACTGAACGAACTGCTGAGCCGCGAAAACGTCACCGCCGATCTCGACCAATACCGCAAGCTCACGCGCGAACACGCCGAAATCGGCCCGGTGGTCGAGCAATACGCGCAATGGCGCCTCGCGCGCGGCGACGAGGCCGCCGCGCAGGAGCTGCTGGCCGACGCCTCGATGCGCGAGTTCGCCGAGGAGGAGATCCGCGAGGCCCGCGAGCGCATGGCGCGGCTCGAGGCCGAGCTGCAGACCATGCTGCTGCCGAAGGATCCGAACGACGACCGCAACATCTTCGTCGAGATCCGCGCGGGCACGGGCGGCGACGAGTCGGCGCTGTTCGCGGGCGACCTGCTGCGCATGTATCTGCGCTACGCGGAGCGCCAGCGCTGGCAGGTGGAGATGATGTCGGAGAGCGGCTCGGACCTCGGCGGCTACAAGGAAGTGATCGTGCGCATCGCCGGCCACGGCGCCTATTCGCGGCTCAAGTTCGAATCGGGCGGCCATCGCGTGCAGCGCGTGCCGGCCACCGAGACGCAGGGCCGGATCCACACCTCGGCCTGCACGGTGGCGGTGATGCCCGAGGCCGACGAGATCGCGGAAGTCGAGATCAACCCGGCCGACCTGCGCATCGACACGTTCCGCGCCTCGGGCGCGGGCGGCCAGCACATCAACAAGACCGACTCGGCGGTGCGCATCACCCACCTGCCGACCGGCATCGTGGTGGAGTGCCAGGACGACCGCTCGCAGCACAAGAACAAGGATCGCGCGCTGAAGGTGCTGGCCGCGCGCATCAAGGACAAGCAGTACCACGAGCAGCACGCCCGGGAAGCGGCCACGCGCAAGAGCCTGATCGGCTCGGGCGACCGCTCGGAGCGGATCCGCACCTACAACTTCCCGCAGGGCCGGATGACCGACCACCGTATCAACCTGACGCTGTACCGGCTCGAGGCGATCATGGACGGCGACCTCGACGAGCTGATCGCCTCGCTCGCGAGCGAGCACCAGGCCGAGCTGCTCGCCTCGCTCGGCGAAGCGGACTGACGCGGGCGGCGCCGATCGTCATGAACGCCTCGCCCGTCACCGCGGCCGGCCTGCTGCGCGCCAGCCCGCTCGACGCCGTCGACGCGCGCATCCTGCTCGCGCATGTGCTCGGCTGGAGCCGCACCCAATTAATCACGCGCGCCGACGCGCCGCTCGAGGCCGCGGCCGCCGAGCGCTTTCGCGCGCTGGAGGCGCGGCGCTCGGCCGGCGAACCGGTCGCGCAGCTGGTCGGCTCGCGCGAATTCTTCGGGCTCGCGTTCGAGGTCACGCCCGACGTGCTGATCCCGCGCCCCGAGACGGAGCTGCTGGTCGAGGCCGCGCTCGACGCGCTCGACGGCATCGCGGCGCCCGCCGTGCTCGATCTCGGCACCGGCAGCGGCGCGGTGGCGCTGGCGATCGCCGCCGCGCGGCCCGACGCGCGCGTGACCGCGCTGGACCGCTCGGCCGCCGCGCTCGCCGTGGCGCGCCGCAACGCGGCGCGGCTGCTCGACGACGCGCGCCCCGGCGGCGCCGTGAGCTTGCTCGCAAGCGACTGGTACGCCGCGCTCGGCCCGGCGGCGCGCTTTCACGCCATCGTCAGCAATCCGCCCTACATCGCGCGGCACGATCCGCATCTCGACCAGGGCGACCTGCGCTTCGAGCCGCGCGGCGCGCTGACCGACGAGGCCGACGGCCTGGCCGCGATCCGCCGCATCGTGGCGGGTGCCGGCGCGTTCCTGCTGCCGCGCGGCGAACTCTGGATCGAGCACGGCTACGATCAGGCCGAGGCGGTGCGCGCGCTGCTCTTGCAGGCCGGCTTCCGCGAGGTGGCCTCGCTTGCCGACCTGGCCTCGATCGAGCGCACCACGGGCGGCCGCCGGCCCGGCTGACCGGCAGGCGAGCCGGCCGGCCAGGCCACGCCCGAGCCGCGCAGAAGCGGCCGGTCGGGCAGGCCGAAATCCAGTATCATTTCCTCTCTCACGCCCCGCATCAGCAAGGTTCATCATGGATACCCAACAACGCATCAAGCAAATCGTCGACGAAAACCCGGTCGTGCTCTTCATGAAGGGCACCGCCCAGTTTCCGATGTGCGGCTTCTCGGGCCGCGCGATCCAGGTCCTGAAGGCCTGCGGCGTCGACCAGATCAAGACCGTCAACGTGCTCGAGGACGAGGAGATCCGCCAGGGCATCAAGTCCTTCTCGAACTGGCCGACCATCCCGCAGCTCTACGTGAAGGGCGAATTCGTCGGCGGCTCGGACATCATGATGGAGATGTACCAGTCGGGCGAACTGCAGCAGCTGTTCGCCGCGGCCTGAGCGTTCGATGCAGGCACGCCCCGCGCCGCCGCGGCGCCTGATCGTCGCGATTACCGGCGCGACCGGCGCGATCTACGGGGTTCGCCTGCTGGAGTTGCTGCGCGCGGCGGGCGGTGTCGAAACCCACCTGCTCGTGTCGGCCGCCGGCTGGTTGAATATCCAGCACGAGCTGAAGCTGTCCAAGGACGAAGTCCAGGCGCGCGCCGACGTCGTCCACGCGGTGCGCGACGTCGGCGCCAGCATCGCCTCGGGTTCGTTCGCGACCGACGGCATGGTGATCGCGCCGTGCTCGATGAAAACGCTCGCGAGCGTCGCGCACGGGCTGTCGGACAATCTCATCGCGCGCGCGGCCGACGTCACGCTCAAGGAGCGGCGCCGGCTCGTGCTGATGGTGCGCGAGACGCCGTTCAACCTCGCCCACCTGCGCAACATGACCGCCGTCACCGAGATGGGCGGCGTGATCTTCCCGCCGCTGCCGGCGTTCTATGCCCTGCCCGCCTCGATCGACGAACTCGTCGACCATACCGTCACGCGCGTGATCGACATGTTCGGCATCGGTGCGGCGCGCACCGCGCCCTGGGCGGGCCTGGCCGAGGCCGGCTGAGCCGCGCGCCCCACGCTGCGGGCGCCCGGCCCGCGCACGCCTCGGTGCGGCGTACCGGATGGGCCGTCACGCACCCGATTGACAACCGTTGGGAATCAATCAAATCCTTCCAGGCCGATTTATCGAAGGACCGCGAACGCCTATAGTCGCAGTCGTCACGATTCCCGGTCCCCCGCCATGAGCCGCCTTCCCTCGCTCTACCTGTCCCACGGCGCGCCGACGCTGCCGATCGACCCGTCCCTGCCTGCGCCGGCCTTCACGCAGTTGGGCGCCGAACTGCCGCGCCCGCGCGCGGTGCTGATGCTGTCCGCGCACTGGTGCACGCTCGCGCCGGCCGCCAGCATCGCGACGCGGCCCGACACGATCCACGATTTCCACGGCTTCCCGCGCGAGCTCTACGCGCTGCGCTACCCGGCGCCCGGAGCGCCCGAGCTGGCGCGCCAGGCGGCGGCGCGGCTCGGCGGGGCCGGCATCGCCGCCACCACCACCGAATACGGGCTCGATCACGGCGCCTGGGTGCCGATGCTGCTGATGTTTCCCGAGGCCGACATCCCCGTGGCGCAGCTGTCGATCCAGCCGCGCTCGGACGCCGCGCACCACTTCCGGGTCGGCCGCGCGCTGCGTTCGCTGCGCGACGAGGGCGTGATGGTGATCGGCTCCGGCCAGATCACGCACAACCTGCGCGAGGCCGATTTCGGCGCGACGCCGGCCGACGCCGATCCGCGCGTCGACGAATTCACCAGCTGGTTCGAGGAACGGCTCGCGCGGCGCGAGATCGACTCGCTGCTCGACTATCGCCGGCTGGCGCCGCACGCGCAGCGCATGCATCCGACCGACGAGCACCTGCTGCCGGTGTTCGCGGCGCTCGGCGCGGCCGACGACGACTACCGCCTCGGCATCCAGGCGCTCGGCACCTACCAGCGCGTGCTGGCGATGACGAACTACGTGTTCGCCCCCGGCGCGACCTGAGCGCCGTCGGCTCACCATGCAAAAAGCCCGCCCGGGCGTGCCGGGCGGGCTTTTTTTTACCGCCGCACCGCGCCTGACGGCGGGTGCGGCGAGCGCAGCGCTTACGCGCCGACGTTGTCGAGGATCTCGTCGTGCGACTCGCGCTCTTCCAGATACTGCGTGCGATAGCCGGTGTTGACGCCCCAGAAGTAGAAGCCGAGCGAAACCAGCGCGACGATCAGCATGTCCCAGCCGTAGGGCAGCAGGCCCGAACCGCCGAACTGCTTGCTGCCGACCAGCGACAGGATCGCCATCACCGGCAGATAGGCCACCAGCCACCAGGCGGCCTTCAGGTCGCGGCCCCAGCCGCTCCAACCCGACTTCGCCTGGAAATAGAAGTACACCGGCAGCGCGACGACCATCAGCAGGATGATCTCGCCCGTGAGCGGCCACTTCGCCCAGTACAGGATCAGCGAGGCGCAGACGAACGCGAACGGCGCGATCAGCTTCATGCCAGGGATCGACAGCGGACGCTCGAGGTCCTGGGCCGCCCGGCGCAGCGCCATCAGGCTGATCGGGCCGGTCAGGTACGAGATCACGGTGGCCACCGAGATCACGGCCGCGAGCGAGCTCCAGCCGCGGAAGAAGAACAGGAACACGAACGACACCAGCAGGTTGAACCACATCGCGTTGCGCGGCACGCCGTAGAGCGGGTGCACCGTGCCGAACATCTTCGGCATCGTGTTGTTGCGCTCCATCGCGTAGATCATTCGCGTGGTGGTGGCCATGTAGGTTGTGCCGGTGCCGCTCGGGCTGACGAACGCGTCCACGTAAAGCAGGACGGCGAGCCAGTTCAGGTTCAGCGCGATCGCCAGCTCCGCGAACGGCGAGGCGAAATCGAAATGCTTCCAGCCCTTCGCGACTTCGGTCGGATCGACCGCGCCGATGTAGGCGACCTGCAGCAGCACGTAGATCACGAGCGCGATCAGGATCGAGGTGATCACCGCGAACGGCACGCTGCGCGCCGGGTTGCGTGCCTCACCGGCGAGGTTCACCGGGCTCTGGAAGCCGTTGAACGCGAACACGATGCCGCTGGTGGCCACCGCGGTCAGCACCGCCGACCAGCCATACGGCGCGAACGCGTCGCTGGTGGTCATGCCGAGGTTGTCCGAGTGGAAGCTCGTGAGCAGCAGGCCGAGGATCGTCAGGCCCGGGATCAGGAACTTGAACACCGTGATCGCCGAGTTGGCGCGCGCGAACAGCTTCACGCCCCAGTAGTTCAGCATGAAATAGACGATCACGAGCAGCGCCGAGAGCAGCAGGCCGGGTGTCGTCAGCGAACCGTCCACGAACAGGTTGTGTGCCCACTGGTAGGGCCAGGTGCTCATGTACTGGATCGACGCCTCGGCCTCGATCGGAATCACCGAGACGATCGCGATCCAGTTCGCCCAGGCACTGATGAAGCCGACCAGCGAGCCGTGCGAGTAACGGGCATAGCGCACCATGCCGCCCGACTCGGGGAACATCGCGCCCAGTTCCGCGTAGGTGAGCGCGATCGCCAGGATCACGACGGCACCGATGATCCAGGCGCAGATGGCGGCGGGGCCGGCGATTTTCGCGGCTTTCCAGGCCCCGAAAAGCCAGCCGGATCCGATGATCGATCCGAGACCCGTCAGCATCAGTGCGATCGGGCCAATGTTCCGTTGAATAGAACTGTTCACAACCTCTCCTATGTCTCTCAAAAAGCCTTGTCCTGACGGGCCGAAGATCGTTCGGCTCCGTCGCGCCGGCCTATTTGGGTGCCAGAGTTGCCGGGTCGAGGACAACCCTGCCGTGCGGCGCGTAGTGTACTCGGTTGCACCTCGCGCTTGTCGGCAAAATCATTCGCCATCTACAAAAAAGTGGAGATATCAGCAAGCTTTGTAAGCGTGATGCCGCGAATTTTTTGGGGTTTCCCCTAGGAAATCCGATTTCAAGGTTGACCGTCGCAGTATTTTCACGTATAACGGCCGGGCAGGATTTCAAGCGGCGAGTGAATAGGTACTTTCGTAGTTCGCCCATCAACGGTACTCCGGTCGGCCCCATTACCCCCTTCCTTGATTTTCATGCACCTCCCGGGCGTTTCGCCCTGTCTCACCATTTTTAGGAACAAGTTATGGCAACCGGCACCGTCAAGTGGTTCAACGACGCTAAGGGTTTTGGCTTCATCACGCCGGAAGGCGGCGGCGACGATCTGTTCGCGCACTTCTCGGAAATCCGTGTCGACGGTTTCAAGACGCTGCAAGAGAACCAGAAGGTCGAATTCGAAGTGAAGACCGGCCCGAAGGGTCTGCAAGCAGCGAACATCAAGCCGCTGTAAGTTCGCGCGATATCTTCGCCTGAATAAAAAACCCCGCTTCGGCGGGGTTTTCGTTTTCTCCGCCCCGCTTTCGCATCGGGCGTGATGGGTTCCGAAATCGATTCGCGGATTCGCGTCGCTCGGGCGGACGGACATGCGCCGCGCGGACGGCGCCGGCAGGGCGCGTCACGACGACGCCCGCAGGGCCGCGGCATCGCCACCGCCTCGCCACCAGACGGGCCACCACGCGGGCCACCGGCCTTCAGCCGAACAGCCGCCGCGCGTGGATGCCGAGCCCGGTCGCCACGCTCGCGAGACGGTCGCCGAACACCGGCTCGGCGTCGGGAAACGCGGCCGCGAGCGCGCCCGACAGGAACGACAGGCCGGTCGAGCCGCCGGTGAAGTAGAGCGCCCCCACCTCGCGCGGCGCGATGCCCGCCAGCCGCACGGTCTCGCGCGCGGCCTCGACGATGCGCGCCGTGTCGTCCGCGCTGGCCTCGATCAGGCGCGCCGCGTCGAACGCGATCTGCAGGTCCTCTTCCACGTCGTTCAGGTCGATCAGGGTCTGGCCGCCCGCCGCCACGCCGATCTTCGCCTCCTCGGCGCGCGCGGTCAGCGCGTGGCCGAGGCGCTGCTCGACCACGCGCACCAGCCGGTCGAACTGGCGGGTGTCCACGTACAGGTGCTTCATCAGCTTCAGCTCGGCCAGGCGCTTGGGCGTGTAGACCGTGTTGATCAGGTGCCAGGTAGCCAGATCGAAGTAGATCCGGTTCGGCAGTTCGCGGCCCTCCGGGTCGAGCGAGCGGTAGCCGAACGCGGGCAGGATCGCGGCCAGCTCGACGCGGCGGTCGTAGTCGGTGCCGGCCACGTGGACGCCGTGATGGCCCAGCACGTCGCCCTTGCGCTCGAGCCGCGCCATGCGCTCGGGGCCCACGCGCACCAGCGAGAAGTCCGAAGTGCCGCCGCCGATGTCGGCCACCAGCACCAGCGACTCGGCCGACAGCCGCGACTCGTAGTCGAACGCGGCCGCGATCGGCTCGTACTGGAAGCTCACCTCCTTGAGCCCCACCGAACGCGCGGCCGCGGCGAGCTGCTGCTCGGCCAGCCGGTCGGCACGCGGATCGTCGTCGACGAAGAACACCGGCCGGCCCAGCACCGCGCGCTCGATCACGCCCCCCGCGCAGGCCTGGGCCTTGCGCGTCAGGTGCTGCATGAAGATCGCGATCACCTCGGTGTAGGCGATGCCGCTGCCGTCACCGAGGTCGGTGGTGGTTTCCGCGAGCGGCGAGCCGAGGATGCTCTTCATCGAGCGCATCAGCCGGCCGTCGAAGCCGTCGATGTACGACGCGAGCGCGGTGCGGCCGAACTCGCGCGAGCCTTCGTCGTTGTTGAAGAAGATCGCGGTGGGCAGGGTCAGGTGATCGCCCTCGACGGGCGCGAGCCGCATCGCGCCCGGGTGGTCCGGATCCGGCAACGCGACGGCCGAATTGGAGGTGCCGAAATCGATCGCGCAATAAGTCATGGGAAAGGTCGCCGACTGGGCGGGCGCGAAGCGGAAAGGGGGGCTTTTTTATCACAGAAGCGCGGGCCGCCACAACGGGGCCCGCGCACGAGAAATTCGGGGCCGGGTCGGCCGGGCAGCCGGCGCCCGCCCGCCGCCGCCGGCAGGCGCGAGGAGAAACGGCGCCGGGCGGGCGATGGCGGCACGGCACGCCGGACCCCGCGGCGCCGGGCGCCCGCCGCCACGCGGCGCGGCCGGCGCGCTCAGCGCTTTGCGAACGGCACCTTCCAACCGCTCTGATAGATCACCTCGCCGATCGCGTGGCGCGTGCGCGGCGCCCGTTCGCGGTCGCGCAGCACGGGATCGAGCTTCTCGGCGTCGCCGTAGTGGCCGAGCGAGATCATCGCGATGATCTCCACGTCGGCCGGCACCGCGAACGCCTCGCGGAACGCCTTCGGGTCGAAGCCGCTCATCTGGTGTGCGGCCAGGCCGAGCGCATGCGCCTGCAGCACCAGCGACATGGCCGCCGCGCCGGCGTCGTAGAGCGCCGTGCTGCTCGGCTCGCCCTTCGAGGTCAGCGTGTGCGCGGTCACGGCGATCAGCACCGGCACCGGCGCGTTCCAGCCCTGGTTGAACGGTACCAGCGTGGCGAACGCCTTCTTGAAGGCGGCCTCGTCGCGCGAGCGGTCGAACACGACGAAGCGCCAGGGCTGCGCGTTGTAGGCGGAAGGCGCCCAGCGCGCGGCCTCGAGCACCGCGTGCAGGTGCTCGGCGCTGACCGGCTGGTCGGAATAGGCGCGCGGACTCCAGCGGCCGGCAAGCAGTTCATGAATCGGCGCGGCGGTGGGAGCGGAATTAACGGACATGCATGGCCTCGTAGGTCAAAAAGGGCTCTAGCCCCGGAGAATCGCCAGCATACTCGTTCACCGTCCAGCGCGTATCACGCGGCGGCCGCCCCCGCCCGGCGCGCCCAGGGCGGCGCGGGAAGCCGCCGTCCCCGGGCGCGGGCGGCGCGGGCTCAGGCCGCCTGCGGCACCGGCCGCACGCGGCCGCGCTTGATGCGCAGTACGATCACCGCGCCGACGATGCAAAGGCCGCCGGAGATCATCGAGGCGAGCGTATAGGTGCCGAGGCTCGCGCGCAGCAGCCCCGCGCCGAGCGCGGCGAACGCGGCACCGAGCTGGTGGCCGGCGACGATCCAGCCGAACACGACCGGGGCGCGCTCCCTGCCCCAGATGTCGGTGGCCAGCCGCACGGTGGGCGGCACGGTGGCGATCCAGTCGAGCCCGTAGAACACCGCGAACAGCGGCAACCCGAAGAAGTCGATGCCGAACGCCTGCGGCAGGTAGATCAGCGACAGCCCGCGCAGCCCGTAGTACCAGAACAGCAGCACGCGGCTGTCGTAGCGGTCCGAGAGCCAGCCCGAGAGCGTCGTGCCGATCAGGTCGAACACGCCCATCGCCGCCAGCAGCGAGGCGCCCTGCACCTCGCTCATGCCGTAGTCGCTGCACATCGCGATCAGGTGCGAGCCGATATAGCCGTTGGTGCTCGCGCCACAGATGAAGAAGCTGAAGAACAACAGCCAGAAGTCGCGCCGGCGCGCCGCGTCGAACAGCGCGTCGAAGGCGGCGGCGAGCGGGTTCTGCTTCGCGGCCTCCGGCAAGCGCGGCGCGTTGTCCGGCTCGCCGTAGGGGCGCAGCTGCAGGTCGGCCGGCCGCTCCGGCAGCAGGAAGATCACGAGCGGCACCGCCACCGCGAGCGCCAGCGCCACCACCAGCACCACCGGCCGCCAGCCGTGGTGCTGCGCGATCGCCGCCAGCATCGGCAGGAACACCAGCTGTCCGGTGGCGGAGCTGGCCGTCAGCATGCCCATCACGAGCCCGCGCCGCGCCACGAACCAGCGGTTCACGAACGTGGCCGACAGCGTCAGCGCGGCCACGCCGGTGGCACTGCCCACCATCACCCCCCAGATCAGCACCATCTGCCAGGTGGCCGTCATCATCGACGACAGCGCCACGCCCGTGCCCATCACCGCCAGCGCGGCGAGCACCGTCGGCCGTAGCCCGAAGCGCTGCATCGCGGCGGCCGCGAACGGCCCGGTCAGGCCGTACAGCGCGATGTTGATCGAGATCGCCAGCGAGATCGTCGCGCGGCTCCAGCCGAGCTCGTGCTCGAGCGGCACCATCAGCACGCTCGGCGTGGCGCGCGTGCCGGCCGCCGCGAGCAGGACCAGGAACACGACCGCCGCCGCGATCCAGCCGTAGTGGAAGCGCCCCCGCGCGCCCGCCGCCATCATCCAGTTCATCCCGCACTCCCGTTGCGGCCGCAGTGCGCCCGGCATGCCGCCGGCCCCGACCCGTTGACGAGGACCGCGCGTTACCACTCGGTCACAAGAGCTTGCGATCGTAGTGACCGATCAGTAACATGTCAAGCATCGTCGAAATTGACCCGATGCCGTCGAGGTGATTGATGCCTGCTTCCCCCTCCCAACCCGCGCGGTCGCGCCGTTCGCCGACCGCCGCCGCGACCGCCTACACGCAGCTGCTCGACGCGGCCGAGGCGCTGTTCTATCAGGAAGGGGTGCGCGCGGTGGGTGTGGAGGCGGTGGTCGAGCGCGCCGGCGTGAACAAGATGAGCCTGTACCGTCAGTTCGCGTCGAAGGACGAGCTCGTGCTCGCCTATCTCGAGCGCAAGAAGGCCAACTACTTCCGCCGCTTCGACGCCGCCGCCGCGCGCCTGCCCGGCGATGCCAGGGCGCAGTTGCTGCAGCTCGTCGACGATCTGGCGCAGCGCGCGCGGCAGCCGACCTACCGCGGCTGCCCGTTCATCAACGTCGCCGTGGAGTTTCCCGATGCCGCGCACCCGGCGCGCGTGTCGGTGGCCGAGAACAAGCAGGAGCTGATGCAGCGGCTGGTCGCGCTCTCCACCGAGGCCGGGGCGCGCGATCCGCAGTTGCTGGCCGACGGGCTGGCGCTGGTGTTGGAGGGCATCTACGCGGCCAGCCAGACCTACCGCGCCGAACACAGCCCGATCGGCGGCGCGCCGCAGGTGGTGCGGATGATGATCGACGCGGCCTGCGCCTGAGCCCGGGCCGCGCCGGCCCGGCTGTTTGCGTCACCTGTGATGCGCGGCGGCGCGCCCGCTACAATGCCGGTCGCCGCCTTAGCCGCTTCGACCATGAACGATCCTCATCAAGACATCCTCGCCGCCACGCGCCACTGGCTCACGCGCGCCGTCATCGGCCTGAACCTGTGCCCGTTCGCGAAAGGCGTCCACGTGAAGGAACAGGTGCGTTACGCCGTCAGCGAGGCCGCCTCGCTCGAGGACGCGCTCGACGATCTCGAACGCGAGCTGCGCGCGCTGGACGCGGCCGATCCGGACGCGATCGACACCACGCTGCTGATCTATCCGCGCGCGTTCGCCGAGTTCGCCGAGTTCAACGACGCGCTGCAGTTCGCCGACCGCCTGCTGCGCCAGCTGCGGCTCGAAGGCACGCTGCAGATCGCGAGCTTCCATCCCCAGTACCAGTTCGACGGCACCGAGGCCGACGACATCGAGAACTACACGAACCGCGCGCCCTATCCGATCCTGCATCTGCTGCGCGAGGCGAGCATCGACCGCGCGGTGCAGGCGTTTCCCGACGCGGCCGACATCTACGAGCGCAATCAGGCGACGCTGCGCCGCCTCGGCCACGACGGCTGGCGCGACTGGATGGCGGGCGGCGAACCCGGCCCCGGGACGGCAAGTACCGGCGCGTGACCGAAAGCCGGGCGCACCGGCCCGGGCGGGCGCCGCGCGCGGCTCAGCCGTGCGCGGCAGCCGCTTGCCCGCTCGCCTCGGGCGCGAAGAAGCGCTCGTTCAGCTCGGCCAGCCCGAACATCGCGAGGATCTCGCCGAGGCGCTCGGCGGGCTTGCGGCGCGGCAGGTTCTTGTACTGCGCGATGATCAGCTCGTTCTTCATCGAGTGCTCCCAGCCGACCAGCTCCGTCACGCTGACCTGATACCCGTGCGCCTCGAGCTGCAGGCAGCGCAGCACGTTGGTGATCTGGCTGCCGAACTCGCGCGTGTGCAGCGGATGGCGCCAGACCTCGGTCAGCGCGCTGGCCAGCGACTTGCCCTTGTTACGGCGCAGCACGCCGGCCACCTCGGCCTGGCAGCACGGCACCAGCACGATGTGCCGCGCGCGCTTGGCCAGCGCGAAGCGGATCGCATCGTCGGTGGCGGTATCGCAGGCATGCAGCGCGGTCACCACGTCGACGGTTTCGGGCAGCTTCGGCGACCGGATCGAATCGGCCACCGACAGGTTCTCGAACGACATCGCGCCGAAACCGAGCCGCGCGGCCAGCGCGGTCGAGCGCTCGACCAGCTCCTCGCGCGTCTCGATGCCGTAGATGTGCGAGTTCGCCGCCGGGCGCGACTTGAAGAACAGGTCGTAGAGGATGAAGCCGAGATAGGACTTGCCGGCACCGTGGTCGACCAGGGTCACGCCGCCGCGATCGGCGGCGACGTTCTCGAGCAGCGGCTCGATGAACTGGTACAGGTGATAGACCTGCTTCAGCTTGCGGCGGCTGTCCTGATTCATCTTGCCGTCGCGCGTCAGGATATGCAGCTCCTTGAGCAGCTCGACCGATTGCTCGGGACGGACTTCGTAGGTCTTGTTCGACATCGTGCGGACGGCCGGCGCCGCACCGGGAAACCGGCGCGGCGTCGGCGGGAAACGGGTGGAATGACGAGAGTTTACCGAAATTCGCGCGGGCGCCCCGGGCGCGGCGCGAATCCGGCCGCCACGGCGCGGCGACGGACGCCCGCCGCCGCGCCGCCGGCGCACGGCCGGCTGGGGCGCCGCGCGCTGTCCTGGCCGGGCCTCGGGCGGACCTCAGGCGCGCGCGCCGAGCCGCCAGAGCGAGGTCAGTTCGGCGGAACGGGCGCGGTGCAGCGGATCGGCGGCGTCGCTGGACTTCGGGTGGACCGGCCGGATGTCATCGCGGCCCAGCACCACGAGGCCGGCCGCCTCGATCCAGCCGAGCAGCGCCGCGCGCGTGCGCAGCCCCAGATGCTCGGCGAAATCGGACAGCACGAGCCAGCCCTCGCCGCCCGGCGTCAGATGCGCGGCGAGCCCGGCCAGGAAGCCCTTCAGCATCCGGCTGTCCGGATCGTAGACCGCGGATTCGATCGGCGAGCCCGGCCGCGCCGGCACCCAGGGCGGATTGCAGACCACCAGCGGCGCGCGGCCCGCCGGAAACAGGTCGGCGCGCTGCAGCTCGACGCGCGCGCCGTAGCCGAGCCGCTCGAGATTCTCGGCCGCGCAGGCGAGCGCGCGCGGATCCTGGTCGGTGGCCACCACGCGCTCCACGCCGCGCTCGGCCAGCACCGCCGCGAGCACGCCGGTCCCGGTCCCGATGTCGAACGCGAGCGTCGCGGCGGGCAGCGGCGCGCGCGCCACCAGCTCGACGTACTCGCCGCGCACCGGCGAGAACACGCCGTAGTGCGGATGGATGCGCGCGCCGAGCGCGGGGATCGCCACGCCCTTCTTGCGCCATTCGTGCGCGCCGATCAGGCCGAGCAACTCGCGCAGCGAGGCGACCGAGGGCATGCCGCCCGGGCCGTAGGCTTCGATGCAGGCCTCGCGCAGGTCGGGCGCGCGGCGCAGCGCGATCGAGTAATCGGCCTCGAGCGGGATCAGCAGCATGCCGAGCGTGCGCGCGCGCTGCGACTGGGCGAGCCGGTGCAGGTTGAAGGCGTCCACCGGATTGGCCGGCGCGCCCTTCCTCCCCGCGCGCCGGTCGACGCGCCGCGCGAGCGCCTGCAGCAGCTGGCGCGCGTTCTGGAAATCGCCCTGCCAGACCAGCGCCGTCCCTTCGCAGGCGAGCCGGTAGGCGGCGTCGGCCGTGGTCGTGTCGTCGGCGATCACCACGCGCTTCGGCGGCGGCAAGCCGGCCTCGGAGCGCCAGCGCAGCGCGCATTCGACGCCGTTCGCGTCATGAAATTGAAGGGTCGGATAATCGGTCACGGCAACTCGGAAAAGACGGCAGACATCGGAAACGGAGCGCCGCGCTGACGGCGGCAGGCCGCGATTATCTCCCGCCACGCGGGTAGGCCCAAGCGGCAATCGTGCGCGACCGCCCGCGCGGCCTCGCTCGAACGGTTTGAGCAAGAGCGGCGCGTGCCGGGCCACCTGTCTCAGTCAGCGCCTCCCGACGCGGCCGGCAAGCTCAGCGAGCCGGCGTCGGTGAAACGCACGCCGCCGAACACGCCGGCCTGCAGCCTGCCGCTCAGGCGGTACGGGATGCGCCCGGCCGCCGCCGCGTCGGCGAACCCGAAGGCCTGCCGCGCGGCCGCGAAGGCCGTCACCGTGATCGGCACGCCGATCACCACCTCGCCGAAACGCGGCACGACTCCACGCGCATCGCTGACGCCGCTCGCGAAGGGGCGGCCGTTCAGTTCGAGATCGAGCGCGAGGCCGTCGTAGTCGATCGGCGTGTCGTTGGGATTCTGCACGCGCAGCTTCAGCTCGAAGCGCATCTCCAGCCCCTGCCCCGCGAGCGGCGTCAGCCCCACCACGCCGACCCGCACGGGATCACGGCCAAGCACGGCACACCCGCCCGTCAGCAGCGGCAGGCTTGCGAACACGAGCAGACGGACGGCGCTGCGGCGCTGCATCGGCATTTCTCCAGTAACGGGGATCAGGCGGCGGCCGCGTGGGGCCGCCGCAAACGGGGATCGCGAGCACGACTCGCGACGCACATGCGAACTGGACCGCGCGGCCGCCGCGTAGTTCCTCGGCTCCCTGACGGCATCCCAGCGGCAGCCCAGCGTGGCTTCACATCGGCTTCACATCGGCGGAACCGCGCGGCCCGGCCGCGCTCACCGCGCCGCCCGCTCCCACGGCGGCTGCGCGAACCACTCGCGCAGGAACTCGACGAGCGCGAGCGTGCGCGCCGCGCCGCCCGCCTGCTGGCGCAGCAGATGGATGGTCGCGTCCTCCAGCGCGGGGGCCTCGCCCGCGATGGCGAGGGCGACCAGCGAGCCGTTCGCGAGCGCCGCGCCGGCCAGCCAGGTCGGCAGATGGGCGATGCCGAGCCCCTCGACGGCGGCGGCCAGCAACGCCTCCGAATGGTTGCTGCGAAAGCGCGGCGCGTCGGGCGCGTGACGCTGCTTGCCGAAGCGCCACGCGCCGGGCGGCGGCGAGCCGTGCCAGGCGAGGCAGTCGTGGCGCGCGAGCGCGTCGAGCGACGCCGGCGTGCCGCGCGCGGCCAGATAGGCCGGACTCGCGCACAGCACGCGCCGCTGCGGCGCGAGCAGCGTCGCGACGAAGCGCGTGGCCGCCACCGGGCCGATCCGCAACGCCAGGTCGACGTCGGCGCCGAGCCGCTCGCCGGGCAGGTCCACCATGCTGTCGGTCAGCACCAGCTCGACCACGATCGCCGCGTGGCGCCGCATGAACGCGGCCACGGCCGGCATCAGGTGCAGCCGCCCGAACGGCGCCGGGCAATCGATCCGCACCAGCCCGCCCGGCTCGTCACGCTGCCGGTGCAGCTCGGCGTGCAGGCCGCGAATCCCGGCCAGCAGCGCCTTGGCGCGGTCGTACAGCAGTTGTCCGGCCTCGGTCGGCCGCACCGCGTGGGTGGTCCGGTGCAGCACGCGCACGCCGAGCTGCGCCTCGAGCTGATCGATGCGCCGCGCGATCGAGGAGGCGGCCAGGTCGTGGCGCCGCGCGGCGGCCGAGAAGCTCTGCAGCTCGACGACGTCGACGAACACGGCCAGATGCGGGGA
This sequence comes from Burkholderia glumae LMG 2196 = ATCC 33617, assembly GCF_000960995.1. Lineage (NCBI taxonomy): Bacteria > Pseudomonadati > Pseudomonadota > Betaproteobacteria > Burkholderiales > Burkholderiaceae > Burkholderia > Burkholderia glumae. Next base: position 1,443,458 of record NZ_CP009435.1, on the reverse strand, counting down.
GAAAAGGGCTTCCATGGAGCGGGCGGGCAGCGCGAGCGGAAGGGAACGGCGCACGGTGGCGATGGGCTGCTCGGCACGCTTGTGCGTATTACGCAAAGCGATGATGCGCCTTTGCGCATTTCCGCGTCAACCGCAGCTGCCTAGACTGCCTCCATTGCCCATCGACTCCGGAGTCCCGCCATGCAACGCATCGTCCTCACCGCCGCCGCCCGCGACCTCGACTCGCTCGTCGCGCCGCTCCAGGATGGCCCGTCGCCCGTCACGCACGACGGCCAGCTGCTGATCGACGTCCACGCCGCGGGCGTCAATCCGAGCGACGTGAAGGCCGCGCTCGGCAACATGCCGCACGCCGTCTGGCCGCGCACGCCGGGCCGCGACTGGGCCGGCGTGGTGCGGCTCGGGCCGCCCGACTGGATCGGCGCGCAAGTGTGGGGCTCGGGCGGCGAGCTGGGCATCCGCCGCGACGGCTCGCACGCGCAACAGCTGCTGCTCGCGATCGAGCAGGTGCGCCGCAAGCCGGCCGCGCTGACGCTCGACGAAGCGGCCGGCGTGGGCGTGCCGTTCATCACGGCCCACGAGGGGCTGCGGCGCGCCGGCATGCCGCAAGCGGGCGAGGTGGTGCTGGTGTTCGGCGCGAACGGCAAGGTCGGGCAGGCGGCGATCCAGCTCGCCAGCGCGCGCGCAGCGCAGGTGATCGGCGTCGAGCGCACCGCGGGCAGCTATCGCGGCCATGCGAGCGGCGCGGTGTCGATGATCGACGCGTCGGCCGGCGACGTCGCCGAGGCGGTGCGCGCGCTGACCGGCGGGCGCGGCGCCGACCTGGTCTACAACACCGTGGGCAGCCCCTACTTCGCGGCGGCGAACGCGGCGATGGCCACCGGCGCGCGCCAGATCTTCATCTCGACGATCGAGCGCAGCGTGCCGTTCGACATCTTCGCGTTCTATCGCGGCCAGCACACCTACGTGGGCGTCGATTCGCTCGCGCTCGACGGGGCCGCCTGCGCGCGCATCCTCGACGAACTCGCGCCCGCCTTCGAGGCCGGCACGCTGCGGCCGTTCCCGATCGCGGCCGACCACGTCTACCCGCTCGCACGCGCGCGCGACGCCTATCGGGCGGTGCTCGGCGGCACCCGCGAACGCGTGCTGGTCCGGCCGTGAGCGGCGCGGCCCGAGACAAGCGCAGCGCCAGGAGAACGGCAATGACGGACTATGCGGTATCGCTCGGCGTCGGTGCCGGCGTGGGCCTGTTGTACGGCGTCCTGAACGTGCGCTCGCCGGCGCCGCCGCTCGTCGCGCTGGTGGGACTGCTCGGCATGGTGATCGGCGAGGCGGCGGTCCGCTGGCTGCGCTGATCGCGCGGCACGCGGGCCTGACGCGCGGGGCCGCGCTGCCGGCGGCCCGCACCCGTGCCGCCGCGCCTGGCGCTAGCGGTCCCCTCGCCGCCGGAACGCCCACCAGGCGGCGAGCGCCGTGAACAGCGCGACGAACAGCACCATCAGCCAGAAGCCATGCTTGTTCTCGGCGAGCGGCACGCCGCCCACGTTCATGCCGAAGAAGCCGGCGATGATGTTGATCGGCAGCGCGATCACGGTCACCAGCGTCAGCGTGAACAGCGTGCGGTTGTTCTGTTCGTCGAGGCGCGAGGTGATCTCTTCCTGCAGCAGCTTGATCCGCTCGACGAGGCCGGCCAGGTCGGCCAGCACCAGCGAGAACTCCTCGGTCGATTCGCGCAGCTCCTGCACGTCGGCGCCGAGCAGCCACGCGGGCGGCTTGGCCAGCAGCCGGAAGATCGAGCCGGGCTCGGGCGCGAGCATGCGCTGCAGGCGCGTCATGGTCCGGCGCATCGAGCCGAGCTGGTCGCGGTTCGCGGTGGGCCGCTGCGACAGGAAGCGGTCCTCGATGCGATCGACGTCCACGCTCGCGCGCCGCACGATGTGCTGCATCACGTCGGCCTGATCGCGCAGCAGGTGGATCAGCAGCTCGGTGGGCGAGCGGAACCGCTCGCCCTGCCGCACGCTCTCGCGCAGCGTATCGACCGAGCGCAGCGGCTTCAGGCGCGCGGTCACCATCATGCGCCGGTCGACGTAGACCCACAGCGTCGAGACCTCGGCCGCCTCCATGTCGAGGCTGAACATCACGTCGTTGACGACGGCGCGCAGCACCCCGTCCTGCTGCTCGATGCGCGTCGAGTGCGAGCCCTCGCGCAGGAATTCGTAGAACGTCTCGGGCAGGCCGAGATTGGCGCGCATCCAGCGCTCGCTCGCGCCGTGCGCGAGATTGAAGTGCAACCAGTGGAATTCGCGCGGCGCATTGCTGTCGCCGGCCGCCTCGGGCCGCAGCAGCGCGCCGGTCCCGGCCGCGTCGACCGGCACGCCGGCCGCGTCCGGCGCGAAGCGGAACGCGCAGATCATGCCGGAAGTGTCGGCGCCGTAGGTGGGAATGATCATCTCTGGTTTCATCGGCTGTCCTGCGAATCCTGGCCCTGCCCCTGCCGCCTTGCCATGCCGCGCGCGGCGCCCCCCGATATGTCGCCGATCCGCGTGTCACCGTGATGGCGCGTCACGCGTTCGTCATCGGCGCGTCGCGCGTGCACGACACCGCGGCCGTCATCGCGGCCGGCGGCCAAGCATAGCGAGGGAGGCGGGCGAGCGCCAAGCCATCCGGCGCGAGGCGCGCGAACGGCCGGGCGCGAGGCGGGGGCGGCGGGGCGGCGCGAAGGCGGCAGCCGCCGGCCGGGCGGAAAACGGGTCACTCGAGGGCGCACCCGCGCGACGCAACGGGGCGCCGCGTCAGGCACGCGCGGCACCGCGGCCGGCCGGTTGCCGGCCGTCGGGGCCGGGACGGTCAGGGCTGGCGGTTCTGGTTCGCCGAGTTCGGGCAGGCCGGGTCCTTGCCCCAGTGGCCGTCGCACACGCGCCAGCGGCACAGCTGGTCCTCGAAAAAGCCGCGCGTGCCGCATTCCTTCACGCGCGCGGCAAGCGTGGCCTCGTTCGCGGCGACCTTCGCGACGGCCTTCTTCGGCTTGGCCGAGGGCGGCGGGCCGGGATCGGCAGGCTTGGTGCGGGCCACCAGCGCGGCGAGCAGATCGGCGTCGGGGTCGTCGCGATGCTGGCTCGCGGTGGCGGGGTGGCGCTTCGCGGCGGCCTCCAGCTGGCGGTCGTGACGCTTCTTGGCGGCCAGTTCCTGCCGCTCCTGCTGCTTTTCCTGCTTCTCGCGCTTCGCGTCGGCCAGCTTCTCGGCCTTCGTCTTCGGTTTCTCGCCGGCGGCCTCGTGCTTCGACGCGGCGGCCGCGAGGGCCGCGCCGCCGGCGGCATTCGAATCGGTCGCGCCGTTGGCCAGCGCCTGAGACAGCCGGCTGCCGGATGCGCCACGCGCGCCCGAGGCGTCCGCATCGGCATCGGCCCTGGCCGGTTCCTCGTTGACGATGGTCGCCGTCTGCGGCGTGGATGCGGCCTGCGCGAGCTGCGTACCGCTTGCCGCCGCAGCGGCGCCGGACGCGGCTGCGACGGCGGCCGGCGCGGACGCGGCCGAGGCGGGGACCGCCGCGGTGACGGCGGGCGCCGCGCCCTGCTGGGCCTGGATGCGCCATGCGCCCCAACCGGCCAGGGCCACGACCGCAAGCGCGATCACCGCGAGCGGCCCCTTGCGGGAACGCGACGGCTTGGCGCTCTCGGCGCTCTGTTGCGGCGACACGCGCCCTTCGAGATTGGCGAGAATACGCGATGCGTTCTGCCCGCCCTTCTGGCCCGGGTTAGAAAGCAGACTGGGTGGAGCTTTCCGATTTGAATCTTCCGGCGCACTCATTCAATGTCTCGTTGAATCCTGGTTTAATTCGCAGCAATAATATCGCCCGGCCGACTCGAAGCAGGCCTGATTCTAAGAGCAAGACTTCTAAAAGACAATCGATTGTAAATTTCGGGGATTTCAGTGATTGCCGTCGTCCTGATCGCGTATTTCGCCATCGCCGTGCTGGCCGCCGCCTTGTTCCTGTTGCCGGGCGTTCGGGCCAGCCTGTTCGGCTCGGTGGCGCAGTTTCACGGAAGATTAAGCCGGCGCGTTTCGGACCGAGCGCAGCGCACTCGCGGCCATATTCTCAAATCGGCAAAAATTTCGCGAAACTCTTTAAGCGATCTGCAAAATTTACTGATTCGGCGACGCTTGCTGATTATGGGCGCGGCAGGTATTCTTGCGACGCCTCCGTTGATCGCGATTGCGTTACGCGGTCGGCAATTATTCCAATACGACGACACCATACGCGTTCCCGACGAAAAGATCGCCGCGCTGCTGCAAGGCGAACAGCTCGTCCCGCCGTTGCCGCTGCCGCCCGAAGTCTTCGCCACCCGCGAAGTCGAGCAGATCCGGCCCGCGCTGAAGGATGCGAGTCGCGACTGGAACTTGCTCGATCCGGATTTCCGCACGCGCTTGCTGCTCGTCTACAAGATCATGCACGAGCAGTACGGATACGAAATGGCGCTGCTCGAAGGCTATCGCAGTCCCGAACGGCAGAACCGGCTTGCCCAGATGGGCACGAACGTGACGAACGCGGCCGCGTACCAGAGCTATCACCAGTTCGGTCTCGCGGCCGACAACGCGTTCCTGCGCGACGGCAAGCTGGTGATCTCCGAGAAGGACCCGTGGGCCATGCGCGGTTATCAGCTGTACGGTCAGGTCGCCGAGCAGGTGGGCCTGACCTGGGGTGGCCGATGGAAGATGATGGACCTCGGACACGTCGAATTCCATAAACCCGGCTTCAAGCTGGGACATCCGCCGCCACAGTGACGGCGTCGCAAAACCTGAGGGCGGTATGGGGAAGATGAACGACAGCGCCGGCGGCCAAGCCGGCCAGCCACGCGCCCGGGGGCGCCGCGCCGGATGCGCGGCGGCCGCCCGCGCGTGCTCGCCGCGACCGGCCCGCGCCGAGCATGCGCCGCCCCCGCACGATTCCACCGGATACGCAGCGTGACGTCATCAGCCGCCGTCATGCTGTCGGCGCGCCCGCGCCATCGCTTCGCCTCCTTGATTCGCACCGGAACCTGACCGTCCTATGCAACGCATCCTCAACGTGTTGACTCACCCGCGCACGCTCTCGATCCTCGGGTTCATCGCGCTCGCCGCGATCCTGTTCATCGTGGCGGACGCCCTGCAGATCAGCTTCGTCTGGCCGATCGCGATCCTCGCCGCGCTCGTCGTGCTGTGGCTGCTCGTGAAGCTGGTGCGGCGGCTGCGGGTGAAGCGCGCGAACCGCAAGCTCGGCGACATGCTCGAGGAACAGGCCTCGGTCGAGAGCCCGGCCGCCGCCGCCGCGCCGGTCGAGCCGGCCAAGCAGGCCGAGCTGGACACGCTGCGCACGCGCCTCGTCGATACGGTCAAGACCATCAAGAGCTCGAAGATCGGCCAGGTCTCGGGCGGCTCGGCGCTCTACGAGCTGCCGTGGTACATCGTGATCGGCAACCCGGCGGCGGGCAAGAGCAGCGCGGTGATCAACTCGGGCCTGCAGTTCCCGTTCGCCGACAAGAACAGCGCCGTGATCCACGGCATCGGCGGCACCCGCAACTGCGACTGGTTCTTCACCACCGAGGGCATCCTGCTCGACACCGCGGGCCGCTATTCGGTGCACGAGGAGGACCGCAGCGAATGGCTCGGCTTCCTCGGCCTGCTCAAGAAGCACCGCCCGAAGGCGCCGATCAACGGCATCATCGTCACGGCCAGCATCGCCGAGCTGACCGGCAACCGCCCCGAATTCGCCATCAACCTCGCCAAGAACCTGCGCCAGCGCGTGCAGGAGCTGACCGAGAAGCTCGAGGTGTTCGCGCCGGTCTACGTGATGTTCACCAAGGCCGACCTGATCACCGGCTTCACCGAGTTCTTCAGCAACAGCGACCGCGCCGAGTACGACCGCGTGTGGGGCGCCACGCTGCCCTACGAGCCCGACGAGAAGCGCGACGTGGTGGCGCTCTTCGACGAGCGCTTCGAGGAGCTCTACGACGGCCTCAAGGAGATCAGCGTCGCGCAGCTCGCGATCAGCCGCGGCAACATCCTCTCGCCGGGCCAGCTGAGCTTCCCGCTCGAATTCGCCTCGATCAAGCCCACCCTGCGCGCGTTCCTCGCCACGCTGTTCGAGAACAACCCGTTCCAGTACAAGCCGATCTTCCGCGGCTTCTACTTCACCAGCGCGCTGCAGGAAGGCGAGACCAACAGCGCCGCCGCGCAGCGCATCGCGGCGCGCTTCGCGCTCGACGGCACCGCGCTGCCCAAGCCGCCCAGCGCGTTCTCGAAGAACGGCTTCTTCCTGCGCGACCTGTTCTCGAAGGTGATCTTCGAGGACCGCAAGACGGTGCGCCAGTTCGCGAGCCCCGCCAAGACGCGGATGCGCTACGCGACCTTCTTCGCGTTCGTCGCCGCGCTCGCGCTCGCGCTGGGCGGCTGGACCTGGTCGACGATCGGCAACCAGCAGCTGGTGGCCAACGTGCAGGCCGACCTCGACAACATCGCCAAGCTCGAGCAGAACCGCAACGACCTGCAGTCGCGCCTGCAGGCGATGGACATCCTCGAGGACCGCATCGAGCAGCTCGAGCAGTTCCGCCACGACAAGCCGATCGCGGTCTCGCTCGGGCTCTACCAGGGCGACCGGCTCGAGGAGCACCTGCTGACCGAGTACTACAACGGCGTGCGCCAGATCATGCTCGCGCCGGTGGCCGACAACCTCGCCGCGTTCCTGAAGGACGTGAACGCGCATCCGGACCAGCTCGCGCCGATGACGCGCGCGCCCGAATCGGGCGCGGTGCCGGTCTCGGACAAGACCGCGCTGGCCAGCCGCGCGCAGGGCGGGCTCTACAACGACGCCTCGCCCACCAATGTCGAGGACGCCTACAACGCACTGAAGACCTACCTGATGCTGTCCGACAAGCGGCACGTCGAGCAGGCCCACCTGACCGACCAGATCGCGCGCTTCTGGCGCGGCTGGCTGGAAACCAACCGCGGCAACATGCCTCGTGACGAGATGATCCGCAGCGCCGAGCGGATGATCACGTTCTATCTCTCGCGCGTGCAGGACAACGACTGGCCGATGATCGACGCGAACCTCGCGCTCATCGACCAGACCCGCGAGAACCTGCGCCGCGTGGTGCGCGGCATGCCGGCCCGCCAGCGCGTCTACGAGGAAATCAAGGCGCGCGCCTCGACGCGCTACGCGCCGATGACCGTCGCGCGCATCGTCGGCGACGAGAACGCCTCGCTGGTGGCGGGCAGCTACGCGATCCCCGGCACCTTCACGCGCGACGCCTGGTTCGACTACGTGCAGCCGGCGATCCGCGACGCGGCCACCAAGGAGCTGCAGGCCAAGGACTGGGTGCTCAACACCGCCTCGCAGGACGACCTGACGCTGGAAGGCAGCCCCGAGCAGATCCAGAAGGTGCTGGTGGGCATGTACAAGACCGAGTACGCGCAGCACTGGCAGAAGTTCATGCAGGGCATCGCGGTGCAGAACTTCGGCAGCTTCGGGCAGGCCGTCGATGCGATGAACCGGCTCGGCGACCCGCAGGATTCGCCGATCCGCAAGATCCTCGAGACCGCCTACGAGCAGACCTCGTGGGACAACCCCTCGCTGGCCAGCGTGACGCTGAAGAAGGCGCAGACGGGCGTGGTGGGCTGGGTCAAGCAGTGGTTCTCGCGCCAGCGCGGCGGCCAGCTCGCGGCCAACATCGACATCAACGGCAATCCGGTGGAGGTGCCGATGGGGCCGATCGGCCAGGAGTTCATCGGGCTCGCCCGGATCGTGCAGACCCACGACGGCGGCCAGTCGATGCTGAAGGGCTACATGGAGTCGCTCTCGAAGGTGCGCACGCGCTTCAACGTGATCAAGAACCAGGGCGACCCCGGCCCCGGCGCGCGCCAGCTGATGCAGCAGACGCTCGACGGCAACGGCTCCGAGCTGGCCGATTCGCTGAAGTACGTGGACGAGCAGATGCTGACCGGCCTGACCGACTCGCAGCGCCGCTCGCTGCGGCCGCTGCTGGTGCGTCCGCTGATGCAGGCGTTCGCGGTGGTGATCCAGCCGGCCTCGGTGGAAGTCAACAAGGTCTGGAACGCGCAGGTCTACCAGCCGTTCCAGTCGTCGCTGGCCAACAAGTATCCGTTCTCGCCGGGCGCCAAGGTCGAGGCCGCCGCCTCCGAGATCGCCCAGGTGTTCGGCCCGGACGGCTCGATCGCGAAGTTCGTCGGCACCACGCTCGGCCCGCTCGCGGTGCGCCGCGGCGACACGCTGACCGCGCGCACCTGGGGCGACATGGGCCTGGCGCTGACGCCGGAGTTCACCAACGGCTTCGCGAGCTGGGTCGCGCCGCTGGCGGGCGGCGCCGCCACCAGCTCGGCCTCGTCCGAGCCGCAGACGGTGTTCCAGATCCTGCCGCAGCCGAGCAGCGGCACGACCGAGTACACCATCGCGATCGACGGCCAGCAGCTGCGCTACCGCAACACGCCGCCGCAGTGGACCAACTTCGTCTGGCCGAATCCGTCGGGCTCGCCGGGCGCCACGCTGTCGGCGACCACCTTCGACGGCCGCACGCTGCAGCTCGTCAACGAGCCGGGCCGCTACGGGCTGGAGAAGCTGATCAACTCGGCGCAGCGCACGCGCCGCCCGGACGGCACCTTCGACCTGACGTGGACGCAGGGCGGCGTGAGCGTGTCGGTGACGATGCGCATCATCAGCACCTCGCAGCCGTCGGGCGGCGGCAGCGGCGGCGACGCCCCGCAGCAGCAGAGCCTGCGCGGCATGCACCTGCCCTCGTCGGTGGCCAACACCAGCGCGAGCGGCGCCATCAACGCGACGGCACAGGCGCCGGCCGCCACGTCCGGCGTGAGCCCGGCCGCGGCCGCCACGGGCGCGGCTGCCAACGCATCGAACGCACAGGGGGCGCAATGACGCAAACGGTCCAGGCTCAGATCGCCTATTTCGGCAAGATCCCGTCGCGCGGCGACTTCGTGAAGAGCGCGCACAACCCGCAGTTGCTGCAGACGCTCGACCGCTGGATCGCGCAGGCCATGGAGCTGCTGGCCGACGACCCGCGCTGGAAGATCGTCTACGAGAACGCGCGGCCCATGCATTTCGCGTTCATCGGCACGCGCAGCAAGCTCGCCATCGCCGGCCACATGGTGGCCAGCCACGACGCCTCGAACCGGCGCTTTCCGTTCCTCGCCGCCACCGCGCTCGAGGTGGACCGGCCGCTCACCTTCGTCGCGCGCAGCCCGCTCGCGTTCGCGCGGCTCTGGCAGCGCGCCGCCACGCTGATGCGTCCGCTGCTGGGCAGCGACGAGCCGCCCGGCGCGCTGCAGGCGCTCGGCGAGGCGCAGGTGCCGATCGACACCGGCGGCCCCGGCAGCGCGCACGACGGCACGTTCAACGATTTCGTCGAGCACCAGTCGCTGTTCGGGCTCGAGCAAATGCTGCTCGCGAGCGGCCACCCGGTGAAGCTGCGCGGCGCGATGCTCGCGCTCGGCTCGCTGCTGCGCCCGGTGATGCAAAGCGGCTCGTCGCACATCGAGCGCGGGCTCACGCTGCCGCTGCCGGTCGATCCGTTCTATCGCAGCCTGGTGGCGGCGTTCTGGATGGAGCTGATCGCGCCGTTCGTCTCGCAGGCCGATTTCGAGCTGGCGATCTTCATCGGCTCCATCGCCGAGCGCGAGCGCCTGATCATCGGCTTCAACGGCGCCTCGGCCCGGACGCTGCACAGCGTGGTCGATCCGCAGACCTATTCGCAACACAACATCGACATCGACGACCCGGAATGGGTCGATGCCCATGCGCAACACGATCCCGCGACCAGCAAACTCGTCAGCTACCTCGAACAACCGCAACTGTCGCTGCGCGTGGCGATCGACACGTTCCGCGAAGCCTTCGTCGCAGGAGCCTGACGCCATGACGACCTCCGTGCTCCCGCCGCGCCGCCGCCAGCTGGCCGCCGCGCTCGCCGCCGGCGCCGCGCTCTGCGCGGGCGGCCTGGCCCTGCTCGCCGCGCCCGCCGGCGCATTCGCCGACAATGCCGGCCCCGCCACCGTGACGCGCGTCGACCCGAGCGGGGCGGCGGTGCGCAGCACCGCGCTCCCGCCGTCGGGCGCACCGGCGCAGGGGCCGTCGGGCGGACTCAGCGCGCCGCCGCAGGCCGAGGGCGGCACCAGCCAGAACGGCACCGTGCTGACCGGCACCAACGTCGCCGGCGGCACGGGCGCCGGCCCGGTGACGGGCGCCGGCACCGGCGCGACCGTGTCGGTGCCGCCGCAGGCCAGCGCCACGCCGGGCCAGGTGGTGGTGGGCGGCAAGGTGCCCGACGAGGCCACCAAGGCGGCCGTGCTGCAGAAGCTGCGCGACACCTACGGCGCCGGCAACGTGGTCGACCAGATCGAGGTGGGCGACGTGGCCACGCCGCCAAACTGGAGCAGCAACGTGCAGAAGCTGATCGGCCCGCAGCTCAAGCAGATCAGCAAGGGGCAGCTGCGCATCGACGGCACCTCGATCGACGTGAAGGGCGAGGTGCGCAACGAGGCGCTGCGCCAGCAGGTGGCCAGCGACATGGCGAACCAGCTGAACCCGACCTATACGATCCGCAACGCGCTGCGCGTGAGCGCCTCCGAGCAGGGCCTGCTCGACCAGACGCTCGCCAACCGCACGATCGAGTTCGAGACCGGCAGCGCCACGCTCACCCCGCAGGGCCGCGCGATCCTCGACCAGATGGCCGCCGCGATGAGCCGGATGGCGAACCGCTCGGTCGCGATCATCGGCCATACCGACAACTCGGGCAATCGTGCCTCGAACATCGCGCTGAGCCAGGCGCGCGCCGATGCCGTGAAGGGCTACCTGGTGGCCAAGGGAATCCCGTCGCAGCAGCTGTCGACCACGGGCGTCGGCCCCGACCAGCCGATCGCCTCGAACGACACCGCCGAGGGGCGCGCGCGCAACCGGCGCATCGAGTTCCGCGCGGGACAGTAGGCGCGGCCGGCAGCCACGCGGGCAGCCGAGGACGGCGCCGCCGGGCGGCAGGCCCGCGGCGCCGTCTTCATTAGCGGCGCCGCCCGGCGCGCCTCAAGCGTTGTCGTCGCGCTTCACGCCGAGCAGCTCGCGCAGATGCGCGAGCGAGCCATCGTCCTTCACCACCGATTCGAGCCACAGGTGCAGCGGCATGTCGGCCCATTCGGCCGCCTTGTCGGCCAGATAGGCGACCGGGCTGTGCGGCTCGGTGGCGCGGAAGTACTTGGCCACGGCACGCAGCTGCTCGACCGCCTGCGCGCGGTTATGGATGCCGGCGATCACGGTCGGCGCGGGGACGTGGACGGCGACGGGCTGGGCGGTGGGCATCGGCGGGTGCGGTTCGGGCGTAAACGGGGTCTTGAAACTCGGTTCGCTGCGCTCGGCGGGGCCGCCCTGCACGACGGGCGGCGGCGGCGCGACGGGCTGCGCGTCGGGCGCATAGCCCTGCTCCTTGGCGAAGCGCTCGGCCAGCATGCGCACCGAGTCATAGGCCTCGCGTGCCTGCCGGAAGCTCGGCGCGGCGTTGCCGGCGCGCCGTTCGAGTTCGTCGTCGAGCGCGTCGAGCGCCGCGCGGAACGCGCTCAGGTTGGCCAGCAGGCCGGCGTAGAACGCCACCGAGGTCATCCGCTTCGAGGCCTCGATCTGTTCGACGGTGGGCTTGTTGCGCGCGATCTCGCCGGCGTTGTCGGGGTCGCGCCGCACCGCCTGCGCAACATGCTGCGCCACCTCCCAGTCGAGCGCGCTGTAGGCGCTGCCCGAGCCGTCGGTGAGCGGCACCATGCGCAGCAGCTCGGCGGTGCGGCCCGACAGCCAGCCGACGTTGCCGAGCCGGTAATCGAGGTCGTCGCCCTCCGGCAGCGGATGCACGGCGTCCCACCAGGTGCGGCACAGCCCGGCCAGCAGTTCGTAGCCCTGGGTGAGCCCGGCCACGCCCTCCTGGATGCCCAGCCCCTCGGTGAGCCAGACAGCGAGCCGCAGGTCCTTGGTGCGGGTGCCGAGCAGCGCGACCGACTGGTCCACCACGAAGCCCCAGTCGGCCTCCTTGATCTCGGTGACCCATTCGCCCTGATCGAGCGAGGGATCGTCGAACTTGCGCGCGTGCTGGATGGCGTCGAACTCGGACGAGAACAGCAGGTCGTCGCCGCAGGGCGAGGCTTCGCTCAGGGGCGCGAGCAGCGCATTGACGTGAATCGGCATGGTCGTCGTGACAGCGGGATGGTCGGTGAAGCGGCGTGCGCGGGGCGGGCTCGCTTGTGCCCGCCCGCCGCGCGCCGCGGGGATACGGCGTTACTTGACGGTGTACTCGAACTCGCCCGCCTCGCTCGCGCGCACGGCGATGCGCTCGATCGCGCTGCCCTCGGCGAGCCGTTCGAGCACATGGCCGGCGATCTCGGGCAGCAGCGTGCCGTTCAGGATGTGATCGACGTTGCGCGCGCCCGAATCCACCTCGGTGCAGCGCGCCAGCACGGCGTCCACCAGCGACTCGTCCCACTCGAAGCGGGCCTTGTGGTTCGCCTCGATGCGCCGCGCGATCCGCTCGAGCTTCAGCTCGATGATCTCGGCCAGCACGTCGTCCGAGATCGGATAATACGGCACCACCTTCATGCGGCCGAGGAAGGCCGGCTTGAACGCCTTGTAGAGCGCCGGGCGCAGCGTCTCGGCCAGCGCGTCGGGATCGGGCAGCGCCTCGGCGGGCTGGTTCAGGCAGGCCTGCATCACCGCCGACGAGCCGACGTTCGAGGTCAGGATGATCAGCGTGTTGCGGAAGTCGATCTCGCGGCCCTCGGCATCGTCCATCACGCCCTTGTCGAACACCTGGAAGAACATCTCGAGCACGTCCGGGTGCGCCTTCTCGATCTCGTCGAGCAGCACCACCGAATACGGGTTGCGCCGCACCGCCTCGGTCAGCACGCCGCCCTCGCCGTAGCCGACGTAGCCCGGCGGCGAGCCCTTCAGGCCCGACACGCTGTGCGCCTCCTGGTACTCGCTCATGTTGATGGTGACCATCTTGCGCTCGCCGCCGTACAGCACGTCGGCCAGCGCGAGCGCGGTCTCGGTCTTGCCGACGCCCGACGGCCCGACGAACAGGAACACGCCGCGCGGCTTGTTCGGATCCTCGAGGCCGGCGGTCGCGGTGCGCACGCGCTGCGCCACCGCGTCGAGCGCGTGGTCCTGACCGATCACGCGCGCGCCGAGCAGCGCCTTCAGGTTCATCACGGTCTCGATCTCGTCCTTGACCATGCGGCCGAGCGGGATGCCGGTCCACGCGGCGACGATCTCGGCCACCACGTGCGCGTCCACCTGCAGCGGCACCATCGGCTCGCCGCCCTGCACCGCCTTCAGCGCGGCCACGCGCTCGGCCAGCTGGGCGCGCACCGCGTCGGCGTCGATCCGCTCGCCGTCGGCCGATGCCTCGCGCGAGGCATCGATCTGCGCGCGCAGCGCGACGATCTCGGCGACGATCGCCTGCTCCTCGGCATAGCGCGCCTCGGCCGCCGCCAGCGCGGCCAGATCGGCGTCGCGCGCCGCGCCGAGCGCGGCGAGGCGCTCGTCGTGCGCGGCCCCGCCCGCCACCTCGCGCTCGAGCGCGGCGATCTCGGCGGCGGTGCGCTCCAGGCGCTTCTTCAGGTCGTCGATGGCCGCCGGCGTCGCGCTCTGCGCCAGCGCGACCTTCGCGCAGGCCGTATCGAGCACGCTGATCGCCTTGTCCGGCAGCTGCCGGCCGCTGATGTAGCGATGCGACAGGCGCACCGCCTCGGTGATCGCGTCGTCGAGAATCCGCACGTTGAAGTGGCGCTCCATCAGCGCGGCCATGCCGCGCAGCATCGCGGCGGCCAGCGGCTCGCTCGGCTCCTCGATCTTGACCACCTGGAAGCGCCGCGCGAGCGCCGCATCCTTCTCGAAGTATTTCTTGTACTCGCTCCAGGTGGTGGCCGCGATGGTGCGCAGCTCGCCGCGCGCGAGCGCCGGCTTGAGCAGGTTGGCCGCGTCGTTCTGGCCGGCCTGGCCGCCGGCGCCGATGATGGTGTGCGCCTCGTCGATGAACAGGATGATCGGATGCGGGCTCTGCTTGACCTCGTCGATCACGCTCTTCAGGCGGTTCTCGAACTCGCCCTTCACGCTCGCGCCGGCCTGCAGCAGCCCCATGTCGAGCACGTGCAGCGCCACGCCCGCGAGCGGCGGCGGCACGTCGGCCGCGGCGATCCGCAGCGCCAGCCCTTCCACCACGGCGGTCTTCCCGACGCCGGCCTCGCCGGTCATGATCGGGTTGTTCTGGCGGCGCCGCATCAGGATGTCGATCGCCTGGCGGATCTCGGCGTCGCGGCCGATCACCGGATCGATCTTGCCGTCGCGCGCGCGCTGCGTGAGGTTGGTGGTGTAGGTGTCGAGCGCGGGCGTCTTCGACGGGCCGCCCGCGGCACCGGCCAGCGCGGCGGCCTCGGGCGCGCCGTCGTGCCCGGCCTCGGCGCCGCGCGGCTCGGCCTCGTGGGAGCCGGCCGTGATCTCGTCGAACTTGTGCTTCAGATCGGTCACGCGCACCTGCGCGAACTGCGGCGACATGCGCTGCGCGAACTGCGCGAGGTCCGGCGCGCTCAGCAGCGCGAGCAGCAGGTGCCCGGAACGGATCCGGCCGATCTGCGCATCGAGCGAGGCAATCAGCCAGGCCTGCTGGAACAGCTCGCTCAGATGCACCGAGAACACCGGCGTGCGCGTGTTGCCGCTCTTGAGCGTGTCGAGCTCGCGCTCGAGGTCGCGGCGCAGCGCGTGCGGATCGACGCCGCTCGCGCGCAGCACCACCGGCATGTCGCCCGAGGTCTCGTCGAGCAGCGCCACGAACAGGTGCTCGAGATCGACCTCGTAGTGGCCGCGCGCGAGGCACTGGCTGGCCGCGCGTTCGGCCGCCTTGCGGCAGGTGGGATTCAGTTTGGCAATCAGGGTTTTGAGGGGCGTGCTCATGACGTCGATGGCTCTCGGTTCGCTCGGTCGTTGGATTCGGGGCTTGGCCTGTTCGGGCGCGGCGCTCAGTGGATCACGTGCAGTTCGTAGCGCGCGTCGGCGCGGTCGTGCCGCGCCTCCTGCGTGCAGAGGAACGCGTCCCAGCCGAGCCGCCCGCCGTTGTTGAGGATGGTCGGGCCGACCTCGGCGCGCTTGAGCACCAGCCGGACCTCGTATTCGAGCGTGACGCCGGCCACCAGCGTCAGCATCCGCTCCAGCGCGACCGCGCAGTCGCCGCCGGGCAGGAACGCCTCGTAGTCGCGCTTGGAGAGCGGGCCAACCACCAGCCTCGCGCGCATGTCGCGCTGCCAGACGCGCTCGCCCACCAGCGCGGTGGCGCCGAGCGTGGCGTTGATCTCGCCGAGCACGCTCAGCTGGTCGGGCGGCACGTCGTACCACTTGCCGACGAACTGCTCGACGCCGATCGTCACCTGGAAGTAGTCCGACAGCGTGCGCTGCAGATAGGCGGCCGACACGGGCCGGTGCCGCGCGGCCAGCGCGTAGCCGGCGATCGCCTCGTCGATCACCGCGCCGGTGCCTTCCTGCATCGCTCGCCGCGCGCCGCGGTGCGACACGCCGGCCAGCGCGAGCAGCAGCGGCAGGTAGCGCTCGTCGCGGTCGAGTTCGTAATGCAGCGGCAGCCGGTACTTCTTCCACGCCGAATAGAACAGCGCGGTGGCGCGGTTCGAGAACACGTCGAAGAACGCGCGCGCCGCGTGGTCGCGCTTCAGGTGCTCGCGCGCCACCACCTGCTCGGTGTAGTGATGCGGCAGCGCGCCCTGGCCGCCCAGCAGGCCGAAGAACGCCGGCATGATCGACACGCGGTCGATCGCCTCGCTGCCGATCGCGGCCGCGCGCGCCTCCTCGGCCACGTGCTCGCCGGCCGCGTCGAACGACTGCGCCTCCTCGATCTCGCTCGGCGGGAAGCCGAGCGACAGCGAATTGCGGAACGCCAGGCGCCGCTCGACGATCTCGCCGGGCCGCAGCGCGTCGGGCTTCTCCGGATCACGCCGCGCGAACCAGGTTTCGAGCAAGCGCACCGCCTGGAAGAACTCGAAGCGATACGGCTCGTCGAGGAATTGCCCGACTACGCCAGGATCGATTCGCCGCTTCGCGGTTGGCATCGCATGATCTCCTCGCCGGTGCGCTTGGACACGACGATCAGTTGCACAAAGCTGTTGAGGTGGACGTACAGCCCGAAGAACACGTCGAGCATGCGCGCGAATGCGGCGAGGCTGGTGCCGACGAAGTGTTCCTCGTCGATCGTCAGGCGAATCTCGATGCCGCGCACGAAGGTCGCGAACGGCTTGCCGGGCAGCCACTGCACGGAGCCGCGCTGCTCGATCGCGACCAGCCCGTCGATGTGGCGCATCGAGACCGCCGAGCGGCGCAGATCGTAGAGCGTGAGCAGTTCCTTGAGCGGCGCGAGGCCGTCGGCCACCAGCGAGACGTGGTTCAGCGCGAGATGCGAGATCAGCCGCCAGTGCGCGGCGCGCCCGCGCGCGAAGCGCACGCTCGCCGTGGGCCGGCGCAGCATCGTGATGTCGCCGAAATCGGCGCCGCCGTCGGCGAACAGGTCGCCGCCGGCCAGGCCGGTGGCGAGCCCCGCCGGCAGATCGCGGTTGGTGCAGGTCAGGCGCAGGCTCAGCGTGTCGGTCTGCGGCGCGGCCGGCTCGAAATCGATGTCGACGATCGACAGCTCGGTCTCGTAGCCGGGGCTGTGCTGCGCGACCCACTCGTTGCGGCGCGCGAACCAGTAGTGGCCGACATGGCCGGCCTCGCCGTGATGCAGCGAGTAGAACGGCCGGAACTCCACCACCGCCTCCTCGTGCGCGGTCTGGCGCACCAGATGCACCGAGTCGATCGAATAGACCTCGTAGGCGAACGCGCGGCGCGCCTCGGCGATCACCGGGTACGACACGCTCTGGTGATCGACGCGGATCGGCTCGCCGTTCTGCTTGAACAGGTTCACCACCGGCGTGCAGAACAGGCGCAGGTGGGTGGCGCTCAGCATGTCGAGCAGGCGCGCCACGTGCGAATCGCTGCGCACGTCGCTGAGCACGACGTGCAGCGTCAGGCGGTGGCACGGCCCCGCGCGGCGCGCCATCGCGGCCAGGTCGAAATCGACGAAATCGAACTTGTCGGGAAACGCGAAGTATTCGGTCAGCAGCCGGTAGGCCGGATGCGAGCGCGCCGGGTAGTCGATCAGCGCGTCCTCTTCGCCGAAGCCGGCCTGCGTCACGGGCGAACGGCGCAATGCCGTCCAGCGGCCGTTGCGCTCGGGCTCGACGTAGGTGGCCAGCGTGTTGATGAACAGGCAGTCGGCCAGCGCGGCCACGAACGACTGCTCGCCGTGCAGGTGCGCGCGCAGCGTGTCGAGCCCCAGCGCGCCGAGGTCGAACTGCGGCGCGAGCGACTCGAAGGTGATCGAGATCACGCCGGTGGCGTTGCCGGGCAGCACGGTGGCGGCCGGCGCGACGGCGATCGACGAATAGCGCGCCTCGCTGATGCGGATCGGCGCGATCGTCACGTCATAGGCGGTGCGGAACTGGCACTGCACGCCGCGGATCGCGCGGCTCTTCAGCTCGGTGCCGCGCGCCACGCGATGCGGCGCGGTCAACTGCGAGATCGCCGGGGTGGGCGTGAACTGCGCGATGGTGCAGGACGGGAACGGCCGCAGGTAGTGCGGATAGAGCACATCGACGAGCGCCTCGGTGAATTCCGGATAGTCGTCGTCGAGCTTCTTGTTGATGCGCGCGCCCAGCAGCGCGAACGATTCGATCATGCGCTCGACGTGCGGGTCGTCGCAATGCTCGCCCGTCATCGCGAGCCGTGCCGCGATCTTCGGATAGCGCCGCGCGAATTCGTGCGAGTAGCGCCGCAGAAACGACAGTTCGCGCTCGTAGTACGGCAGCAGCTCTTCCATCCTGGTCCCCGAGAAGCCTGGTGCCCGTCCACCACCGGTGGCCGGGCTGGTCGCCGTCGCGCCGCGCGAGGCGCGCGGCGAAACGATTCAATTTATGTCTTGGCGGCGCGGCCGCGCGTCACCGAATACTGCAGGGTGGACGGCTGCAGCATCGCGTCGAAACTGACGGGCTCCTGCGCCGGATGCACGACCAGCAGCCCCCGGATCACGAAGTTCAACGAGTTGGTCGATTGCTCGTTGAGTTCGAACGATACCGCCACCTGGCGCAAGCGCGGCTCGTGCCGGTCGATCGCCTGCTGGATCGACTTGCAGATGAACGCGCGGTCGTAGTGACTCGCCAGGCTCAGGCCCGCGAAGTCGTTGAGTCCATAGGTCAGCACCGACTGCTGGCACTGCGGCAGCGCCGCGAGGTCTTCGTCCGTCAGCGCGATGCGCGTGTTCAGGATCGATTCGACGTCACGGGCCACGGTGTTCTTCAGTTCGTCCAACGACAACTGCCGCATCGCTGGCGAGGCCGGCAGATGCGGTTCGTCGTCGAACAGCTTGTCGAGGAAACTCGGCTCGAAACGTTTCATGGAGCGGCTGGCAGCGGTGAAGCAAAACGCCGGGCGGGGGCCGCAAGTGCCCCCGCCCGGTGGGTGTCACGACGCGCTCAGACCGCGTAGGTCTTGTCGTTCTTCGTGAGGCTCCAGGCGCCCTGGGTGTTGCCGCCCTGGTTGCCGCCGATGTTCTGCTTGGTCTGCTTCCACTGCACCGCAGCGTACTTCAGCGAGAACTGCTCGACCGGCAGGCCTTCCTTCTGCACGCTCGGCGTGACGCTCGAGATGATCACGTACTTGAGCTTGATCTCGAGGTACTTGACGCGCTTGCCGTCGCCGTCCGAACGCATGAAGTCGATCGACACTTCGTCGAAGGTCGTGCCGCCCGATGCGTGCTGGTACAGCAGCGGGCTCGCCATGTCGAGCTCTTTCGTGAACACCATGTCGCTGTGTTCGCAGCGCTCGGCGGTGTGGCCGCCCGAGGTGGACGAGGTGGCCGAGCGCGGCTGCGTGACCGACCAGTCCCATGACTTGAGTTCAATCCAGCCCGAGTGGTCCTTGTCCTGCGACTCGCCCTTGATGGCCGGGTTACCGAAATTGAGATAGATATCTAACATGACGCATCGACTCCCCAAAGAGGTGGTTTTCCCATTTTTGCCCGGGCGGCCCGCCCGGGCGACTTCGACTCAAACGCTCATGAATTTGCCGACTTGGGCAGATCCGCGACCAGGCGCAGCGAGATCGAGAGTTCGTCGAGCTGGAAGTGCGGCCGCAGGAACGCGACCGAACGATACGAGCCCGGCTTGCCCGGAATCTCGGCCACCTGGACCGAAGCTTCGCGCAGCGGAAACTGCGCTTTCTGTTCCTGCGTCGCGTTGTCGTCCAGCAGCACGTACTGGGAGATCCAGCGATTCAGGAAAGATTCCACGTTCTGCGCGGAGGCGAAGCTGCCGATCTTGTCCCGCATCATCGCCTTCAGGTAGTGCGCGATGCGCGATACCGAGAAGATGTACTGGAGCTGAGCGGACAGCACCGCGTTCGCGTTCGCGCTGTCGGTGTTGTATTTCTTGGGCTTCTGCACCGACTGGGCGGCGAAGAAGGCAGCGTAGTCGGAGTTCTTGCAATGGACGAGCGGGATGAAGCCGAGGTCGCTCAGCTCCTTCTCGCGGCGGTCGGTGATCGCGATCTCGGTGGGGCACTTCAGCGCGATCTCGCCGTCGTCGGTCTTGAAGGTATGGGTGGGCAGATCCTCGACCAGGCCGCCGCCCTCCACGCCGCGGATCGCCGCGCACCAGCCGAAGTCGTCGAACGCGGCGGTCAGGCGCGCCGCGAACGCCCAGGCGGCGTTGCACCACAGATATTTCGAATGATCGGTGCCGTCGACGTCCTCGACGAAATTGAAGCTCTCGGCGATCTGGCCGTCCTTGGGATGGAACGGCAGGCGGCCGAGGAAACGCGGCAGCGTGAGGCCGACGTAGCGCGAATCCTCCGAGTCGCGGAACGATTTCCACTTCGCGTATTCGACGGTGTCGAACACCTTGCCGAGATCGCGCGGCTTGCCGAGGTCGGCGAACGACTCGAGGCCGATCAGCTCGGGCGCGGCCGAGGCGATGAACGGCGCGTGCGCGGCGGCCGCCACGTGCGACATCTGCTCGATGAAGTACATGTCCTCGGGCTGGCGCGAGATCTCGTAGTCGCCGATCAGCGCGCCGAACGGCGCGCCGCCGAAGGTGCCGAACTCTTCCTCGTAGACCTTCTTGAACAGCGCGCTCTGGTCGAACTCGGTGGCGGCCTTGAAGTCGCGCACCAGCTCGCGCTTGGGCGCGTGCATCGCCTTGATCTTGATGGTCGAGCCGGTGTTGCTCTCCGAGACCAGATAGTCGAGGCCGCGCCAGGTGCTTTCGAGGCGCTGGAATTCGGGCGCGTGCATCACCGCGCTCATCTGCGCCGAGATCAGCCGGTCGAGCTCGGCCACGCGCGCGTCGATGGTGGCCGACAGATTGTCCGAGACGATCACGGTGCCGTCGAGCACCTGATGCACGAGTTCGCCGATCAGGTCCTTCGCACGTGCGTGCTCGGACTGCGATTTGGCGACCTTGCTCTTCTCGACGATCTCGTCGAGAAGCGATGTTTCGGCGCCTTCGAGGGCACCGGACTGCTGGGCCGCAGCCGTTTGCTGGTTCATCTCACCCCCGTGGCTCATTCGCCGCTGTTCTTGCCGTCGTCCGGCTTGCCGTCCGCCTCGCCCGATTGCTTGGCGAGCGCCTCGAGCTGCTGCGTGTTGCTGAGCACCTCGCTCAGGAGATCCTCGAGCTTGTCGTTGCCGGCCATCTTGTTGCGCAGGTCGGCCAGCTTCGAGCGCGCCTCGATCAGGCGGCGCAGCGGCTCGATCTGGTTGACCACCTGGTCCGGATCGAAATCGTCGAGCGAGCGGAACTTCAGGTCCACCGCGAACTTGCCGCCGTCCTCGCTGAGCTTGTTCTCGACCTGGTAGGCCGCGCGCGGCTCGATCGCCTTCATCACGTCGTCGAAGTTGTCGCGATCGATGTTGACGAACTTGCGGTCACGCAGCTTCGGCATCTCGACCTCGGACTGCCCGGCCAGGTCGCCGACCACGCCGACCACGAACGGCAGTTCCTTCACCTCGATCGCATCGCCGCGCTCGACCTCGTAGGTGAGCTGCACGCGGGGCGGCCGCACCTTTTGCAGGCGTTTCTGGATACTTTCTTTTTTTGCCATGACGGCTCTCCCGATAACGTGTGGTAGTGGGCGTGCGGGGTGCTCAGCGCAGCGCGCTGAACGGGTCGGCGCCGCCCTTGGCCGGGGCCGCCGGTGCCGCCGGCGCGGCCGGCTTCGGTGCCTCGGCCGCCGGTGCCGCGGCAGCCGGCGCCGCCTCGCGCGCGACGTGCCTGCGGTAGACCTTGCGGCGCTTCGGCTGGGGCTTGTCGGCCTGCTCGGGCGGGAACAGCGCGTCCTCGCCGAGGGTGTCGCGCAACTGCTTGGCCAGCACCTGCGCGTCGGACTTCGCGTCGCCGGCCAGCGACGAATCCTGGCGCAGCTCGCTCAGCGATTCGGTGGCGATGCGCAGCCCCGCCACGGCCAGCACGCTCTTCGACTGGCGGTCGGTGTTGTCACGCTGCAGCGCTTCCTGCGCCGCGACGATGGCCTGGCCGTAATGGCCTTGCTGGAACTGGATCTGCGCGATGCGCGCCCACGGCTCCTCGCGCGTCGGGTCGGACTTCGCGAGCTGCTGGTAGAGGCCGATCGCCTTGTCCTGGTCTCCCGCCTTCGCGACCGCGTCCGCGTCCTCGAGCGATTTGTTGAACGCCTCGGGTGTCGGCGGAGCCGAGGGCTGCGTTGCGCAACCTGCGATCACACCACATGCCATCACCACTACGGAGAGTTTTGCGAACAGTCGGTCTTTCATCGTTTTATCACCGGGCGCGGAGTTTTAAATCGTTGAGTTTCAGTAGTTTTGCTTTGGTGCTAGTGCGCGGGTATAGTACCGATCAATTTTTCATAATTCAATGACTGCGCAGGGAGTGTCGATTTAAATCCGCGCTGAGGCCCGCTGGGCATGGCTGCACGCAATCCATTCCGCGAGGTGGATAGCAATTTGTTGGGCAACATTTACTTGTATTTTCGTAAATGCAACCGAATTGAAGAAAAAATTTCCGATTGATTGACGGGGGTTGCGGGCAGCTGTTACCGGGGTGTTGGACGCGCCCGCAACATGACCACACACGCTATCCAGGCATTTCTGACAGGAACCGACTCGCGTCGCCCTCGACCCACGATGACTCCGTTTCTCTCCCGCTTCGCGCTGCCGCTCGCGGCCTGCGCGCTTCTGGCAGGCTGCGCGGCGGCGGTGCCGCTGCTCGGTTCGGCAGGCAGCGCCGCGCTGCAGATGGTCGGCATCGGCAAGCCCGATGTGCCCGACGCGCAGAAGCCGCCGCGCAATCTGGCCGTGACCCTCTACGCCGCGCCGAACCTGAACGCCGCCAACGACAACCGGCCGCTCGCATTAGTAGTAAGGCTCTACACGCTGAAGGATCCGACCTCGTTCATGCAGGCACCGTTCGACGCGTTCACCGATCCCGCCAAGGAGAAGGCCACGCTCGGCGCCGACCTGCTCAGCGTGCGCGAGGTGACGCTGATTCCGGGGCAGCACTACAACGCCACCGAGAAGGTCTCGCGCGAGGCGCAGGCGTTCGGCGTCGTCGCGCTGTTTCGCTCGCCCGCGCTGCAACGCTGGAAGCTGGCATTCGATCCGGCGAAATCGGAGAAATCCGGCATAATCATCGGCCTGCACAACTGCGCGATGACGGTGACGGGCGGTAACGTGATCGCGCCGCAGCAGGGCATGCCGGCGCAGCAGCTCAATATGCTGTCGTCGGTCAGCTGCGGCGGCTGACGGACTCGATGACGATTCAAAGTCAATTTGACCAGTTTGACATTTACGTGACCCGGCGCGCGATAAGCCGGGCTACCACATAATCACGTTCGGGATGTGAGATGAGTTATTCGGCCAAGGTGCTATGGGGTGAAGGCCTGTTTCTGCGGCCTCAGCACTTTCAACGTCAGGACGCCTACCACGAGGCACGCCTGTTCGAGTCGGTGCAGGCGATCCAGCCGTACAACTGGGGCGTGCGCTCGGTGAAGCTGGACCGCGACGCGATCAGCAGCAACGTGCTGCGGCTCTCGGAGCTGTCGCTGATCTTCCCCGACGGCGCGCTGTATTCCGCGCCGCAGGCCGACGACCTGCCGCCGCCCGTCGCGCTCGATACGCTGCCCGAGGGCATCAACGAGTTCACGTTCTATCTCGCACTGCATCCGCTGCGCGAAACCGGGTCGAACTACGTGGAGGACGCCGACGGCGGCTTCACGAGCCGCTTCACGAGCGAGAACAACCCGATCTCCGACCAGTTCACCGACGCGGCCGAGGCCGACATCACGTTCCTCAAGACCAACGTGAAGCTGATCGCGCACAGCGAGCCGCGCGACCAGCTGCTGGCGATTCCGCTCGTGCGCGTGCGCCGTACCGCCACCTCCGGCTTCGAGTTCGACGACACCTTCGTGCCGCCGTGCCTGGCCATCGAGGCCTCCGGGATCCTGATGCAGCGGCTGCGCCAGCTGATCGACGCGCTGCAGGCCAAGGTCAACGCGCTGTACGGCTTCCACCGCGAGCCGACCAAGAACATCATCGAGTTCCGCTCCGGCGACATCGCCTCGTTCTGGCTGCTGCACACCGCCAACGCCGCGTTCGCCTCGCTCGCGCACCTGTACCAGCATTGCGCGCTGCATCCCGAGCGGCTGTTCCAGGAGCTGCTGCGCCTGGCCGGCCAGCTGATGACGTTCTCGAAGTCCTACGCACTCGCCGACCTGCCCGCCTATCGCCACGACGATCCCGGCCCGCCGTTCGCGCGCCTCGACACCATGCTGCGCGAGCTGCTCGAGACCGTGATCTCGACGCGCTACTTCGCGATCACGCTCGAGGAAGTGCGGCCGTCGTTCCACATCGGCCGGCTCGACTCCGGCAAGATCGACGACAAGACCGAGTTCTACCTCGCCGTGTCGGCCGACATGGCGTCGGTGGAACTGGTGGACGCCGTGCCCGCGCGCTTCAAGGTCGGCGCGCCCGACGACGTCGACAAGCTGGTGCTGTCCGCGATGCCGGGCGTGCGGCTGTCGTACACGCCGCAGGTGCCGCCCGCGATTCCGGTGCGCCCCGGCGCCTGCTACTTCGCGCTCGACGCGCGCAGCCCGCTCTATGAGCGCATGCTGCAGTCGCAGTCGGCGATGATCTACGCGCCGTCGGGCATCAACGACCTCAAATTCGAACTGATCGCCGTCACATCATGAGCTACGCGCCCTCCCTGTTCGGCGGCAACACGCCGCCGCCTTCCTCCGCCCCGCACTCGGCCTCGTCGACCGACGCCAGCTTCCAGGCGCGTTCGCTGCTCGACCTGCTGTACGACGGCTTCTTCATGATGTTCCTGCTGAAGAACGGCCGCGAGCCCGGCGAGGCCAACGAATTCCGCGGGCGAATCCAGGAGTTCCTCGCCGATTTCGAGCGCGGCGCGAAAAAGCTCAACGTCGGCGCCGACGATGTGTACGCCGCCAAGTTCGCGTTCTGCGCCGCGATCGACGAGGCCGTGCTGTCGTCGCAGTTCAAGGTGCGCGCCGAATGGGAGCAGCGGCCGCTGCAGCTCGTGCTGTTCGGCGAGCAGCTGGCCGGCGAGAAGTTCTTCCAGTATCTCGAGGAATGCCGCGCGCGCGGCGCCGCGCGCCTGCAGTCGCTCGAGGTGTTCCACATGTGCCTGCTGCTCGGCTTCCAGGGCAAGTACCTGCTCGAAGGGCCCGAGAAGCTCGCCTACCTGACCGCGCGGATCGGCGACGAGATCGCGCAGATGAAGGGCAAGCGCGCGCCGTTCGCGCCACACTGGGCGCTGCCCGACCAGATCGCGCACCGCCTGAAGCGCGAGGTGCCGCTGTGGGCCATCGGCGCCGTGTTCGCGCTGGTGGGGCTGCTCGCGTTCATCGGGCTCAATACCTACCTGCGCGACCATACGCTGAAGGCGCTCGCGCCGTACTCGCAGATCATCAAGGTCGGACCGGAATCGGCGAACCTGACGATTTCGCTGCCTTGAGGAGGGCGCGGCGGCCGTGACGGCTAGAGTCCGGGGCGGTGCCCCGGGCGGCTCGATCACGGCCGCGGCCCGGCTTGCCCGAGCAGCGGCCTGGCGGCGCCACGACGCCTGCCTTCCCCCTCTTCGCCGGCCCGCCGGCAGCGCCTCGTGCGTGCTGCCCGGTAGCGCCGCCGGCGTTTCAGACCGAGTCGAACTGCGCGATCGCCGATTGCGACATGCCCGCGTGCGCGCAGACGCGGTTGCGGCCCGAGACCTTTGCGTCGTAGAGCGCGCGGTCGGCGCGCGCCGACATCTGCTCGAAGGTTTCGCCGGGCATGCGGCTCGCGAGCCCGCCGCTGGTGCTGTACGAGCAGAGCCCCGCCGCCGTTTCCACCGTGTGCCGGCTGACCTCGTCGCGCAGGCGGTCGGCGATGCGCAGCGCGTCCGAGAGCGTCGTGCGCGGCAGCAGGACCGCGAACTCCTCACCGCCGAGGCGGCCCAGCGCATCGCCGCCGCGCAGCTTCTGCAGCATCAGCTCGGCGAACTCGCGCAGCACCGCGTCGCCGCCCGCGTGGCCGTAGGTGTCGTTGATCGACTTGAAGTGGTCGAGGTCGATCAGCAGCAGCGACAGCGGCGTGCCATCGCGTTCCGCATCGCGCACGCGGGCGCGCGCCACCACCTCGAAACGCTGCCGCGACAGCGCACGCGTGAGGAAGTCGTGGTCGATCACGCGGCGCGCGGCCAGCTGCATCGAATCGTGAACCATCATGATCGCGCACATCGACATCACCGGCATGATCGCCGCGCCCACGCAGAGCAGGCTGATGTTGAACGTGCCCAGATACGCCTGCGCGCCCACCGGCCCCGGCAGCATCATGAAGTAGGCGCCGCGCAGGATCTGGCTGATCGCGAACAGCGCGGCCAGGCCTGCGGTGGCGACATAGGGATAGCGCGACTGGCCCGTGCGATAACGCCGGATCACGATGACCGCGATCGCGATGCAGACGATGGCCGTGTAGGACGTGGTGATGCCCACCCGCGTCGGGATGCTGTCGGCCATGTAGTGCCAGTAAACCAGGGCCGGCAGCGTCAGGCCCGTGAACAGCGCGAGCCAGGGCCAGCGCGGCGGCAAGCCGAGAAAGCGCGCGTAGCCGGCATAGAGCGTGACGCCCGAGAGCACCAGCATGCCGTTGCCGAGCACCACCGTGAAGATGTCGGGCATCCTGCCGCGCGCGAGCAGCAGCGCGAGCGACACCGACAGCATCAGGTTTGCCGCGAACCACTCGCGCACGCCGGCCGCGCCGGTGCGCACCAGCGAGCCGAGCAGCACGAGCATCACGAGTCCGAACAGCGCGGTAGTAGCCAGAGCAACGGTGATGGCGGACATGGCAGGGGCGGATACTCAGCAACGCGCGGGGGCAAGCGGCGCTCGGACGGATCGACGGAGACCGGAATTTAACAGCTTCGGGAAAAATCGAATGTGAAATACGATGGCCAACCGTGCCGGCGCACAGAGAGGGAGGCGGCGCGAAAAGGTTTGCGGGGCCAGGTCGGAAGCCGGCGAGCAAAACTGGAAGCGGCCCCGGCGCTCGCGGCCTGATGCTGCGCAACGGCTAGATTGCACGGCTGGCAAGGGAAAGCGGGCGATTCGGGGCGCTGATGAATGGTATTTGCACGTGGCAGGAAAAATACGGGTTTATCCCTAAGACGAAATTTACCATTTTTGTCACATTGGTGTGGTGTGCGAGGTGAGAAAGATGGGATCGGCGGCGGCTGTGCGTGGCCGAGTTCGCGGCGGCCGCCGCAGATGGCGGTTGCTGCGCCGGCTTGAACGCTTCGGCGCGGTGGCCGTGATTCGCGCAGCGATCGGCCGAATCGGCCAGGAATATAGACAGACTGGTCTGGCTTTTCTGGTTCGATCTGACACGGCTTCACGCCCCGCCGATATGCCCAGGCCCACATCGCTCATCCGCAGAATGCCTTGCCCTTGCCTCGCGCAAGAAACCGATGATCCGCTCTTTGCTGAATCGTTGTTTCATGCCCAATCTCCCGACGACCGGATCGGGCTCGAAAGCGTCGGACTACTCAATAGTATTTGATCTATTCAATTCAAGTTAAAAGCAAATCCAACGGCGAATACCGGGAAATATGAATCGCTTCGAAATCGCGGCGGGGCGAGTTCGATCACTCCGTCCGTAAATCGGAGCGCCTGATCCAGCGTATCAGGTCGGTGCCGCGGAAAAAATAATCGACTCGCACCCAATCCCCTTTTCGTGCGAGCACCGCAGCCACATCGTCCTTGACCAAATAAGCCCTGGTGGCCGCCGGAGCCTCGGGCTTGGCGTACAAGCGCGCCCGTTGACTAGCAACCGTGGCGAAACCGATCCAAGCGCGCTCAGCACTGAACGTCAGCTG
Organism: Burkholderia glumae LMG 2196 = ATCC 33617; assembly: GCF_000960995.1. Classification (NCBI taxonomy): domain Bacteria; kingdom Pseudomonadati; phylum Pseudomonadota; class Betaproteobacteria; order Burkholderiales; family Burkholderiaceae; genus Burkholderia; species Burkholderia glumae. The sequence continues at coordinate 1,415,933 of NZ_CP009435.1, read as the reverse complement.
TAGAAGTCGCGACCCGATCTGACAGTTACCCGTTCCGACGGTGCGTGACTGTCAGATCAGATTCAGGTGGCTCACTTTCTCCTTCCACACCTCCTTGCCCGCGATGAGCGTTTGCAAAGGCGTGCGACCACAACACATCTTACCTTGATGCGTTCGCTCGCCGTTGTAGTACATCAGCCAAGTATCGAGATCGACCTGCAGTTCCACCAGCGTCAGATAGAGCTTGTGGCGGAACGCGACCTGATAAAACTCCTGCAGGATGGTTTTATGGAACCGCTCGCAGATGCCATTGGTCTGCGGATGTCGCGCCTTGGTTTTGGTGTGCTCGATGTCGTTCAGCGCCAGGTACAGCTGATAATCGTGCGATTCCGGCTTGCCGCAATACTCCGTGCCTTGATCGGTCAGCATGCGGATCACACCCATGCCGTGCTCCTCGAAGAACGGCAGCACCCGGTCATTGAGCAGATCGGCCGCCGTGATCGGTGTCTTGGTCGTGTACAGCTTGGCCATCGCCACTTTGCTGTAGGTGTCGACGAAGGTCTGCTGGTAAATCCGGCCTACGCCCTTGATCGTGCCCACGTAGAACGTGTCCTGCGAGCCCAGATAGCCGGGGTGAGCGGTTTCGATTTCGCCATGAGCCACATCGTCGTCCTGCTTTCTTTCCAGCGCGGCCACCTGATCGTCGCTCAGCACGATGCCTTTTTCAGCGACCTGATTCTCCAGCGCCACGAGCCTCAGCTTGAAGGACGACAATTCGTGACGCAGCCAGATCGAACGAACGCCGGATGCAGACACGAAAATGCCGCGCCGGCGTAATTCGTTGCTGACCCGAACCTGTCCGTGGGCCGGCTGCTCCATGGCATAGGCCAGAACGGCGATTTCCGTTGACTCTTCGACGCGATTCTTGGGATTCGGCTTGCGCCGATTGCTGTCGAACAGGGCATCGACGCCGCCCTCGGTCACGGCATTCTGATAGCGGTAGAACGTATCGCGCGACAGCCCCATCACCTTGCAGGCTTTCGACACGTTACCGAGCTCGGCGGCCAGATTCAGCAGACCGATCTTGTGGCGGATAACGTTTTGGTTGAGACTACTCACGGGGTTACTCCTTGGCGCTTGCGCGCTGTTTTGATGAAGATTCGCACCTCTATCAAAACGGGTAACCCCGCCTCTTGGCAAGGCCTTACTGTCAGATCAAGTCTGAACTTCTACACGTCAGCGCATCTCCGGTAGAGATCGTAGGAACATCGCAGTTCGGCAGATCGCCATGCACGCGTACCGACCACACGCCTTTCGCATTCGACGACACCGAAATCGGTTGGCCCTGAGCTCCACCAAATTGCGTGGCGAAATCCACTTCGTTCCTCGCCACCGACGTGCTCTTCAACAGAAAGCGGCAAGTCGGATCCCGATCCGGATGATTGGCGGCTGGCGCGGTGGACGGATTGTCGAAGAAACCTGTGATGTGACCGTTGTCGACAGCAAGGTAAAGCTTTCGATAGTCCAGTTGCGCGCCGGGAACGCTACGCAAGGCATAGACACCCGATCGAAGCTGATCGGCTTGCGCTGCCGTACTGATCGACAACGCGAGCGCAGCGATCACTGCCAAGCCGATCCGTTTCATTTCGCCTCTTTCGTTGCTGCATCAGCTTTTTCGAATTTTTTGAAATTGATCTTCATCTTGCCGTCGTTGTTGTTGTCATAGTACGCCGGGCCGTTGCAGCTCTTGGCGAACGCGGCGAAATTCTCATCCTTGACTGTGCTCGCGAAAGCCGAACCCGCCTTCACGACCGCCATGAAAGCCTTCAGATGGGCCGCTCCGATTTTGACATATCGCGCACCGTCTTCTCGCCACTGCCATAGCCCGCCATCGAGTAATTGGTGCCCAGGATTTGAAATGCGCACCATGTGCATGACTTCAGAGCTGCCGACGAGTCAAGCCGATAGCTTTGCGCAAGCGCCGGTATAGGTCGGTGCATCTTCAGTTATGCTGAGAATTTCCATATTGCTTGCTGGCCAAGTGCATCAGACAGCAGTTCATTTCGCGGGGGGCGCACCGGACACCAGATGCTCGATGAACGTGTGAACGGGGCCGTAAACCGAGGTCGTAATCGATATGGCGTCTTTAGGCGCGATGGCATGGCCGCTCGCATCCGTCGAGACAGTTTCGATTTCGACAACGGGGATACACCAGGCCGCAGCATCGCGTCCGGCCGGGTTACCGTTGGACGAAAGGTAAGCTGCGTTCGCGTTTCGACACCATGCGAGCTAGTCGGCATCGATCAACTCCGCGGCCTGCGGGCGGCCCGACGCACCGAACGCTCGACAAGGGGTTAGAGGCGGAGCAACGAGTGGCGGGGCAAAGAGCGCCACGGCCGCAAGAAACATACACGGCACCGTGGCCCGTTGGCAGTATCGCTGACCTGCATGAGAAACGTGAGGGGTATTGGAAACGCGAAGGGGCTACGCAAATATTGCGTAACTCCTTGCTGGATATGGTCGGCTGCAGGATCAACAATAATCCGCCAAGTCATTGATTTTATTTAACAAAAAATCACACGACCAACTAGCGAACCCCCAAACGCACCCCCACACTCCACAGGCGTTCCGAATTACCTCTGCACCCCGGCACTGGCGGCAAGCGGCGCAAGAATGAAAACCGCTGGAGATCTGGAGATAAACGCCCAAAATCGCGGAAAGTCCTTACCGGGTAAGCCTTCGACTATCTCCAAGTGTATCTCCAAATGACCACATTTCTTGGAGACAGACTTGGAGATAGCCTCCCTAGTGATCTGAGCAGAGAACGTTGCTCTCATCTGGAGCCCAGCGCGCAAAGCTGTCCCGCCGCGCCACCGCCCCCGCGCTGCCGACATCTCCTTGATGCGGTCCACTCGCTGAATTTCGGATCCCGCCCCACAAAATTGGGCATTTCGTGCACATGCCTCACGATAATTTCCGAAATTACACTGTATATATATACATATGTGCTTGCGAAATTTAGAAATTTCGCTAGAATGGGCCCACCATGATCGACTACAAGACGCCCGGACAACTCATTGAAGCCCTGCTCGCCGAACGCGGATGGACGCAACGGCTACTCGCAGCCGTACTAGACATTAGCGAGTCGACGACGAACAAGCTTATCTCCGGCAAACAGGCCGTCTCTGCTGAGATCGCGATCGTACTGGAGGAGGTGTTTGAGGTTCCAGCGGAAGAGTTCCTTTCCCTTCAGAAAGACTACGACCTCGCCCGCGCCCGCTTGGTCTCACGCCCGGACCCGGGAAGAGCAACACGCGCCGAGGTGTTTCGTGGTTTGCCGGTCGCCGAAATGATTAAACGCCGCTGGCTGGACGCAACAGACGTCAAGGACATCCCGGCGGTCGAAAGTTCCTTGGCAAAGTTCTTTGGCGTTCCTACGGTCAACGACATTGAATTTTTGCCGCACGCAGCAAAGAAAACAGCAGTCGGCGGGGATACGACTCCGGCCCAACTTGCTTGGCTGTACCGCGTTCGTCAAATCGCAAGCGAGCTTCTCGTCGGCCAGTTCTCGGTCTTTGGCGTACGCCGTGCGATTGATCGACTCAAACAGCTTGTGCTTTCGGTCGAAGAAACCCGAAAGGTTCCACGCATTCTCGCCGAGGCAGGAATTCGGTTTGTCATAGTGGAATCGCTGCCGAGCGCGAAGATCGACGGGGTTTGCTTTTGGCTGGACGATCAGTCGCCGGTTATCGGCATGTCGTTTCGGCACGACCGAATTGACAATTTTTGGTTTGTCCTGCGACATGAGCTTGAGCATGTTCTGAGGGGGCATGGCAAAGATCGAATCGAGATCGACGCCGAGTTGGAGGGAAGCAAGGCAGGCGCTGGGCCAGACATTCCCGAACAGGAAAGGCAGGCCAATCTTGCGGCCTCCGAGTTCTGTGTACCAGCGAAGTCCATGGATGCGTTTATTGCTCGCAAAGCACCTTTTTTCGCTGAACGAGATATTCGCAGCTTGGCCGCTGCCTTAAAGATTCACCCCGGCCTTGTCGCCGGGCAGTTGCAACACCGAACTGGTCGTTACGATAGATTTCGCGACCACTTGGTGAAGGTTCGTTCCGTGGTCACGCCGGGGGCTGCTGTGGACGGTTGGGGAGACGTAGCACCGGTGGGCATTTGAAAGGAATTCACATGCAGACGCGTGCACAGCAATATCAAGCCATCATTCGTTGGTATCGGGAAGAGACCGGCGAACAATCAGTCGATATGCATGAGGTAGCTCGTTTCGCTATTAGCAAGGGAGTCACACCGCCAACGCCTAAGACGCCTGAGGCATTGTTGGCGGAAAAACTCTCCGCTGCTGCGCGCGAAGAAACTGCCGTCGACGATGAAACGGGTAGGCCGTACCGCGTCAATTTCGCGGTTACACAACGTAGCGGGAAGGACCAATTGACGTTGTGGCACACGCTGGACGATGCGCCGCGTCACGTGGCACACAAGGGGCTAATGCAACGGCGTGAACAGATGGTCGGCGACGCGGTCTCTCTGGTCGACGATGCAGATCACTGGAATCGTGTGCATGCAACGGACGAACCCATTCAGATCCCGCTCGACTTTGAATTTGACGTCATGTTGCGCCGGAACGCACCGCCCGACGAAGATCAGAAAGCCGCTTAGTCCATACTTTCGGAATCGGCTGCTCCCAGCTCTGACCGCCTTAAGGCGGTCAGCTTGTTTCTACGCGCTGCACCCGCGTCCTGGCATCAAGTCGCCTGCTCGGCGGCACCGCGAATACGCATAATCGTCTGGCGGCTCGTTCCAAGCTGCCGAGCGATTGCCGCGATACTCTCGCCCATCCCAAGACGGCGCAACGCATCTGATTTCTGCGCCTCAGACAGAGCCGATGGCCGCCCCATCCGCTTACCGTCCGCCTTCGCCCTCGCAAGCCCTGAATTGGTCCGTTCAATGAGCAAATCACGCTCGAACTCGGCGACTGCATTTAGAACTTGCATCGTCATACGGCCGGCCGCGCTCGCAAGGTCAACACCACCAAGTGCAAGGCAGTGGATACGAACGCCTCGATTCGAAAGTTCTTCGACCGTCGTGCGCACGTCCATCGCGTTCCGCCCAAGCCGGTCAAGCTTGGTGACGATCAACACGTCCCCCTCTTCCATCTTGTCGAGCAACTTCAAAAAACCGGGCCGCTGGTTCGCGCTGACGCTACCGGAGATACTTTCCGTCACGACCCTGCGCTTGTCGACGGAAAAGCCGGCTGCCTCGATCTCGCGAATTTGATTAGCAGCCGTCTGGTCCGCCGTGCTGACGCGCGCGTATGCGAAGGTCCGTGACATGCCATGCCCCAATGTGTTCAAAAAGGATGTCCGAATCATATCGCATGTACGAAAATACGAAAGGCTTATTTTTGGACATGGCTACGCCATATGTCCGAAAAGGATCGGTTTCGGACATATTCAATGCCTCGATCACGATGACGGACAACTGCTTCGCGAGGGCAAAGCAAGGAGGTGGATAGAGTATCTGTCCCGTATTCGACAGACACTTGGTCGTGCCTAGCTCAAAATATTGACGACGGCATCAATGTCTAATAGTGTAAATATCGGCGAACAAAAACGCCCGTAAACGCCATGGGCTTACACCAACGCACTTTAGAGTGACGGGGACCAAGATGAAATACGAACTGCCGGATGAACACGGGTTATCGGATCAAACAGTAGAAAAACTCGTATTCAAAGAAGGGGACGATTATTCGCTTACAGATGCTCAGTTTTCAGCGCTGAAGGCGGGAGTGGGTCGAGGGGAGAGTGTACTTGTCGTTTCGCCAACATCTACAGGAAAAACCCAAATTGCCATATGGGCGATCGCGAATGGCCTTGAGAAAAATTGTCGGACCGTTTATTTATTGACGCATCGGGCGCTGGCCAAACAAAAATTTGACGATTTTCGTTCGACATTAATTGATAGCCATCTCAACGGCGATTTGACATCGCTAGTCATTGCAACGGGAGATTCTATCGAAGCGGCCGATGGGAGCATTCCCCGTAACCCTCTCCAAGCACCTCTCGTTGTTGCCACTTACGAAAAATATCTGGCGTTGCTATCTGCAAGTGGCGTCCCAACCGACATGCGATCAACGGTGGTTGTATGTGACGAGATTCAACTTATTGGGGACGAAAATCGCGGCCAAAACGTTGAAGTCCTTCTGACTCTTATGCGCAATGCCGGGTGGCGGCAGTTCGTTGGCCTCTCTGCTGTCCTGGAAACCCGAGATGCGCAGGAGCTTGCGCAATGGCTCGGTGTCTCGCTTGTTATGGAGATGCGGCGCGAAAAACAATTACGTTACGAATGCTGGGCCAATGATGGCATTCATTCTGTTGCAACAGGGGCACCTGACAATATTGTTCGTACGGCGCACGCTGCCGGGGTGCGGCTCGATATAGCAAGCGTTCTAAAAACCTTACTGGGCCAAACGCCCGCACCAAGCCCAATTATAGTTTTCTGCTCTAGCCGAAAGCAAACGTACGAACTAGCAGACAACCATTACACTGCGCTCTCAGGAGGGGCGACCGGTCAGCTGTCGCTTGCATTTGACGCTTTGCCGGCAACGTCAGCGACTTCTCTCTTGGCAAAATATTTACCGCATCGATTCGCTGTTCACAGCGCTGACCTCACGGAAGAAGAGCGTGAGGTTATCGAGAGTCACTTATCCGAAGGAAAGCTCGATGTCGTATTCGCAACGACGACTTTAGCGGCAGGCGTCAACTTTCCGTTGGGGGCCGCCATTATTTCGTGGGAGCGCTGGAACAGTGATAAGAGAATGTATGAGCCGATTCCGGCGTCAGAGTTTCACAACATGGCCGGTCGAGTCGGGCGAATGGGATTTGAGCACGATTATGGTCGAGTAGTTTACATAGCGGATCGCGAGCAAAAGGCCAGGGCATCCAGTCATTATCTAGACCTTGGCAGCTTACCGCCACTAACATCAAGAATTAATCCAACCCGCTTTGATCAACTTGCATTGCAACTCGTTGCCTCAGGACTATGCACCTCGCGATCCGAGGTAGACACTCTTGTCAAATCAACATTAAGTGGTCTTCGAGAACAAGATCGGAACACGAGTGCATTTGAGAAATGGTCGCCGATACTAAATGAATCGGTAAACTTTCTCGTAAACGAGCGCTTGCTAATTGAATCAACACTGGGACGCCTCGTTGCCACGCAACTGGGCAAAGCGATCGCGCATTCCGGCCTACTACCAGAGACCGGCATTGTCGTCGCACAACATCTGGCGAGGCATGCCGCAGCGCTGTCAAATTATTTGCCGACCCATCTTAATACCGGCGACCCTAACAGGCTCGCCTTTTTATCTATCGCGATGTGCTTTAGTTCACCGGAGTTCAGAGGTGGCAGACGCGAAAAGAGGACGAGATTTTTGCCATATCAACTAGGAAGCGGAATGCTGATAGACGCCGACTCTTATAGCTCGGAGCTAATTGAGCCGACTTGGCAAGCCGATCCAGATCCAATTAATGCGACAAAAATCACGCTTGACTGGATAAACGGCGCGACCCTCAGGGATTTGGAAAATCTCTTCCTAACATTGAGTGCCGGGCAGCTACGGGAAATGTTCGGAAATGTCTCCTGGATCTTACAAGGAGTAGCCGCAATAATAGAGGCAGCGACTGATATTAGAACGAGCGGCGCCACTCGCCCCTCTTATTTATCCATCCCGGATGGCGATCTCGCAAACTTGAGAAAGCTTCCCCGATATTTGCGACGACTAGCGATTCGAATTTCGGAAGGCTTGCCCGACGATGTAATATGGATGACTTGGCTTAATATGCGAGGGGCAGATTTTTCGCTAACCCGCACCGAGATACTTTCGCTTCGATTGCGTGGCTTTACTTCACTAGACCAGCTAATGCTGGGCGAACCGCAAGCAGATAAGATTCGCATTCAAGCATTTGAAAAGGCGCGGCCATCGCCGCAGGCAAAGGCGAATTGGCTACGAGACACGGCTCGCGAATGGAAAAAGCAGCAGCGGCAACGAACAGCTGAACGTCATGCGGTTCGTGCAAAAAAATGCCCTCATTCACAACATGTCAACGCGTACTATTCGGCCCGCGGCACTGCGTTTGAGACTGCATTTGAATCTGTACTCAGCTTGCTAAAAATCGACTTCCAACGTCTTGACGACAAAGGCATCACAGGGGCGCCTGACTATCTGCTGCGTTTATCCGGATCTCCTGACATTATTGTGGAACTCAAGTCCAAGACAAATGACAAGCTTGTTGACTACAACTCGGCGGTTGAGGTTCTGGCAGCTTCGGAAGTTCATGGATATAAAGGAACATTCTGCGTGACGCTATGTCACCCGGGAGTCGATCCAAGCGTGCCGAGCGTTATCAATTCTTGCGGTCGATTAAGTGTCGTTGAGAGTCACGATCTTGGCGAAGCACTATTGCGAATCTGCGAAGGTAACCTTACACAAGATCAATTGTGGCAGTGGTTGGCAACCCCAGGGCAGGCAAAAGCGGAAGATTTGCCATTTAAATCGTACTCGTAAATACAGCAAAGTAACTTTGGGCAAGGGTCACTCGCCAGGGTGACTCCCTGCCTTCCCTCTCGATGTACTCCGAATACTCGAATCCCGCGATACCCCCTTTTATGGGGGCAGACCTTTCGATATAATTGCGATACTTGTCGGCACTTACGCGAACGCAGGTCCAGAAAATCTTGCGATCGGTTAGTAAAGGAAAGCAGTGACAAAAGCACGCTCATATTGAGCCGGCTTCGCTGCAGTGGCAAGGCGGGGTGCCGGAGGTGCGCTACCAACGCAACCTACCGGCGTTTTTTGGCTTGGCTGCCTGTTCCATAATTGGAGGAACTACAAGAGCCACCGCGCCTAGGAAACGCATAGCTCTTGTTAGGACGGATGATACCGCGCGCGGCGCGCCGTGCAAAGTAACTTTGCAAAGTTACTTTGTGCGTCTTCCGCGAACTTCATTGCGCCCGTACTTTGATAGTACGGCGCGGTTTATTGCTGCCGCTTTCCTCTTTTTTTGCTGAACAGGCCATTTCTGAACAGAAAATGGCTCTTAAGATTCTTCGACTTATTGGTGTGCTGGATTGTGTCGGCGTCAAGAAAACAACGCTGTATCGCTGGATTCGTGAAGGCAAGTTTCCAGCGCCGGTCCAGTTAGGGGCTCGTAGCGTCGGCTGGCGCGCGACCGACGTCCAGCAATGGGTCGAATCCCGTCAGTCCACACGGGGGCAAGCATGAGCGCGCATGCCCCGCTGATCAGTCGCGGCGGCCCGTATGGTCGCTCGATGGGCGCGGCCGTCACGGCGCGCGACGCCGCGTTCGTGCGTTGCCGCGACGCCCGACTCCGCAAGCTCGCCGGAATCCTCGATGACATCGAGGGTTGCTTCTGGAACCGTGGGGACGACACCGGCAAGCTGGTTGCGATCGCCGTCACGCTCGCCTCGACGCTCGCGCTCGAAGCCCCGCGCCTGACGACAAAGCAACTTGGCACCGCCTGCGAGAAGTTCGTCCAGGCGATCGCCGCTGCTGAACAGGATTCGGCGAACTATCGTCGTTGGCAGTATCGACAGTTGCGGAAAGCCTATCGTGCGCTTTACAACGACATCGATGCGCAGTGCACGGACGGGACGCGCCGCTTGCAAGTTAGCGCCCTGCTGCGGGGCGTCGCGCTCGGCCAATCACTGGCGCAGGCCAGCTCGCGACTGGATATCGAGCAGCTCAAGCTGGCGATCGCTGTGCTCAAGGGGGAGGCCGCCTGATGCTCGCCCAAAGTCGCTTTGCACTAGGTAATACACGGCGAGGGCGTCGCGATTTGCGTCGTCCAGCATCGCGCGGTATTCTGTGCGCGTCGCTGAGACAACAGCGACCCGGATTGGCGTCCGGAACATGCAAAAGGCGGACAACCGCCGCAGCGCGGTTTTTTTACGTCCGCACGCTAAGCGCCTTCAATGGTCGGGCCTTGGTGGGGGTGCCTTCGGGCACGCCGGTTTCCTTTTGCGCCGGTACGCCAACTCCGTCATGTGCTCGGCCACCCCAATTGGCGTTGGGGGCCGGGTTCCGAACCCAGCAAAAGGAGGTCGCACCCAATGCGCCAGTCCACGCACGCCCGTACCGGGCAGCAATCCCACCTCATTCAATCCATCGTCCGCGCAGCATTGCGCGACGCGGCAACCGCCAGCACGTATCAAGACGCCCTCGATGCAACCGGCGCGGCACTGGCAGCGATCGCGGCGCTCGTTCGTGCGGAGGTACGCCATGGCTGAGCTGCGCTGCAAGATTGGCGATCTGGCGATCGTCACACAATGCGATGCGCGCTCACGCATTGGCATGCTGGTTGAGGTGGCATCGGCTTCCCCGACGCCCGATCACGATTGGCGCGTGCGGATCTTGGGCGGCCCCGTCGCGGGGCGCAGCGCCTACGATCGGCGGTTTGGCGAATTCACGCATGCTGCCGTGCATGACTGGAACCTCACACCGATTCGCGGCGAAGCGGAGCAGGATTGCACGATCGACGTCCGGCAACTCCTCGCGTCGATCCTGGAGGTGCGCCATGTCTGAATTCCGCCTGCCGAACGAAGTCAAGATGATCGCCATGTGTGCGGCCCATCAGTTCGCCCATCTCGAAGCGCTGTTCGATGCCGTCCGTGCGCATCTTCCGGAGGACACCTACGAGCGCTCGCTCGTCGACATGGGGCAAGGCGTTGCGAGTCGGTACTCGGCCGAAATGCGCCGTACCGCGCAGCCGGAGGTGTGCCATGACTGATCAGCGCATCCGAACCGCGGTTATCAATGGATTCGATAATGCGCCGCCGCTCGATACCGGCGCTCCGATCGAGCTGCAATTCGCCGTCGACCTGGGTGCGATCTGCGCTGACGCGTGGCTCGACCTGAAAGGTGACGTGCGGCTGCACGACTATGCGGCGCATCAGGCCGCCGCGTTCGCGCGCGGCATGGAAGCCGCCATGCAGGACGCAGGCGACGTCGACGCGCATCGCCTGACGATCAGCCGCCAAGCGTTCGCGGCCGGCCTGATGGGGCGCGTGCAACAGCACCTGTTCGCGGCGCTCGGCCTCGTCACGCGCGAACCGCGCACGACGCACTGAGGGGCGGCCATGGCAAAGACGAACAAGAATGCCGTGCAACCGCTCGCGTCGCACTTCGTGGCCGAGGTGAATCGTCCCGACCGCAACCGCATCGGCACGCGGATCAGCGATGCAATGGAGCTGCTGGACAGCCTGCATTGGGCGGCCGACAAGGCCATGTCCGATGACGACTACTGGCTTGTGCTGAGCCTGTTCCGCGCGTCCCTGCCGTCGATCGGCGCGGCGCTGGAGGCGGCGAACGACGCCCTTGGCGAGTCGCGGCTCGGCCGCTACGTCTACAGCAACGACGTCACGGCCGGCGGTGCGGTTCTGTCGGTGCCTCGCGCGGCCGGCTGACACTCCGCCGCTAGACATCGTCGCATCATTCAACTCTTCGCGCGTCGAGTAGCTGCATGCCCGATATGGACTACTAATCGGGAGCCTGCCGACGCGCGTCCAGTGGGAACCTATGAGTAACGCACCCATGTCCGAATTCGAGCGGGCGAGAGTCGCGCTCGGCTATGTTCCGCCTGACGACCGCGACACGTGGCGTCAGGTGGGGATGGCGCTCAAGGCCGAGTTTGGCGAGGAGGGCTTCGCCCTCTGGAACGAATGGAGCCAAGGCGCGCAGAACTACAACGGCAAGGACGCGCGCGATGTGTGGAAGTCGTTCAAGGGCGGCAAGATCACCATCAACACGCTGTTTCATCTCGCTAAGGTCGGCGGCTTCGATCCGCGTGCGCATCGGGCGAAGCCGGTCGATCCAGCGGAGCGCGAGCGGCAGAAAGCCGAGCGCGCGGCCCGCGAAGCGGCCGAGCTGGCTGAACTGACCGAGAAGCAGCAAGCCGCGTCGGCGCTCGCCGAATCGATCTGGTCGGCGGCCGAGCCTGCGCCGGCCGATCACCCGTATCTCGTTCGCAAGCGCATCCCGGTCGACGCGCTGCGCGTCTATCGCGGCGGCTTGTGCATCGGCACGGCCGCTTGCGACGGCGCACTCGTCATCCCGGCCCGTGACGCGGACGGGAAGCTGTGGACGCTTGAATTCGTCCTGACGGACGGCCAGAAGCGCTATCTGCCGAACGGCCGCAAGGCGGGCTGCTTCTCGTTGATCGGCGGCCTGCTATCTTCCGCGCCGTCGACGTTGCTGATTGGCGAGGGTTACGCCACGTGCGCGACGCTTGCGGCCGCGACCGGCTATCCGGCCGCTGTCGCGTTCGACGCCGGCAACCTGCACGCGGTCGCGACGGCGCTACGCGGGCAGTATCCGGACGCCCGCATCGTCGTGTGCGCCGACGACGATCACACTACGAAGGGCAATCCGGGCGTGACGAAGGCCCGCGCGGCGGCCGAAGCCGTCGCCGGCATCGTCGCGGTGCCGGACTTCGGTCCGAACCGTACAGCGGCCGGGACGGACTTCAACGACCTGGCTGCGCACGTCGGCCCGGAGGCGGTGGCCGCCGCCGTGCGGGCTACGCTCGCGCCGGCCGGCTCGGCTGACGCTAGCAAGGGCAAGGCCGCTCCAGCCGCCGCGAAGCCCGCCAAGCGCCCGAAAACAGCCCGTGCGCAGGACGGCAAGTCGCGGTTCGTCGTCGACGACAAGGGCGTGTGGTTTCACGGCTTCAACAATCAGGGCGATCCGCTCCCGCCGCATTGGGTCAGTACGCGAATCGACGTGATCGCGGAGACGCGCAACGAGATGAACAGCGAGTGGGGCTACCTGCTCGAATTCACGGATCGCGACGGCATCCTGAAACGGTGGGCGGTGCCGGCGGGGCTCTTTGCCGGCGACGGCACGGAGCTGCGCCGGATGCTGCTCGATATGGGCGTGAAGCTCGGCGTCACGCAGATCGCCCGCACGCAGATCGCGAACTATGTGCAGATGGCGCAGCCGGACGAGCGAGTGCGCTGCGTGCCGCGCGTCGGCTGGCATCACGGCGCGTTCGTGCTGCCCGATCGCGTGATTGGCACCGGCAAAGAGGCGCTGATCTATCAGGCCGATACGCCGATCCAGAGCCAGTTCAAGGAGCGTGGCACGCTGGACGACTGGCAGCGCGAGGTCGCGGCCTACTGCGTCGGCAATAGCCGGCTGCTGTTCTGCGTCGCTACCGCCTTCGCTGGTCCGTTGCTGCACTTCTCCGGGCTTCAGTCGGGCGGCTTTCACCTGCTCGGCACGACGTCCAAGGGCAAGTCGACGGGCGGCGTCATCGCCGCATCCGTGTTCGGCTCGCCGGACTACGTGCGGAGCTGGAAAGCAACCGACAACGCGCTCGAAGCTGTCGCCACGCAGCATAGCGATGCGCTGCTGATCCTCGATGAAATCGGACAGGTCGAGCCGCGCTTGGTCGGCGATGTGATCTACATGCTTGCGAACGAGTCGGGCAAGGCTCGCGCGTCGCGTAGCGGCTCGGCCAAGCCCGTGCTCACGTGGCGGCTGCTGTTCCTGTCGAACGGCGAAAAGAGCGTGGCCGCGTTGATGGCCGAGGGAAACAAGCCGATGAAGGGCGGTATCGAGGTTCGCTTGCCCGCGATCCCGGCCGAGGTCGGCGAAATGGGCGTCGTGGAGAAGCTGCACGGCTTCCCGACGCCGGCCGCACTGATCGAGCATCTAGAGCGGCACGCCGGCATGCACTACGGCACGGCCGGCCCCGCGTTCATCGAGTGGGCGTCGTCGCAGGCCGGCGAGCTGGCCGAGCATCTGCGTGTGCGCGTCGACGAGCTGGTCGGGCAATGGGTGCCGGACGGCTCGCATTCGCAGGTCGCACGCGTCGCCAAGCGGTTCTGCCTCGTTGCGGTGGCCGGCGAGCTGGCGACGGCGCACGGGCTAACCGGCTGGCCGGAGGGCGAAGCGGTCGAGGCCGCGCGTCGCTGCTTCGAAGGCTGGCTCGAACTACGCGGCGGCACGGGAAACTCGGACGAGGCCGAAGCCGTGCGGCAGGTACAGCATTTCCTCGCCGCGCACGGCGACAACCGTTTCGTGTGGATGAACCGGGCACAGGACGACCATCGGCCGAACGTGCCGCATCGAGCGGGCTTCAAGCAGCACGTGAAGCGCGACGAGCGCCGCACGCCCATCGCCTCCGATCGGGAGTATTACGCCGAGTTCGGCGGCAAGATGAGCGCCGACGATGCCGAAAGCGTCGAGACGGAATACCTGATCGAAGCGGCCGTGTTTCGCAAGGACGTGTGCGCCGGCTCCGATCACAAGATCGTCGCCAAGGCATTGATGAAGCGCGGCGTGCTGATGCCACGTAGCGACGGCTATCCATACCGGCAGGAGTACATCCCCGGTCACGGGAAATTCATGGTCTACCGCGTGTTGCCGTCCATCTTCACGCTTGAGCTGTGAAATGCACCGCCGCCGTCCGGGAGGGCGGTGGCGGGCATTCCTTTGCGCGGCATTTTTGGCCCGTGCGTCAAAGTTACTTTGAGCGATCCGCTCCAGACGGAACCGGGCGGGCGGCTGCCGCGAATCTTGCCGCAGACGTAACAATCCAGCCCGGTTTATCTCCAGTATCTCCAGCGTTCTCCAAATCGTTTGGAGACACGCAAAGCCTTACCCCATAAGGCTTTGCGGCTGATTCGGCCGTTTATCTCCAAATCTCCAAGTCGTTTTGCATTGAGCGGACAGGCCTCGATCATCTGCATCGACCGTGAAGCCAGACGGGACAAGGCTCTCCGGGATTCGAAGGGCGTCAGCAACGTGTTTTGAAGGGGGGGCATCCACGATGCGCCCCGATCCGGCATTGTTACGCCTGCCGCAAGTGTCGGGGCGGCCGGAAAGCGGGGGACCCTGCGTCTAGGGCAGAGACGCGGGGGCTCACACCCGCGTATTTTCTCTACCCCCGACACCCCAAGGGGGGTCATATTCATACCGAAATGCAGGGAGTCGGTAGCGTCTGACCAAGTACTGGAAAATGGTGGGAGGGGCGTGACAAGGGGGTCATACGTGTGGCGGCACGGGTCTATCTTGCCGCCGCGATTGGTATGATCTTCGCCCCACCCTGTTTGTCGAGATAGTCCGCCCACCACTGCATCATGCGATGGCGCTCGGACAGATACTCGGCGTGGTTGTATGCCGCCCGCACACCGTCCTGCTCGGAGTGCGCGAGCTGACGCTCGATCCAGTCAGAATTGAAGCCCTTCTCGTTCAAGATCGTTGAGGCAAGGCCACGGAACCCGTGCCCGGTCATGCGACTGCGATAGCCCATCCGGTATAGAGCGTACAGAATCGTGTTCTCGCTCATCTGCTGCAACGGTCTACGGCTGTTCGGGAACAGCCAGCGACGGTGGCCCGTCAGCGCGCGCAGCTCGGAAAGCAGTGCGATCGTCTGCTCGGCGAGCGGCACGATATGCACGCGGCGCATCTTCATCTTCTCGGCCGGAATGCGCCACTCTCGGCGCTCCAAGTCGATCTCCGTCCACTCGGCCTGCCGCAGCTCGATGGTGCGAACGAACGTCAATGCCAGGAATCGCAGAGCGAGCCGGGTCTCGGGCTCGCCTTCATAGGAAGCGATCGAGCGAAGCAACTCCGGCAACTCGTTTTCGCCGACTCGCGCCATATGCTTGACGGGCACCGCCTTCAATGCACCTCGCAGGTCCGGCGACGGATCTCGCTCGGCACGGCTCGTTGCAACGGCATAGCGAAAGACTTGGCCGCATGTCTGCAACGTCTTGCGCGCAGTCTCGAACGCCTCTCGACCTTCGATTCGTCGAATGACCGCGAGCAAATCCGGTGCGCCGATCGAAGAAATCGGACGCTGGCCGATCAGGGGAAACACCTCGCGATCGAGCTGTTTCTTGACTCGGTTCCCGTGCGAAGCACTCCATGTCGCTTGCTGCGCCTCGTACCACTCCAGCGCGACGGCCTCGAAGGTGTTCTGTGCGGCAATGGCGCGAGTCTGCTTCTCGACGTCACGCTCGAACGCAGGGTTCTTCCCGTCCGCTAACAGCCGCTTCGCTTCGTCACGCCTCGACCGAGCATCAGCGAGCGACGTCGCGGGATAGTCGCCGAACGTCAGCAGGTTTTCTTTGCCATTGAACCGGTATTTGAGCCGCCATTTCTTCGAACCACTGGAGCGCAGATCGAGATACAGGCCGCCGCCGTCGAAGAGTTTGTTTCCCCCCGCCTCATCGAATCTAGCGTTGCGGCACTTGGCGTCGGTAAGAGGTTTGGTTTTCATTATTCGTCGGGGGTACGGCATACCCCCAAATCCGGGAAGTCATACCCCGAATCTTACCCCCAAATTTTCGGGATGCCCCGGTTCCACTCGGCACTTCCAGAAACAAAAAACCCGCGTCAGCGCTAGGCTGGACGCGGGTTTTGGGACTTCCCGGTACTACTTGATACTAGTGTTTGGTGCCGGCTGCAGGACTCGAACCCGCCACCTGATGATTACAAATCAACTGCTCTACCAGATGAGCTAAGCCGGCATGGCCGCGAATTCTACCTCATTTCACGATCTTCAGGCGGGGGCGATTGCTCTTGCCCGACGAGCCGTCGTCGTCGGGTGACGGCGAGGGCGGAGCCGAGCCGGAGGGCACGTCCGCGCCTTCCGAGGGCTCGGCCGCGCCCGCAGCCGAACGCGAGCCGCCCGCGCCGCCGCTCTCGGCCTCATCGGCTTCGACCAGCGTCGTCTCGCCCGGCTCATCGGCCGCCAGGTCGACCTGGAACGCCATGCCCTGCCCGTTCTCGCGCGCATAGATCGCGAGCACGTTCGCCACCGGCACCTCCAGCTTGTGCGCCTTGCCCGCGAAACGCGCGGTGAATTCGATCCAGTCGTTGCCCATCTGCAGCGCGGTGGTCGCCTCGAAGCTGATGTTCAATACGATCTCGCCGTCGCGCACGTACTGCCGCGGCACGCGCGTCGAGTTGTCGACGCGCACCGCGATGTGCGGCGTATAGCCGTTGTCCGTGCACCACTCGTAGAGCGCGCGCAGCAGATACGGCTTCGTGGAAGTCTCTTGCATCACTGTCCTCGTACAGGCGCGCGCGGCGGCAGCGCCGCGCGCGCACCGATGGCCGCAGGCCGGTTAACGGCGCATCACCTTTTCCGACGGCGTCAGCGCCTCGATGTAGGCCGGACGGCTGAAAATGCGCTCGGCATACTTCATCAGCGGTGCCGCGTTCTTCGACAGCTCGATGCCGTAGTGATCGAGGCGCCACAACAGCGGCGCGATCGCCACGTCGAGCATCGAGAACTCCTCGCCAAGCATGTACTTGTTCTTCACGAAGATCGGCGCGAGCTGCGTGAGCCGGTCGCGAATCGCGAGGCGCGCCTTCTCGTGGTTCTTCTCGGCAGCCTTGCCCTTCTCGTTCTCGAGCGTGCTGACGTGAACGAACAGCTCCTTCTCGAAATTCAGCAGGAACAGGCGCGCGCGCGCGCGTTGCACCGGGTCGGCCGGCATCAGCTGCGGGTGCGGGAAGCGCTCGTCGATGTACTCGTTGATGATGTTCGATTCGTACAGAATCAGATCACGCTCGACGAGAATCGGCACCTGACCGTAGGGATTCATCACGGCGATGTCCTCGGGCTTGTTGAACAAGTCCACATCGCGAATCTCGAAGTCCATGCCCTTTTCGAACAGCACCAGCCGGCAGCGCTGGGAGAAGGGGCACGTCGTGCCGGAATACAGAACCATCATAATTAGCGTTTCCTAAAAAAAGCCGAGGGCCGGCGCGCGGATCGACCTGCCAGGCAGGTCTTTCCTTGCGCCGGCCCCACGCCGGTCTTGGCGTGTCTACTTGATATCTTTCCAATAAGCGGCGTTGAGCCGCCAGGCGAAAAAGGTCAGGATGCCGAGGAACAGCAGCACCCAGACGCCCACGCGCTTGCGGGTCTGCTGCTCGGGCTCGGACATCCAGCCCAGATACGCGACGAGGTCGGCCACGGCAGCATCATAATCCACCGGCGACAGCGTCCCCGGCGTGACGGTCTGGAAGCCGACGAGCTTGCGCTCCTTCTCGCCCGTCTCCTCGTTCGTCGCTTCCTCGTATTTCGGCACGCGCTGCCCCTGCAACTGCCACAGCACATGAGGCATGCTGACGTTCTCGAACACCGCGTTGTTCCAGCCCGTCGGGCGCGTCTCGTCGCGGTAGAAACTTCGCAGATACGTATAGAGCCAGTCGCGGCCGCGCGCGCGCGCCTCCACCGAGAGGTCGGGCGGCGCCACGCCGAACCAGCGCTTGGCGTCGTCGGGCCGCATCGCCACCGACATCGTATTGCCGACCTTGTCCGTCGTGAACAGGAGGTTCGCCTCAATCTCCTTCTGGGAGATCCCCAGATCCGTCAGACGGTTGTAGCGCATCAGATTCGCGCTATGACAATTCAGGCAATAGTTTACAAACAATTGCGCGCCATGTTGCAGAGCAACGAGATTTTCCGCGTTATCGGGCGCCCGGTCGAGCGGAAAATTACCCTCACCGGCCCGCGCCGTGCCGCCCAGCAGTGCCAGCGACGTCGCACCGATCAGCAGGAACGTCTTCAATAGCGTCCTCATCATCGTGTTCTCCTCGCTCGCATTAATGGGGCCGGAACTTGACGCGCTCGGGCGGCTGCTTGAACGTGCCAAGCGGGGTCCAGAGCGGCATGCCGAGGAAAAACGCGAAGTAGACCAGCGCGCACACCTGCGCGATCAGCGTCTTGGCAGGCGACGGCGACTGGGTGCCGAGGAAGCCGAGCGTCAGGAACGCGACGACGAACATCCCGAGGAACACCTTGTGGAACGTGGGACGGTAGCGGATCGATTTCACCGGGCTGCGGTCGAGCCAGGGCAGGAAGAACAGCGAGATCACGGCGCCGCCCATCACCACCACGCCCCAGAACTTCGATTCGGTCAGCGCCATGAACGCGATCAGCGCGGCGGCCAGCACCGGCAGGCCGATCCGCCACTTGCCGCGGGCGCGCCAGAGCGCGGTCAGCCCGAGCACGGCGATCACCACCATCAGCACGATCTTGAACGGATCGGTGGTGGCGCGCAGCATCGCGTAGAACGCGGTGAAGTACCACACCGGCGCGATCTCGGGCGGCGTCTGCAGCGGGTTGGCGGGCACGAAGTTGTTGGCCTCGAGGAAGTAGCCGCCCATCTCCGGCGCGAAGAACACCACCAGCGCGAAGATCATCAGGAACACGCAGACCCCGAAGTAGTCATGCACGGAGTAATAGGGGTGGAACGGGATGCCGTCGAGCGGAATGCCGCGCTCGTCCTTCTTGTCCTTGATCTCGATGCCGTCCGGGTTGTTCGAGCCCGTCTCGTGCAGCGCGATCAGATGCGCAACCACCAGCCCCACCAGCACCAGCGGAATCGCGATCACGTGGAACGCGAAGAAGCGGTTGAGCGTGACGTCGGACACCACGTAGTCGCCACGGATCCAGAGCGAGAGGTCCGGCCCGATGAACGGAATCGCCGAGAACAGGTTCACGATCACCTGCGCGCCCCAGAACGACATCTGGCCCCACGGCAGCAGGTAGCCGAAGAACGCCTCGGCCATCAGGCACAGGAAGATCGCGCAGCCGAAGATCCACACCAGTTCGCGCGGCTTGCGGTACGAGCCGTACAGCAGCCCGCGGAACATGTGCAGGTAGACCACGATGAAGAACATCGAGGCGCCCGTCGAGTGCATGTAGCGGATCAGCCAGCCCCACGGCACCTCGCGCATGATGTACTCGACCGACGCGAACGCGAGCGTCGCATCGGGCTTGTAGTTCATCGTCAGGAAGATGCCGGTGACGATCTGGTTCACCAGCACCAGCAGCGCGAGCGAGCCGAAGAAGTACCAGAAGTTGAAGTTCTTCGGCGCGTAGTACTCGGTCACGTGCTTCTTGAGCGTGACCGTGAACGGGAAACGCGCATCGATCCAGCCCATCAAACCCGTCGTGGCGACAGTCTTGTCGTCGGTGGCCATCACGCTTCTCCTTTCTCGTCCTTGCCGATCACGACCGTGGTGGCCGAGGTGAACATGTAAGGCGGGATGTCGAGGTTCTGCGGCGCGGGCTTGTTCTTGAACACGCGGCCGGCCAGATCGTAGGTGGAGCCGTGACACGGGCACAGGAAGCCGCCCGGCCAGTCGTCGGGCAGGTTCGGCTGCGGGCCGGGCGTGAAGCGCGAGGTGGGCGTGCAGCCGAGGTGCGTACACACGGCCATCACGACGAGGATGTGCTTGTGCTCGGCCCGCGAGCGATATTCGTTCGCGCAGTACGCGGGCAGCGGCATCGAATAGGTGGATTTGGACTGCGGGTCGGCCAGCTCGGGGTCGGCCTTCTTCACGTCGGCGAGCATCGCGTCGGTGCGGTTCAGGATCCAGACCGGCTTGCCGCGCCAGGCCACGGTGACGATCTCGCCCGGCTTCAGGCCGCCGATGTCCACCTCGACCGGCGCGCCGGCCGCCTTCGCCTTGGCCGATGGCGCGAGCGAGGCCGCGAACGGTATGACCGTGGCGACTCCGCCCACCCCGCTCGCCACGGATGTCGCAATCAGCCAGGTACGGCGGCCGCTGTCGACGCGTTTCTCTTCTTTGTCTCGCATCTCACGCCCCACTTCTGAGTTGGATTCACCGTCACGACTTCGCATACCGCCGCTAGTGTGCGCGAACGGGGCCCGCATTTTCAAGGCCCGATTCATAAAAACGATGCGAAGTCATTGATCGGCAAGGGTTTTCACCCATCGCCGCCGGACTCGTTCCGCTCAGCTTTTAAGTGGACGTTTCACTTCGTTTGGTGGGTGCGCCGCCGCAATTCCCGGCGTTCAGACGGGGTTCGGGATATCGATGAACGTATGCTCGAGGCCGAAATGTTCCGACAAATGGCGGCCGAGCGCCTGGATGCCGTAGCGCTCGGTGGCATGGTGCCCCGCCGCAACGAAGGCCACGCCGCTCTCGGCCGCCGCGTGCGTGACGAATTCGGACGCCTCGCCGGTCAGGAACACGTCGGCCCCGGCCTCGATGGCGGCATCGAAGTAGCTTTGCGCGCCGCCCGTGCACCAGGCCACGCGGCGCAGTTGCTGGTCGCTGTCGCCGAGCACGAGCGGGGTGCGGCCGAGCGTGTGCTCGATCTTGGCGGTGAAGTGTTCGAGCGAGACCGGCATCGGCAGCCTGGCCATCCAGCCCAGGTCTTGCTCGCCGAAATGCGCATCGGCGATCAGGCCGAGGCGTTCGCCGAGCTGCGCGTTGTTGCCGAAATCGGGATGGGCATCGAGCGGCAGGTGGAACGCGAACAGGTTCAGCTCGGCGCCGATCAGCAGCTTCAGGCGCTGGTACTTGCGCCCGGTGACCTGCGCCGGCTCGTTGCGCCAGAAATAGCCATGGTGGACCAGCACCGCGTCCGCGCCCCATTCGATCGCGCGTTCGAGGAACGCGGCCGAGGCGGTCACGCCGGTGGCGATCCGCTCGATCCGGCGGCGCCCTTCGACCTGCAGCCCATTGGGGCAGTAGTCCTTGAAGCGCGCGGTTTCAAGGGTATTGTTCAAGTACAATTCGAGTTCGATCCGGTCCATATAATCCCCTAATCTCTTCAAATGCTTAGACGCTTCTGGCTGTTCTTCGCACAGGCGGTGACGGTGCTGCTCGCGCTGATGTTCATCGTCGCGACCCTCAAGCCGCAGTGGCTGCAGCGCCAGGGGCAGCTCGGCAAGCAGCTCGCGGCACCGATCGTGGCCTTGCGCGAGGTCACGCCCGGCGTCGCCGGCGCACCGGCGCAGACGTCCTATGCGGATGCCGCGCAAAAGGCGATGCCGGCCGTGGTCAACGTGTTCTCGAGCAAGGACGGGTCGCTGCCGCCCGACCCGCGCGCGAAGGACCCGCTGTTCCGCTACTTCTTCGGCGATCGCAATCCGCGCCGGCAGCAGGAAGAACCGGCGTCGAATCTCGGCTCGGGCGTCATTGTGAGCCCGGAAGGCTACATTCTAACGAACCAGCACGTGGTGGACGGCGCCGACCAGATCGAGGTGGCGCTGGCCGACGGCCGTACCGCCACGGCCAAGGTGATCGGCAGCGACCCCGAAACCGATCTCGCCGTGCTGAAGATCAACCTCACCAACCTGCCGACCATCACGCTCGGCCGCTCGGACCGCGCGCGCGTGGGCGACGTGGTGCTCGCGATCGGCAACCCGTTCGGGGTCGGGCAGACGGTGACGATGGGCATCATCAGCGCGCTCGGACGCAACCATCTCGGCATCAATACCTTCGAGAACTTCATCCAGACCGACGCACCGATCAACCCGGGCAACTCGGGCGGCGCGCTGGTGGACGTGAACGGCAACCTGCTCGGCATCAACACGGCGATCTATTCGCGCTCGGGCGGCTCGCTCGGGATCGGCTTCGCGATTCCCGTCTCGACGGCGCGCACGGTGCTGGAGAGCATCATCACGACGGGCACTGTCACGCGCGGCTGGATCGGCGTCGAACCGCAAGACGTCACGCCCGAGATCGCCGATTCGTTCGGCCTCGCGCAGAAGACGGGCGCGATCGTCGCCGGCGTGCTGCAGGGCGGCCCGGCCGACAAGGCCGGCATCAAGCCCGGCGACATCCTGACCACCGTCAACGACGAGCCGATCACCGATACGACGAAGCTGCTCAACGTGGTCGCGCAGATCAAGCCGGGCACGCCGACCAAGGTGCAGGTGGTGCGCAAGACGCGCACCTTCGACGTGACGGTGGTGATCGGCAAGCGCCCGCCGCCGCCGAAGCAGGCCAACGACGACCAGAACGACGACGCCGAATGAGCGCGCGCGGCGCGCCGCCGGCAAGGCGGCCGCCACGCGCGCCAGGCAGCGGGCGCGGCGGGAAAGCGCGGGGCGGGCCGCGCCGCGCGGTGGGCGGGAAAGTACCGGCGGGGCGCCGGCCGGCCGCCACGCACCGGCCCGCCGCGGCGCTCACCCAATCCCTGCCGCCCCGGTCTTGCGCCCGCCGCATGGCCGCGCGCCGCCTCGGCCATGCGGCGTCCCCACCGCGCACCTCCGGCAACGAAAAAGGGCGGCCCAGGCCGCCCTTTCCGATCCACCCGCCGCGCCTCGCGGGGCGCGGCCGGCCCAGCCGTCAGCCGGTCGCGCCGGACTCCTCGTCTTTCACGGCCGCGCCCGTCCCGACGAAGATCCGTGCGGCCAGCAGCCCGACCTCGTAGAGCACCACGAGCGGCAATGCCAGCATCAGCTGCGAGAACACGTCGGGCGGCGTCACCACTGCCGAGACGACGAACGCGCCGACGATCACGTAGGGCCGGATCTCCTTGAGCTTCTTGAGCGGCAGCACGCCCATGCGCACCAGCAGCACCACGATCACCGGCACCTCGAACGTGACCCCGAACGCGAGGAACATGCCGAGCACGAAGCTCACGTAGTTGTCGATGTCGGTCGACATCTCGGCGCCGAGCGGCGCGTTGTAGTGCGCCATCACCCGGAAGATGGTCGGGAACACCACGAAATAGGCGAACGCCATCCCGCACAGGAACAGGAAGTAGCTGCTGCTGACGAGCGGCAGCACGAGCCGCTTCTCGTGCTGGTAGAGCCCCGGCGCGACGAACGCCCAGATCTGGTAGAGCACGATCGGCAGCGCGATCACCAGCGCGACGAGCATCGTGACCTTCATCGGCACGAAGAACGAGCCCGTCACGTCGGTGACGATCATCTTGCCGTCCTTCGGCAGGTTCTGCATCAGCGGCCGCGCCAGCAGCCGGAAGATGTCGGGCGCCCAGTAGACGAGCCCGACGAACACCACGAGCACGGCACCGCCTGCCCGGATCAGGCGATCGCGCAACTCGACGAGATGGGAGATGAAGGTTTCTTCCCGGCCTTCGTCCGGATTGTGCTGGGGGTCGCTCACGCAGGCCCTCGGTTCAGGTGTTGGGCACGCATCGCCGGCATCGTCGCGCACGCTCAGAAGAAGCGCACGGGCCGGCGCAAGCTGGCGGGCCGATGGCGCGCGACGCGCGCGGCGCCGGACTGCAGGTGGGTGCGGCGCAACGAGGCGCGCTTGTACCAGACCGGCGTGGCCGCCTGCCTGACGCGCCAGTTGCGGCGTTTCGGCGTGAAGCCGGCGCTGGCCGCGGTCCCGCTGCCCTGCCACGACATCGAGCCGGCGCCCGCGGCGCCATCGGCCGACACCGCGACCGGCGACGCGGCCTCGCCCGAGACGGCCGAACTCCAGGCGTCGTTGAGGTCCGCTTCGTGCTGCCGAAGGTTGTCGTGAATGGTGTTCTCGACGTTGCGCGCGGCGCTCTCGAAGTCGGTGCGCATGGTACGCAGCGCGTCGAGCTCGATCTCGCGCGAGACTTCCGCCTTGACGTCGTTGATGTAGCGCTGCGCGCGCCCGAACAGCGCGCCGGCCGTGCGCGCGACGCGCGGCAGGCGCTCGGGGCCGAGCACCACCAGCGCGACCACGCCGATCAGCGCCATCTTGGAAAGACCCAGATCCAGCATCGCGGCGTCCCGTCAGCGCGCGTTCATCACGCCTTGTTCGAATCGGACGAACGCGCCGCTTCCTTCGCGTCGACGTTCACCGAACCGGAGCGCGGCAGCTGCTGCGCGTCGGCCGGGGTCTCGCTTTCCTTCATGCCGTCCTTGAAGCCCTTCACGGCGCCGCCCAGATCGCTGCCGATATTGCGTAGCTTCTTCGTGCCGAACACCAGTGCCACGATCAGCAAAACGATCAGCCAGTGCCAAATGCTCAATCCGCCCATGATGCCAGTCTCCTCAACCTCGCCGCCGCGGCGGCGTCAACTGCCGGCGACGCCGGCCTCTTTCCCGAGCGGGCCGGCGCCGGTACGGCGCGGCCCGCGATGATCTTCCCGCGAGGTCCCACTCACCCCATCCGCTTCCACGGGCGCGGCCCCGCCAGCAGGTGCGCATGCAGGTGGAACACCTCCTGCCCGCCGCCCGGCCCGGTATTGATGACGGTCCGGAACCCCGTCTCGCCGCCCGTGTAGGCGCAGCCGAGCTGCTCGGCCAGCCGCGCGACGAGGACCAGCATTCTACCAAGCAGCGGCGCGTCCTCAAGCGTGGCGGCCGACAGCGTGGGCAGATGCCGGCGCGGAATCACGAGTACGTGCGTGGCGGCCGCCGGACGAATGTCGCGAAACGCGACGAACTCGTCGTCCTGGTGGACCATCTCGCTCGGAATCTCGCCCGCCGCGATCTTGCAGAACAGGCAATCCGGATCGTGACTCATCGTGCTCTCCGCGTCGCGCCGCCCCCGCCCGTCAGAACCAGGCCCGCGGATCGAGTGCCTTGTCGTCGTTCAGGAACAGCCAGCCTTTGATGATACGGTACAGCGTCCAGACCCAGGCCGCGCCGAGCACAAAAAAGCCGATCACGACGAAGCTCAGCATGATGCCGATCAGGTAGAGGATCAGCGCGCGCCAGAACGTGCGGATCTGCCACTCGAAATGCTGCTGGTAACGCGTGCCCACCACGTCCGGCCGCTTCACGTAGTTGATGATGATCGCAATCAGGCCGGTGATGCCGCCCGTGAGCCAGTGAACCGCGTAGAGCGCATACAGCACGTGGGTCAGCGTGCGCAGCGAACCGTCGCGGCTGCCTGCAGCAGCGGCACCGGGATAGGCCGGATAGCGATCCGGGACGGAAGCGCCGCCGGGGCGCCACGATGGATCTTCCACGATGCTACCTCCCTTTGATGACATCACCGAAGCAGGAGCGCGCCGCTCAGCCGTCGCCGTTCTCGCGCTCGCGGCGCTTGCGCAGCGCCTTTTCCTCGAGGCCCGACAGGCCCTCGCGGCGCTCCAGCTCGGCCAGCACGTCGGCCGGGCTCAGCTCGAAATGCGACAGCATCACGAGGCAATGAAACCAGAGATCCGCGACCTCGCCGACCAGCGCCGCCGGCGCGCCGCCCTGGCGCACGTCCTTGGCGGCCAGCACGACCTCGGTCGCTTCCTCGCCGATCTTCTTGAGCACCGCGTCGTCGCCCTTGTGGAATAGGCGCGACACGTAGGATTGCTCGGGGTCGCCGCCCTTGCGGCTGTCGATCACGGCCGCGAGGCGCAGCAGCGTGTCGTTGGTGGTCTGCGTCATTTGTAGATGTGCTCGGGATCTTTCAGCACCGGCTCGACGGCGACCCAGTCGCCGCCCTCGGCGGTGCCCTCGAATTTCTGGAAAAAGCAGGAATGGCGGCCGGTGTGGCAGGCGATGCCCGACACCTGGTCGATCTTCAGCAGCACCACGTCCTCGTCGCAATCGAGCCGCACCTCATGCACGTGCTGCACGTGCCCCGACTCCTCGCCCTTGAACCAGAGCCGCTGCCGCGAGCGCGAGTAATAGACCGCGCGGCCCGTCTCGACGGTCTTCGCGAGCGCCTCGCGGTTCATCCACGCGAACATCAGCACGTCGTTCGTGCCGACCTCCTGCGCGATCACCGGCACGAGGCCGTTGGCGTCCCAGCGGACCTTGTCGAGCCACGCGGGGCGGGCCGCCGCCTGTGTCGTCGTCATGATCAGAGCCTCACCGGAATGCCGCGCCCGGCCATGAAGCGCTTCGCCTCGCCGACCGTATGCTCGCCGTAATGGAAGATGCTGGCCGCGAGCACCGCGTCGGCATGGCCCTCGACGATGCCGTCGGCCAGGTGCTCGAGCGAGCCCACGCCGCCGGAGGCGATCACCGGCACCGGTACGGCGTCCGACACGCCGCGCGTGAGCGCCAGGTCGAAGCCGGACTTGGTGCCGTCGCGGTCCATGCTGGTCAGCAGGATCTCGCCCGCGCCGAGCTCGGCCATGCGGCGCGCCCACGCGATCGCGTCGAGCCCGGTGGCCTTGCGCCCGCCGTGCGTGAACACTTCCCAGCGCGGCGTCTCGCCCTCGGCCGAAACCCGCTTGGCGTCGATCGCCACCACGATGCATTGCGAGCCGTACTTGCCGGCCGCGTCGGCGACCAGCTGCGGGTTGGCGACCGCCGAGGAATTCATGCTGATCTTGTCCGCGCCGGCGTTGAGCAGGCGCCGCACGTCCTCGACCGCCCGCACGCCGCCGCCCACCGTCAGCGGGATGAAGACCTGCGAGGCCACCGCCTCGATGATCGGCAGGATCAGGTCGCGCTGGTCCGAGGTGGCGGTGATGTCGAGGAACGTCAGTTCGTCGGCGCCCTGGTCGTCGTAGCGCCGCGCGATTTCGACGGGGTCGCCCGCGTCGCGCAGCTCGACGAAATTGACGCCTTTCACGACGCGCCCGGCGGTCACGTCCAGACAGGGGATGATGCGTTTAGCTAGAGCCATGATGGTACACAGGTGCCGCAGGTGAGGCCGCCCGCGGCGCGGGCGGCTTGGGCGATGACGCACGCGGCGCTGGGCCGCCGCGGCTCAGGCGTCGTCGAGCTCGCCGTTCAGTTCGTCGGCACGCTTTTGCGCGGCCGAGAAATCGAGATCGCCGGAGTAGATCGCGCGGCCGCAAATCACGCCTTCGATCCCTTCGTCCTCCACGCCGCAGAGCTGCTCGATGTCGCTCAGGTTCGACAGGCCGCCGCTCGCGATCACGGGAATCCCGACTGCCTGCGCGAGCTTCACCGTCGCCTCGATGTTGATGCCCTGAAGCATGCCGTCGCGGCCGATGTCGGTATAGACGATCGATTCGACGCCGTAGTCCTCGAACTTCTGCGCGAGATCGATCACCTCGTGGCCCGTCAGCTTGCTCCAGCCGTCGGTGGCGACCTTGCCGTCCTTGGCGTCGAGCCCGACGATGATGCTGCCCGCGAACGCCGTGCAGGCGTCCTGCAGGAAACCCGGGTCCTTGACGGCCGCGGTGCCGATGATCACGTAGGACAGGCCCGCGTCGAGATACTTCTCGATCGTCTCGAGACTGCGGATGCCGCCGCCGAGCTGGACGGGGATCTCGTCGCCGACCTCGGCCAGGATCGCCTCGATCGCCTCGAGGTTCTTCGGCTTGCCGGCGAACGCGCCGTTCAGGTCCACCAGGTGCAGGCGTCGTGCACCGAGATCGACCCATTTGCGGGCCATGGCCGCGGGATCCTCGGAGAAAATCGTCGCCTGGTCCATATCGCCCTGTTTGAGGCGCACACACTGACCGTCTTTAAGATCGATGGCCGGAATCAGCAGCATAGCAATCGGAAGTCGTCTGGAGAGAGGAAGGGGGTGACGCGCCGCGGCCGGCCCAACCGGCACCGCGCTGTCTGCTAGTTTAGTACAAGTCTTTCCGGGTTTTGACGCGCGCGCGCGCCGCCACGGGCAGGTCCGGCCGGTTCGGCGTGGCGGCCGCGCGACGCTCAGGGCTGCCAGTGCACGAAATTGCGGTAGAGCCGCAGGCCGACCTCGGCGCTCTTTTCCGGGTGAAATTGGGTCGCGAAGATATTGTCGCGCGCGACCGCCGAGACGAACGGCTCGCCATACGAGGTCTCGCCGGCGGCGTGCGCCGCGTCGTCCGGCACCACGTAGTAGCTGTGGACGAAGTAGAAGAACGCCTGGTCCGGCACGCCCGCCCAGAGCGGGTGCGCGAGCGTCTGGCGCACCCGGTTCCAGCCCATCTGGGGCACCTTGAAGCGCGAGCCGTCATCCTGCACGCGGCCGGCCAGATCGAAGCGCAGCGCCTTGCCCGGCAGCAGCCCGAGGCCCGGCGTGGCGCCCTCCTCGCTCCAGTCGAACAGCATCTGCTCGCCGACGCACACGCCCAGCAGCGGCTTGCTGCGCGAGGCCTCGAGCAGCGCCTCCTGCAGCCCCGATTCGCCCAGGCAGCGCATGCAGTCGGGCATCGCGCCCTGCCCCGGCAGCACCACGCGGTCGGCCGCGCGGATCGCCTCGGGACGATCGACGATCGCCACCTGCGCCTCCGGCTCGGCCTTCATCAGCGCCTGGGCCACCGAGCGCAGGTTGCCCATCCCATAATCCACAATCGCAATCGAAGTTTTCATTTCAGTGCAGGCAGCAAAGCCTTCAGTCCGTCGACGATGAATTCCACCGCCAGCGCCGAGAGCATCAATCCCATCAGTCGCGTCGCAATATTAATGCCGGTGCGGCCGATCCAGTTCGCGATCGGCTCGGCGAGCCGCATCGCGAGAAAACAGAGCAGCGCGAGCACCGCGCCGATCGCGATCAGGCCGATCCGGTCGTACCAGTGCACCGCGCCCGCCGAATAGACGATCACCGTGCTGATCGAGCCGGGCCCGGTCAGCAGCGGGATAGCGAGCGGCACCACCGCGATGCTGTGCTTGGACTCGGCCTCGTCGCGCTCCTCGGGGGTCGAGCGCGTGTTGCCCATCTGCGCGTTCAGCATGTTGATCGCCATCAGCAGCATGATGATGCCGCCGCCGACTTCGAGCGAGCCCACCGAGATTCCGAAGAAGCGGATGATCTGCTGGCCGAGCAGCGTGGTGACCGCGATCACGCAGAACACCGACACCGCCGCGATGCGCACCGTCCTGCGCCGCTCGGCGTCGGTCAGCGCCGCCGTCAGGCTCAGGAAGAACGGCACCGCGCCGAGCGGATTGATCAGCGCGAGCAGCGATATGAACGATTTGAGCAGGTCCATCGTGCGGTGTCGTGTACGGCGCGGCGCACGCGGCAGGGCGGGCGGCGGCGCGGTCGAATCCGCGCTGCCGCCGCCGCCGGCGCCGATCCGGGTTGGCTCAGAGGCTGCCCTTGGTCGACGGAATCTGCCCGGCTGCCCGCTCGTCGATCTCGGCGGCCATCCGCAGCGCGCGCCCGAACGCCTTGAAGACGGTCTCGAGCTGGTGATGGGCGTTGATGCCGCGCAGATTGTCGATGTGCAGCGTGACGCCCGCGTGGTTCACGAAGCCGCGGAAGAACTCGATCGACAGGTCCACGTCGAAGGTGCCGATCCGTGCGCGCGTGAACGGCACGTGGAATTCGAGGCCGGGCCGGCCCGAGAAGTCGATCACCACGCGCGAGAGCGCCTCGTCGAGCGGCACGTAGGCATGGCCGTAGCGGCGGATGCCCTTGCGCTCGCCGATCGCCTTCGCCACCGCCTGGCCGAGCGTGATGCCGACGTCCTCCACCGTGTGGTGGTCGTCGATATGCGTATCCCCATGCGCTTCGATGTCGAGATCGATGAGACCATGGCGCGCGATCTGGTCGAGCATATGGTCGAGGAACGGCACGCCGGTGGCCAGCTTCTGCTGGCCAGTGCCGTCGAGATTGATCTTCACACGGATCTGCGTTTCGCTCGTATCGCGAACGACTTCCGCCACGCGCATGGTGATTCCTTGAAATGACTGGGTAATGGGGGACGCGCGAGGCCGCGGCGGCCGCCCGGCGGCGCGCGGCCCGCGCTAGCGCAGCACCAGTCGCAACGCGGCGAGCAGCGCGGCGTTCTCCTCAGGAGAACCGACCGTCAGCCGCACGCAGTTCGCGAGCAACGGATGCATTTTACTCACGTTTTTGATCAACACCCGCTCGATGAGCAGCGCGTCGAACAGGGCGCAGGCGTCGGGCACGCGCACCAGCAGGAAATTGCCGGCGCTCGGGAATACCGTCGCGCCGGGCAGCGCGGCCACCGCCGCGGCGAGCCGGCCGCGCTCGGCGCGCAGTTGCGCGGCCTGGGCGTCGAGCACGTCGAGGTGATCGAGCAGGTAGTCGATGCAGCCCTGGGTCAGCAGGTTGACGTTGTAGGGCGGGCGCACCTTGTCGATTTCGGCCAGCCAGGCCGGCGCGCCGACCAGATAGCCGAAGCGCACCCCGGCCAGGCCGAGCTTCGAGACGGTGCGCATCACCACCACGTTGTCGAATTCGGGGACGCGCGCGAGCCAGCTGCGCTCGGCGAACGGCTGGTAGGCCTCGTCGATCACCACCAGGCTGGTACGCGCGGCGGCGATCACGCGCTCGATGTCGGCCTCGGCATAGAGCGTGCCGGTGGGATTGTTCGGATAGGCCAGGTGGATCAGCGCCGGCCGGTGTTCGGCGATCGCCGCGAGCAGCGCGTCGACGTCGAGGGACATATCCGCGCGCAACGGCACGCCGACGAACGCCATCTGCGCGAGGCGCGCGTACTGCTCGACCATCACGAAGCCGGGCACCGGCATCAGCACCTTCGCACCGGGCCGCGCGCAGGCCACCGCCAGCATTCCGATGATCTCGTCCGAGCCGTTGCCGAGCAGCACCTCGCAGCCGTCGGGAATCCCCATCGCGGCGCGCAGCTTGGCGATCAGCGCGGCGGGACGCGGCGGCGGATAGCGGTTCAGCGCGAGCTGCGCGAGCCGCTCACCGAGCCCGGCCGCGAGCGGCGCGGGCAGCCCATACGGGCTTTCCATCGCGTCGAGCTTCACGAGCCCGGCCGCGTCCGGCACCGGGTAGCTCGTCATCGCGAGCACGTCGGGGCGGATGATGTCTTGTGGCGTCGTCATGATGGGTCCGCGGCGTGCCTCGCGCCGCCCGTGTCGGCGGCCCGGATCGTCCGGGCCGCGGGTCTCGATGCCGCCGGCCCGGCCGCGGCCGGCTCCGTCGCGCTGGCCATGTGGTGCTTGGCTGCCGCTTGCCCGCGCCGCCGCGCCGGCTCAGTTGCCGTGGTTGCGCATCCGGTATTCGGCGCTTTTCGCGTGCGCCTGCAGCCCCTCGCCGTAAGCCAGCTCCGAGGCGATCTCGCCGAGCGTGTGCGCGCCGTCGGCGCTGACCTCGATCAGGCTCGAGCGCTTGATGAAGTCGTAGACGCCCAGCGGCGACGAGAAGCGCGCCGTGCGCGAGGTCGGCAGCACGTGGTTCGGCCCGGCGCAGTAGTCGCCGAGGCTCTCGCTCGTGTAGCGGCCGAGGAAGATCGCGCCGGCATGGCGAATCAGCTTGCCCCATTGCTGCGGCTCGAGCGCCGAGATCTCGAGGTGCTCGGGCGCGATCTCGTTGGCGATCTTGCAGGCCTCGGCCATGTCGCGCACCGTGATCAGCGCGCCGCGCCCTTCCAGCGAGGCGCGGATCACGGCCTCGCGCGGCATGGCCGGCAGCAGCTCGTCGATCGCCTTCTCGACGCGCTCGATGAAGCCCGCGTCCGGGCACAGCAGGATCGACTGCGCCAGTTCGTCGTGCTCGGCCTGCGAGAACAGGTCCATCGCGACCCAGTGCGGATCGGTGGTGCCGTCGCAGAGCACGAGGATCTCGGACGGCCCGGCGATCATGTCGATGCCCACGGTGCCGAACACGCGGCGCTTGGCCGAGGCCACGTAGGCGTTGCCGGGGCCGCAGATCTTGTCGACGGCCGGCACCGTCTCGGTGCCGTAGGCGAGCGCGGCCACCGCCTGCGCCCCGCCGATGGTGAACACGCGATCGACGCCGCCGAGATAGGCGGCCGCGAGCACGAGGTCGTTCTTCACGCCGTCGGGCGTGGGCACCACCATCACGATCTCGCCGACCCCGGCCACCCGGGCCGGAATCGCGTTCATCAGCACCGACGACGGATAGGCGGCCTTGCCGCCCGGCACGTACAGGCCGACGCGATCGAGCGGCAGCACCTTCTGGCCCAGCACCGTGCCGTCGGACTCGGTGTACTGCCAGCTATGGCTGCCGCATTCGAGCTTCTGTTTCTCGTGATAGCCGCGCACCCGCGCGGCGGCCGCCTCGAGCGCCGCGCGGCGCTTCGGCTCGAGCGTCTCGAGCGCGGCCTCGAGCGCGTCCTGGCGCAGCTCCAGCGCGGCCACGCTGGGCGCGCCGAGCCGGTCGAAGCGGTTCGTGTAGTCGAGCACGGCCGCGTCGCCGCGCACCTTCACGTCGGCGAGAATCCCCGCGACCGAGCGCTCGATCGCCTCGTCCTCGCTCGCCTCGAAGGCGAGCACCGCGCGCAGCGCGGCGCCGAAGCCCTCGCTGCGCGAATCGAGTTTGCGAATCTTGATGGGCATGATGCTGTTCGTTCCGGTAATGCGCCGGTGCCGGGAGCGCTCAGCTCCCGCTCTGCTTCGACGCGCGTTCGAACGCGTCGAGGATCGGCTTCAGCGCGGCGCGCTTCAGTTTCAGCGCGGCCTGGTTCACGACGAGGCGCGAGGAGATCGGCATGATCTCCTCGACCTCGACCAGATTGTTCGCCCGCAGCGTGCCGCCCGAGCTGACCAGATCGACGATCGCGTCGGCCAGCCCGACCAGCGGAGCGAGCTCCATCGAGCCGTACAGCTTGATCAGGTCGACGTGGACGCCCTTGGCCGCGAAGTGCTCCCGTGCAGTGGACACGTACTTCGTCGCCACCCGCAGCCGCGCGCCCTGGCGCACCGCATTAGCGTAGTCGAAGCCCGCCTGCACCGCCACCGACATCCGGCAGCGCGCGATGCTCAGGTCGATCGGCTGGTAGAGCCCGCCGCCGCCGTGCTCGATCAGCACGTCCTTGCCGGCCACGCCGAAATCGGCCGCGCCGTACTCGACGTAGGTCGGCACGTCGGTGGCGCGCACGATGATCACGCGCACGTTCGGGTCGTTGGTCGGCAGGATCAGCTTGCGCGACGATTCGGGGTCCCCCGCCACCTCGATGCCGGCGGCCGCGAGCAGCGGCACGGTTTCCTCGAAGATACGCCCTTTCGACAGCGCGAGGGTCAGCGGTGCGGTCATGCGGCACTCCCGGTGATGCGGCGCACGTCGGCGCCAACTGCGTTCAGCTTGGTCTCCATCCGATCATAGCCGCGATCGAGATGGTAGATGCGGTCGATGACGGTCTCGCCGTCAGCGCACAGCCCCGCGATCACGAGGCTCGCCGAGGCGCGCAGGTCGGTGGCCATCACGCGTGCGCCCGAGAGCTGCGTCACGCCGGTGACGAGCGCCGTGTTGCCGTCCACCACGATGTCGGCACCGAGCCGGTTCAGCTCCTGCACGTGCATGAAGCGGTTCTCGAAGATGGTCTCGACGACGTGCGCGGTGCCGGCGGCCACCGCGTTCAGGGTCATGAACTGCGCCTGCATGTCGGTCGGGAAGGCCGGATATTCGGAGGTGCGGATCGCCACCGCGGCCGGGCGCCGGTCCATCGTCACGCGCAGCGCGTCGTCGCGCTCGTCGAGCTTGGCGCCGGTCTCGCGCAGCTTGCCGAGCACCGCGTCGAGCAGGTTCGCGCGCATGCCGCGCAGCGTGAGCTCACCGCCCGCGGCCGCCGCCGCGCAAAGGAAGGTGCCGGCCTCGATGCGGTCGGGCACGACCGCGTGGCTCGCGCCGTGCAGCCGCTCGACGCCCTGGATCACGAGCCGGTCGGTGCCGATCCCGTCGATCCTCGCCCCCATCGCCACCAGCAGGTTGGCGAGGTCGGTCACCTCGGGCTCGCGCGCGGCGTTCTCGATCACGGTCTCGCCGTCGGCGAGCGTGGCGGCCATCAGCAGGTTCTCGGTGCCGGTCACCGTGATCATGTCGGTGACGAGGCGCGCGCCCTTCAGGCGCGTGGCGCGCGCCTCGATGTAGCCGTGCTCGATGGTGATCTCGGCGCCCATCGCCTGCAGCCCCTTGATGTGCTGATCCACCGGCCGCGCGCCGATCGCGCAGCCGCCCGGCAGCGATACCTTCGCGTAGCCGAAGCGCGCCAGCAGCGGGCCAAGCACGAGAATCGACGCGCGCATGGTCTTGACCAGCTCGTAAGGCGCCACCGGATCGGTCACGCTGGCCGCGTCGAGCGTGACGCGCGCGCCGTCCACCGCGCTCTTCACGCCCATCCCGCCCAGCAGCGCGAGCATGGTGCGCACGTCCTGCAGGTCGGGCACGTTGTCGAGCCGCAGCGGCTCGGCGCTGAGCAGGCCCGCGCAGAGAATCGGCAGCGCCGCGTTCTTCGCGCCCGACACCCGGATCTCGCCGGAAAGCCGCCTGCCGCCGGTGATCACGAGCCGCTCCGGCTGTCCTTGCGAAACCCGGCCGGCGGACGGGTTCGCCGTCGCGACGTGGCTTACCGCGTCGCGTTCGTTGACTGAAACTTGCACGAAGGATGTCCGTTCTTTATGCGTTCTGCCATTCGGCGGGCGTCAGCGTTTTCATGCTGAGCGCGTGGATTTCCTGCTTCATGCGGTCGCCGAGCGCCGCATAGACGAGCTGATGGCGCTGGATCGGACGCTTGCCTTCAAATTGCTCCGAGACGATGGTCGCGAAGAAATGCTGGCCGTCGCCCTCGACTTCCAGATGGGTGCAGGCGAGCCCGCCCGCGATGTATTGCTTGACCTGTTCGGGAGTCGGCAACATGAGAAATGCTCCAGTCGGTGCGTTCAGTGACGCAGCTTGTAGCCGGTGGCCAGCAGCCGCATCGCGACCAGCGCGAGCAGCACGAAGAAACCGGCGACGATCGCCAGGCTTGCGTAGGGGTTGATGTCGGCGACGCCGAAGAACCCGTAGCGGAAGCCGTCGATCATGTAGAAAAACGGGTTGAGACGCGACACCTCGCGCCACATGGGGGGCAGCGAATGGGTCGAGTAGAACACGCCGGACAGGAACGTCAGCGGCATGATCAGGAAGTTCTGGAACGCGGCGAGCTGGTCGAACTTCTCGGCCCAGATCCCGGCGATGAGGCCGAGCGTGCCAAGAATCGCCGAGCCGAGCAGCGCGAACAGCAGCGCGAACAGCGGCGCGGCGAAGCCGACCGGAATGAACCAGGCCGTCACCACGAACACGCCGAGCCCGACCGCGAGCCCGCGCACCACCGCGGCGAGCACGTAGGCCGAGAAGATCTCGGCATACGACAGCGGCGGCAGCAGCACGAACACGAGGTTGCCGGTGATCTTCGACTGGATCAGCGACGACGAGCTGTTGGCGAACGCGTTCTGCAGCACGCTCATCATCACCAGGCCCGGCACCAGGAAGCTCACGTACTCCACGCCGGGATAGACCTCGACGCGGCCCGACAGCGCGTGGCCGAAGATGGTCAGGTACAGCAGCGCCGTGACCACCGGCGCGAGCACGGTCTGGAACGACACCTTCCAGAAGCGCAGGATTTCCTTGTAGAACAGCGTGCGAAACCCGCTCATGCCAGGCCCTCGATCACGTCGGCTCCGTTCATCACCTGGACGAACACGTCTTCGAGGTCGGCCTTGCGCACTTCGATCTCGTCGAACGCGCAGCCCGCCGCGCGGCAGGCCGAGAGGATCCGCTCGACCTCGTCGTAGCTCGTGAGCCGCAACAGGTATTCGCGCGAGCCGGGCGCGGCCGGCTCGGTCTGCAGCGCACGCAGCTCGGCGGGTAGCTCGCCCTGCGCCAGACGCAGGTACAGCTGCAGGCCCGCGAAGCGCTGCAGCAGCGCGCTGGTGCGCTCGAGCGCGACCACCTCGCCGCGCCGCAGCATCGCGATGCGGTCGCAAAGCGCCTCGGCTTCTTCCAGGTAGTGAGTGGTCAGCACGATCGTGTGGCCTTCGCGGTTCAGGCGCGAGATGAACTTCCAGAGCGTCTGGCGCAGCTCCACGTCCACGCCGGCGGTCGGCTCGTCGAGCACGATCACGGGCGGCCGGTGCACCAGCGCCTGCGCCACCAGCACGCGGCGCTTCATGCCGCCCGACAGCGCGCGCATGTTGGCGTCGGCCTTGTCGCTCAGGTCGAGATTGGCCATCACCTCGTCGATCCAGTCGTCGTTGCGGCGCAGCCCGAAATAGCCGGACTGCAGCCGCAGCGTCTCGCGCACCGAGAAGAACGGATCGAACACGAGCTCCTGCGGCACCACGCCCAGCGCGCGCCGGGCGTCACGGAAATCGGCCACGACGTCGTGCCCGCGCACCGAGATGCGGCCTTCGTCGGCGCGGGCCAGCCCGGCGAGAATGCTGATGAGGGTGGTCTTGCCGGCGCCGTTGGGTCCGAGCAGGCCGAAGAACTCCCCTTCCTCGACGGACAGGCTGACGCCCTTCAGCGCCTGGAGCGACGCGTAGCGCTTCTTGACGTTTCGGATTTCTATGGCTGACATGACTGAGCGCGGCATGGGCGCCGCGACGCCTGATTCTGGTCGTGAAGTCGAATGAGGAAATGGGGACCGATTAGCTGCCCTGCAAAACGGTTGATTATAGGGCAAACCGGCTAGCCGGATCGGCGCGGCAGAGCCGCGGCGGTCCGCAGCGCCCGGCGTAGCGGGCGTCAGGCGGCGAGCGTCAATGTCGTTCGTCGAGGAGGGAGTCGATGCCGTAGGCGCGCGCCAGGCTGGCGAGCGTGGGCGGCAGGTTCAGGATCGCGAGCGCCGCGCCGCGCGAGCGCGCGGCGCGCTGCCATGCGAGCAGCACGGCGAGCGCGGCCGAGTCGAACTGCGCGAGCGCCGCGCAGTCCACCGCGGTCGCGCCGCCGGCGATGCGGCCGAGCCCGTCGTCGAGCGCGGCCTTCGCGCTCGCGTAGGTCAGCGAGGCGCCGGTGGCGAACTGGCTCACGATGCCTTGCCGGCAGCGAGCTGCTCGTTGCGCTGCGTGAGGAACTGGATCAGGCCGTCCACGCCGCTCTGCTGGATCTTCTCGTTGAACTGCTGCTGGTAGGTCTGGATCAGCCAGGCGCCGAGCACGTTCAGGTCATAGACGCGCCAGCCCTGCGGCGTCTTGTAGAGACGGTAGTCGATCTGCACCGGCTGGCCGTTGTTCGAGGCGAGCGTGCGCACCACCACGTCGGTTGCGCCCGGATCGGCGCGGAACGGCAGGTACTGAATCTGCTGGTCGGCCTTCAGCTGCGCGATCGCGCCGGAGTAGGTGCGGATCAGCAGCATCTTGAACTGTTCGACCACCTTGTCGCGTTGGTCGGGCGTCGCGGCGCGCCAGTTGCGGCCCATCACGAGCTGCGTGGTGCGGCGGAAATCGGTGTACGGGAGGATATCGCGATTCACGATATCGGTAATCCTGCCGATGTCGCCCGGCTTGATCGACTGCGTCCGGACCTCGTTCATCACCTGCTCGGTCGCGGTCTTGATGAGCGCCTGCGGGTTCGACTGGTCGACCTGCGCGTAGGCGGCGCTACCAAACGAGAAAAACGCGGCTACCACGGGAATCAGAAACAGTTTTTTCATGAGATGTCCTGCGAAGTGAGTCGGTACTGCATTTTGAACCAGCGGCGGACTTCATGCTGCATCCGCCGCCGTCACAAACGTTTCCGGCTGTAACGGCCGCGGCGCGATCAGCGCAGCCGCAGGCTCGGCCAATGAAAACCGTTCGGCGAGGGCGGCACGATGTTCTGCGCCGGCACGTGGGTGGCACTGGCCGGATTCGGCATGGCCGCAGCCGACGCCGCGGCCGGCGCCGAAGCCGCCGAAGCGGCATCCTGGGCCGGCGCCGCCGCGCCCGCTGCCGCACCGCCCGCTGCCGTGCTGCTCGCCGCGGCCGCCGGCGCCGCGCCGTCTTCGGGCAGATCGTACTTCGGCAGCGCCTCGGCGCCGTAGTCGGGCACGTTCGCGGCGGCCGCCT
This sequence comes from Burkholderia glumae LMG 2196 = ATCC 33617, assembly GCF_000960995.1. Classification (NCBI taxonomy): domain Bacteria; kingdom Pseudomonadati; phylum Pseudomonadota; class Betaproteobacteria; order Burkholderiales; family Burkholderiaceae; genus Burkholderia; species Burkholderia glumae. The sequence goes on along the minus strand of NZ_CP009435.1, from coordinate 1,377,566 downwards.
TGCCGCCGGGGCCGCCCGAGGCGGCGATCAGCGACTGGCGGCGCTGCAGGTAGGCGTTGCGCACGAACGAGTACTTGTCGATCGCGGCCGCGTCGAGGATGTCGCCGGCGCCGAGCAGGTTCGCGCGCGTATTGATCAGGTTCACGCCGAACAGGCTCCAGCTCACCGCGTCCGAATTCACCCAGGTGAGCGGGTTGCCGACGTAGTCGACCCCGAGGCCGGCCGTGTCGCGCACCGTGCTCGGCCCGAGGAACGGCAGCACCACGTACGGGCCGGATGGCACGCCGTAGTGGCCGAGCGTGATGCCGAAGTCGTTGCTGTGCTTGGGCAGCTTCGCCACCGTCGCCACGTCGAACAGGCCGCCCACGCCGAACACCGTGTTGATCACCACGCGCATGATGTCGCCCACGCCGTCGGCGATGCGCAGCTGCACGAGGTTGTTGGCGGCGATGTAGACGTCGCCGATGTTCGAGAAGAAGTTCGTCACGCTGCTGCGCACCGGCTGCGGCACCGCCCATTGGTAGCCCTGGGCGACGGGCTTCAACGCATAGGTGTCGACGGTGTCGTTGAACTTGTAGATCGTTCGATTGAAGCTTTCGAACGGATCGCCCTTGGTGGGCGTCTGAACGGTGGCGCAACCGCTCAGCGCGGCAACTGCCGCTACGGTCAAGCCCGCGTTCCTGAGGCGCATGGTCTGCATGATCGTGTTCCCTATTTTCTCTTTTCTTCGTCTGGTGCCTCGCCGGCGGGGACGGCGCGAGCGCTCAATGGGCGGCCGCCCCCGGCGCCGCGGCCGGCTTGCCGCCGCCCGCGTCCGCGGCCTTGCTGTACAGGAACTGTCCGATCAGGTTCTCGAGCACGATCGCCGACTGCGTCATCGTGATCGTGTCGCCCGGCTTCAGCATCTCGGTGTCACCACCCGGCTCAAGGCCGATGTACTGCTCGCCGAGCAGGCCCGAAGTCAGGATCTTGGCAGAACTGTCCTTCGGGAATGCGTATTGCTTGTCGAGCTCGATCGTCACCAGCGCCTGGTAGGTGTTGGTGTCGAAGCCGATCGTACCGACCCGGCCCACCACCACGCCCGCGCTCTTCACGGCCGCGCGCGGCTTCAGGCCGCCGATATTGTCGAACCTCATCTTGACGGGATAGGTCGGCTGGAACGACAGCGAGCTCATGTTGCCCACCTTCAGGGCGAGAAACAGCAGCGCCAGGAAACCCACCAGCACGAACAGGCCGACCCAGAAGTCGAGAGCAGTCTTTTTCATCGTCATCTCTGAAAAGGCCGACTCAGCTGAACATCAGCGCGGTCAGCAGGAAATCGAGGCCGAGTACCGCGAGCGAGGCGTACACGACGGTGCGGGTGGTGGCGCGCGAGACGCCCTCGGGCGTCGGCTTCGCCTCGTAGCCCTGGTAGAGCGCCACGAAGGTGACCGCGAAGCCGAATACGACGCTCTTGAGCACGCCGTTGCCGACGTCGCTCCAGGCGTCCACGCCGCCCTGCATCTGCGACCAGAACGCGCCCGGATCGACGCCGATCAGGATCACGCCCACCACGTAACCGCCGATCACGCCCACCGCGCAGAAGATCGCCGAGAGCAGCGGCATCGCGATGATGCCGGCCCACATGCGCGGCGCGATCACGGTCTTGATCGGGTCCACCGCCATCATCTCGAGCGCGGTCAGCTGCTCGCCCGCCTTCATCAGGCCGATCTCGGCGGTGAGCGAGGTGCCGGCGCGGCCCGCGTACAGCAGCGCGGTGACCACCGGCCCGAGTTCGCGCACCAGCGACAGCGCCACCAGCAGCCCGAGCGACTGCTCGGCGCCGTAGCGGTTCAGCGTGTAGTAGCCCTGCAGCCCCAGCACGAAGCCGACGAACAGGCCCGACACGGCAATGATCACAAACGAATAATTGCCGAGGAAGTGGATCTGTTTCGTGACGAGCCGCGGGCGCCGCAGCAGCGGAAAGAATTCGAGCACGAGCCGCACGAACAAGCGCGTGGCATAACCCGTGCGTTCGAGCCCGCCCAGCACGAAACGACCGATAGCGCTGATCATCGGCGCCCTCCGCCAAGGCCGAAGTCCGCATCGAGCGGCGGACTCGTGTAGTGGAACCGGAACGGGCCGTCGGGCACGCCGTCGATGAACTGCCGCACGCTCGGCTCGGTCGAGGCGCGCAGCTCGTCGGGCGTGCCTTCGGCGAGCACCCCGCCGTTGCCGAGGAAGTAGACGTAGTCGGCGATCGCGAACGACTCCGGCACGTCGTGCGTGACCAGGATCGAGGTTGCGCCGAGCGCCTCGTTCAGGGTGCGGATCAGGTTCGCGGTGATGCCGAGCGAGATCGGGTCGAGGCCGGCGAACGGCTCGTCGTACATGATCAGCTGCGGGTCGAGCGCGATCGCGCGCGCCAGCGCGACGCGGCGCGCCATGCCGCCCGACACCTCGGACGGCATCAGGTCGCGCGCGCCGCGCAGGCCGACCGCATTCAGCTTCATCAGCACCAGGTCGCGGATCAGCGGCTCGGGCAGGTCGGTGTGCTCGCGCAGCGCGAACGCGACGTTGTCGAATACCGACATGTCGGTGAAGAGGGCGCCGAACTGGAACAGCATGCCCATCTTGCGGCGCAGCGCGTAGAGGCCGTCGCGCGACTGCGCGCCGACATCGGCGCCGTCGAACAGCACCTGGCCCCGGCGCGCGCGCACGAGGCCGCCGATCAGGCGCAGCACGGTCGTCTTGCCACAGCCGGAACCGCCCATCACGGCCACCACCTGACCGCGCCCGAAGCGCAGGTTCAGATTGGACAGCACGAGGCGGTCGCCGTAGCCGAAATCGACGTCGCGAAGTTCCAGCAGGGACTCGGGGGGAGAGCTCACGGCGCAGACAATCCTGTTACGGAGAACGCCGAATTATAGGGCCTGCTCTGGTTTGGTGTCGGAAGAGTGTGCGGCGCGGCAATCCCGGGCGCGGGCAAATCGTTACACGATGTAACCGGGCCCGCGCCGCGAGGCCCGGATGGCCGCCTGGCGCGGCCAGAGTGCGGCCGCTGGCCCTGGCGCTCGTCGGTCACGGCGGCCAGCGCTCGCCGGGACGGACGACCGCCCCGTTAGCGGCCCCTGCCGCCCCTGGCCAGCCCGGCCCGAGGCCCGCGCCTCGGGCGCGCGGGCGCAACGCTTCGTTTCAGCGTTCGAAGCAAGCGGCGAGCGCGCCCACCGCGGCACGCGGGTCCGCGGCCTGCGTGATCGCGCTGACCACGGCCACGCTGCCGACGCCGGCGGCGATCACCTCGGGCAGGCTGGCGGCCGTCACGCCGCCGATCGCGACGAGCGGCGCGCGCCGGCCGGCAAAGCGCGCGTAGCGGGCGAGCCGCGCGAGGCCCTGCGGCGGCGCAGCGACCGCCTTCGTGGCGGTGGCGAACACCGGGCCGAGCGCCAAATAGCTGGGGCGCAGGCGCAGCGCGACCAGCATCTCGTAGTAGCCATGGCTCGACAGGCCGAGCCGCAGGCCGGCCGCCGCGATCGCGCCAAGCCCGGCCTCCTGCAGATCCTCCTGGCCGAGATGCACGCCGTAGGCGCCGGCCTCGATCGCGAGCCGCCAGTGGTCGTTGATGAACACGCGCGCCTCCGGGTAGCGGCGCCCCGCCGCCACCGCGCGCGCGATCTCGGCGGCCAGCGCGTTTGGCGCGGCATCCTTCACGCGCAGCTGCACGGTGCGCGCGCCGTAGTCGAGCACGCGTTCGACCCATTCGGCCGACGGCACCACCGGATACAGGCCGAGCCGCGCCGGGCACGGCGCGAAGGCCGGCTCGGGCGCACCCGGCGCAGCGGCGATCGACGGAAAGCGGGCCGGGTCGGTCGGCCAGGGATCCCCGTCGGCGGCCTCGTCGCCGTCACGCCAGGCAAGCGCCAGCACCAGCGCGTCGTGCGCTTCGAATCCACAGTCGGCGAACGCGGCCAGCGCCGCGATCCAGTCGTCGGCGAGCGGCGCGGCCGCGGTCAGCGCGTACCGCGCACCGGCGTGCGTCAGCGTGGCGTGCCGCTCGTCGATCTCGAGCGCGGCGCCGCCGGCCGCGATCACCTCGGCCGCGCGCCCGGCCTCGGCGTCGCCCGACGTCACCACCAGCAGGTCGCCCGGCTGCGCACGTTCGGGAGCCGCGACGCAGATTCGCATCGGCGCGCGGCGCACGGGCCACTCGCCGAGCCGCGCGCGAATCCGCTCGGCGGCCGCCGCCAGGTCATCCACCGGGGGCCAGAACATATCACCGAAGCCCGTGCTCATTGCCCACCTCCGTCGTGGTGCCAGAACGGCATGCCGACTACCGGCGTGCTGGCGTGAGCGGTCTCGCGCGGGTCCATCGGCCCGGCCAGCCAGGCGTCGCGGCCCGCCTCGACGGCCTGCGCGAAGGCGCGCGCCATCCTCTCGGGATGGGTGGCCTGCGAGACGGCCGTGTTCAGCAGCACGCCGTCGAAGCCCCATTCCATCACCTGGCACGCGTGCGACGGCACGCCGAGCCCGGCGTCGACGATCAGCGGCACGTCCGGCAGCCGCTCGCGCAGCACGCGCAGCGCGTAGGGGTTCATCACGCCCTTGCCGGTGCCGATCGGCGCGCCCCACGGCATCAGCGCCTCGCAGCCGGCATCGAGCAGCCGCCGGCCGATCACGAGATCCTCGGTGCAGTACGGCAGCACCTTGAAGCCGTCCTTGACGAGCAGCGCGGCCGCCTCGATCAGGCCGACCGGATCGGGTTGCAGCGTGTAGTCGTCGCCGATCAGTTCGAGCTTGATCCAGTCGGTTTCGAACACCTCGCGCGCCATCTGGGCGGTGCTGACCGCCTCGGCGACGGTCTGGCAGCCGGCCGTGTTCGGCAGCAGCGGCACCTCGTGGCGCCGCAGCAGGTCGAAGAAGCCGGCCTCGGCGGTGCCGGCGTTCATCTGCCGGCGCAGCGCGACGGTGACCATGCCGGGCCGCGACGCGGCGATCGAATCGGACAGCGACTGCAGCGACGGATAACGGGAGGTGCCGAGCAGCACGCGGCTTTGCAGCACGGTGCCGTACAGCGTCAGCGAATCGGTGGGGGAACGCAGCGTCATGGGAAGTCCTGTGAAAGGTCTGCCGGGCAGGCAAGCGGGCCGCGCCGGTCAGCCGCCCGCGACGGGATGCACGACGTCGAGCCGGTCGCCGGCCGCGAGCGTGCGTTCCGCGTGCTGCGCGCGCGCGACGAAGGCGCCGTTGACGGCGACCGCGAACGGCGGCCGGGCCTGGTAGGCGGCGAGCGCATCGGCGACGGTCGCGCCGTCGGGAAGCGTCAGCGTCTGCTGGTTGATCTGGATGTCCATGGTGTCGTAAAGGATCGGTGCGGCACGCTCATGCGCACACGGGGTCGGATTGATACTGGAACAGCGTCGGCCAGCGCACGGCACGGCGCCATGCGGCGAGCGCGTCGCGCCCCTCGCCCGCCCCGCCGGTCTCGCCGCCGCCGGTGCCGAATTCGCCGCCGAACCATGCGTGAACGAATTCGACGGCCGCCTGCGCCACTTCCGGCGCGATCATGAAGCCGTGCCGGTACAGCCCGTTGACGGCCAGCGTCGCGCCGCCGCTCCAGACGATCGCCGGCCGGTGGTCGGGCAGCGTCGGCCGGCACTGCGAGCCGAGCTCGAGAATGCGCGCCTCGCCGAAACCGGGATGCACGGAAAACGCCGCGCTCAGCAGTTCGAGCGCCGAGCGCACGCTGACGGGCGAGAGATCCTCGCCCTCCACCTCGGTCGCGCCGATCACATAGAGATCGTCCTGCTTCGGCGCGAGGTAGAGCGGGTAGCGCGGATGCAGCAGCCGCACCGGACGCGCGAGCCCGATGCCGGGCGCGTGGATGCGCGCGACCTCGCCGCGAATTCCGCGCAGCGCCGGCAGCGCCGCTTTCGCGCCGAGCCCGCGGCAGTCGATGGTGAGCCCGGCGCGCGGCTCGGGCGCCGCCTCGACGGCCGTGTTCCAGTGCATGCCGACGCGGCGCGCGGCGAGCCCCGCAGCCAGCGCGGCGAGCGTCTGGCGGTTGTCGAGCTGGCCTTCTCGCGGCAGCAGCAGGGCGCGCGCGAAGCGCCCCGCCAAAGCGGGCTCGGCCGCGCCGACCTGCTCGCCCGCCAGCGCGACGAGCCCGCCGTCGACGAGCGTTGCCGGCGCGTTGGCGCGCACGCGGCGCTCGAACAGCGGCGCCTCGGCACGATCGGCGTGATGCCAGACCACCAGCGTGCCGTTGCGCTGGAAAAACACCGGCTCGGGCAGTTCCGCGAGCCAGGCGGGCCAGCGTTCGAGCGAGGCGGCGCCGAGTTCGGTGATCAGCAGTTCGGCGCTTGCCGCCTCGGCGAGCGGCGCGAGCATCGCCGCCGCGACCCAGGCGGCCGCGCCGGAGCCGGCCGCGTCGCCGCGTTCGTAAAGCGTCACGCGCAGGCCCGCGCCCGCGAGCCGCCACGCGATCAGCCGGCCGACCAGGCCGCCGCCCAGCACGGCGACGTCGGCACGGGTAGCAGCCGCGCTCATCGCGCGGCCGTCCTGCCGGGGCGGGTGGCGGGGCGGGCGCGGCCAGGCGGATCGGCGAGACGAGGAACGAGACTAGGCGGTGGGACGTGAAGAACGGGCATGGGCTCCTTCCGTAACGCGCAACGGCGCAATCGAACGGACGAAACCGGCGGCGGGAGCCGACCCGGAAGCCGACGCCGCGCGAACCGTGGCAATGCCAACGACGACGGCGGCGGCCAGCGCGACCCGGTGGAATCGAAAACTTCCCGCGCCGGTATTATCCGGATCGGGTGCGAAGGGTCTTCTCTCAGCCTTGCCGCCGCGCATCCCGATGCATCGTTCACCGGACGCCGACAGGCAGCAAAGCACCCCTGTTTCGTCTGGCGGCCATTAGACCACAGAAGCGGAAACGGTCGCAAACCGCGGCGCAGCATGACCGGTGCGGGATCGCGCCCGCTCCGGCAGGGGCCGGGAAGCGCCCGCGGCAGCGGCGCGCCCGACTCCCCGATTCCTGCGCGCGCCGGCACCACGCTGGCACAATGCCGGATCGCGCCGGCCGGTGGCCGCCCTCGCGCGCCACGCCGGCCGGCCGTTAAGTGCCGTTTAAGCGATGCGCGACACAATCCGCCGGACGTCGCCATATGGCACGATTTCAGGCGCGCCGCTGCGTCCACCGGTTCGCAACACGCGGCGCTTCGAATTTCGCGGCCCTGCGCCGCCTCATCCAGCAGGAAGTTCATGACCGCACCGTCCCCTGTCGCCCGCGCCGCGAACGTCCCCTCGCCCGACGATATCCGCGTCTCCGCCTGGAGCCTCATCAAGCCGTACTGGGTGTCCTCGGAATGGAAGATCGCCTGGAGCCTGCTGCTCTCGATCATCGCGATGAACCTCGCGAACGTCTGGATCAGCGTGAGGATCAACGCCTGGTACGCGGACTTCAACAACGCGCTGCAGCAGAAGCACGCCGCGCAGTTCCCGCACCTGCTGCTGGTCTTCGCCGGCCTCGCGTTCGCCTCGATCATCCTGTTCGTCTACAGCCGCTACCTGCGCCAGCTGCTCGGCTTCCGCTGGCGCCAGTGGGTCACCAACAGCGCGCTCGACGAATGGTTCGGCGACCGCGCGTTCTACCGGATCGAACGCGACCGTCTCGCCGACAACCCCGACCAGCGGATCACCAACGACCTCAACGCGCTGGCCACCACCACGCTCGCGCTGTCGCTGGACCTGCTGTCCACGGTGGTCACGCTGTTCTCGTTCATCACGATCCTGTGGGGCCTGGCGGGCGCGCTGTCGATCCCGCTCGGCGGCAGCACGATCCAGATTCCCGGCTACATGGTGTGGGCCGCCGCGCTCTACGCGCTGGTCGGCTCGTTCGTGATGCACAAGGCCGGGCACCCGCTGGTGTCGATCAACTACCAGCAGGAGCGCGTCGAGGCCGATTTCCGTTTCGGCCTGATCCGGATCCGCGAGAACGCCGAGCAGATCGCGTTCTATGACGGCATGGCGCTCGAGAAGCAGGGCGCGCAGGACCTGTTCCAGCGGATTCGCGACAACTGGTGGCGGCTGATGGCCTACACGCGGCGCCTGAACTTCGTGCTGAACTTCTACGGCCAGCTGGCGATGATCTTCCCGCTCATGGTGGCCGCGCCGCGCTACTTCGCCGGTGCCTTCTCGTTCGGCGTGCTGATGCAGATCACCAACGCCTTCGGCACCGTCAGCGACTCGTTCTCGTGGTTCATCAACAGTTACGGCACGCTGGTGGAATGGCGCGCCACCATCAACCGTCTGCGCGAATTCATGCGCGTCACGCGCAGCTCGCACCTGAAGGAAACCCTCTCGCCCGCCACCGAGCACGGCGGCATCAACCTGCACTACGTCGATGCGCCCTCGCTGACCACGCGCGGCCTGCGCCTGGCGCTGCCCGACGGCACTCCGCTCTCGAGCATCGCCGACGTGACCATCGAGCCCGGTTCGCGCTGGCTGGTGCGCGGGCCGTCCGGCGCCGGCAAGAGCACGCTGATGCGGGCGCTGGCGGGCCTCTGGCCGTTCGGCAACGGCGCGATCGACGCGCCGGTGGGCGCGCGCATGATGTTCGTGCCGCAGCAGAGCTATCTGCCGATCGGCTCGCTGAAGGCCGCCCTCACCTATCCTTCGCCGGCCGCGCGCTTCGACGACGAGACCTGCCGCGCGGCGCTGCGCGACTGCGGCCTCGCCGAGTACGCGACGCGCCTCGACGAGGCGGCGCACTGGACGCGCGTGCTCTCGCCGGGCGAGCAGCAGCGCCTGGCCGGCGCGCGCGTGCTGCTGCACAAGCCCGACTACCTGTTCCTCGACGAGGCGACGAGCGCGCTCGACGCCGACAACGAGGCGAACCTCTACAGCCTGATGGCCGCGCGCCTGCCGGGCGCGGCCATCGTCAGCATCGCCCACCGCGAAGCGCTCGCGGCGTTCCACGACCGCAGGCTGGACGTGCGGCGCACGGCCTGAGACACCGGGGCTGACCGGCCCCGCCAGCAAAAAGAGCACGCCGGGGCGTGCTCTTTTTTCGTTCGTCCGGCGGCGCGCGCCGCCGCCCGCTCAGCGCGGCAGTTCCGAATGCCCCATCAGGAACGCGTCGACGGCGCGCGCGCACTGGCGGCCTTCGCGGATCGCCCAGACCACCAGCGACTGGCCGCGGCGCATGTCGCCGGCCGCGAACACCTTGTCGACCGAGGTCGTGTAGGCACGCTCGCCTTCGGTGGCGGCGCGTGCGTTGCCGCGCGCGTCCTTGGCCACGCCGAACGCGTCGAGCACCGGCGCGGCCGGCTGCGTGAAGCCCATCGCCAGCAGCACCAGGTCCGCCTTCATCTCGAACTCGGAGCCGGCCACCTCGACCATCTTGCCGTCCTTCCATTCGACGCGCACGGCGATCAGCTTCTCGACCTTGCCGTTCTTGCCCTCGAGGCGCTTGGTCGCCACCGCCCAGTCGCGCTCGCAGCCTTCCTCGTGCGACGACGAGGTGCGCAGCTTGATCGGCCAGTACGGCCAGACGAGCGGCTTGTTCTCGGTTTCCGGCGGCTGCGGCAACAGCTCGAACTGCGTGACCGACTTCGCGCCGTGGCGGTTCGAGGTGCCCACGCAGTCCGAACCCGTGTCGCCGCCGCCGATCACGACGACGTGCTTGCCCTTGGCAAGCAGTTGGTCGGCCAGCTTGTCACCGGCGTTCACGCGGTTCTGCTGCGGCAGGAAATCCATCGCGAAATGGACGCCTTCGAGCTCGCGGCCCGGCACCGGCAGGTCGCGCGGCGTCTCGGAGCCGCCTGCGATCACCACCGCGTCGAACGTTTCCTTCAGCTGCTCGGGCGAGATGGTTTCCTTCGCCATGTTGCCGATCATGTCCGGCAGCGCTTCCTTGCCGATGAACACGCTGGTGCGGAACGTGACGCCCTCGGCTTCCATCTGGCGCATGCGGCGGTCGATCAGCCACTTCTCGAGCTTGAAGTCGGGGATGCCGTAGCGCAGCAGGCCGCCGATCCGGTCGTTCTTCTCGAACACCGTCACCTCGTGGCCGGCGCGCGCGAGCTGCTGCGCGGCCGCCAGGCCCGCCGGGCCGGAGCCGACCACGGCGACCTTCTTGCCGGTCTTGTGTTCGGCCGGCAGCGGCTTGACCCAGCCTTCGGCCCAGGCCTTGTCGATGATCGCGTGCTCGATCGACTTGATGCCGACCGGATCGTTGTTGATGCCGAGCGTGCAGGCCGCCTCGCACGGCGCCGGGCAGATGCGGCCCGTGAACTCGGGGAAGTTGTTGGTCGAGTGGAGGACCTCGATGGCCTGCTGCCAGTCCTGGCGGTACACCAGGTCGTTGAAGTCCGGGATGATGTTGTTGACCGGGCAGCCGTTGTTGCAGAACGGGATGCCGCAATCCATGCAGCGCGCGCCCTGGATCTTCGCGTCGTCGTCGGACAGCGCCGCGACGAATTCCTTGTAGTGCTTCACGCGCGTGAGCGGAGCCTCGTACGCCTCGTGGCGGCGTTCGAACTCGAGAAAACCGGTTGCCTTGCCCATAAGGTTCTCGTCTGAATCGGGGGTGTGTCGGGTGGGGAACGCGCCCGCCGGTGGCGGCGGGCGCGTCCGCTATGTCGTTTCGCGGCTGCCGTGCGCCGGGTGCGTCAGGCGGCGACGGCTTCCTTGGCGGCCTTCGCCGCCGCGATCTCGCCGAGCGCGCGCTTGTATTCGTGCGGAAACACCTTCACGAACTGGCGCCGCGCCGCGTCCCAGTTCTCCAGCAGCGACTTCGCGCGCGGCGAGCCGGTGAACTGGAAGTGACGCTCGACCAGCCCCTTGAGCAGCGCCTCGTCGGTCTGCCCGGCATGCCAGATCGCGCGGTCGACGGTGCGCTCCTGCTCGGCCTGCTGCAGCACCGGATCGAGCGCGACCATCGCCTTGTTGCACTTCGCAGCGAAGGTGCCGTCCGGATCGTAGACATAGGCGAGGCCGCCCGACATGCCGGCCGCGAAGTTGCGCCCGGTCTCGCCGAGCACCACCACCGTGCCGCCCGTCATGTACTCGCAGCCGTGGTCGCCGGTACCCTCGACCACCGCCGTGGCGCCCGAGTTGCGCACGCAGAAGCGCTCGCCCGCCACGCCGCGGAAGAAGGCCTCGCCCTCCAGCGCGCCGTACATCACCGTGTTGCCGCAGATGATGTTTTCCTCGGACTTGCCGCGGAAGTCGTTGGTCGGGCGGATGATGATGCGCCCGCCCGACAGGCCCTTGCCGACGTAGTCGTTACCGTCGCCGACCAGATCGAGCGTCACGCCCTTGGCGAGGAACGCGCCGAAGCTCTGGCCCGCGGTGCCCTTCAGCTGGATGTGGATCGCGTCGTCGGCCAGGCCCTCGCGGCCGTGCTTCTTCGCGATCACGCCGGAGAGCATCGCGCCGACCGTGCGGTTCACGTTGCGCACCGGCTGGATGAACGAGACATGCTCGCCGTTGTCGATCGCGGCACGCGCCTTCTCGATCAGCGTGTGGTCGAGCGCGCGCTCGAGGCCGTGGTCCTGCACGTCGACGTGGCGCGTCGAGGCGTTCTCGACCCGCGGCTGGTAGAACACGCGCGTGAAGTCGAGGCCCTTGGCCTTCCAGTGCTCGACGCCCTTGCGCGTGTCGAGCAGGTCGGCACGGCCGATCAGGTCGTCGAACTTCGCGATGCCGAGCTGCGCCATGATCTCGCGCACTTCCTCGGCGACGAAGAAGAAATAGTTGACGACGTGTTCCGGCTGGCCCGAGAACTTCGCGCGCAGCACCGGGTCCTGCGTCGCGACGCCGACCGGGCAGGTGTTCAGATGGCACTTGCGCATCATGATGCAGCCCTGCACCACCAGCGGCGCGGTCGCGAAGCCGAACTCGTCGGCGCCGAGCAGCGCGCCGATCGCGACGTCGCGGCCGGTCTTCATCTGGCCGTCCGCCTGCACGCGAATCCGGCCGCGCAGCCCGTTGAGCACCAGGGTCTGCTGGGTTTCGGCAAGGCCCAGCTCCCACGGCGTGCCGGCGTGCTTGAGCGACGACAGCGGCGAGGCGCCGGTGCCGCCGTCGTGGCCTGCGATCACGACGTGGTCGGCCTTGGCCTTGGCCACGCCCGCCGCCACCGTGCCGACGCCCACCTCCGAGACGAGCTTCACAGAGATGCTCGACGCCGGGTTGACGTTCTTCAGGTCGTGGATCAGCTGCGCCAGATCCTCGATCGAGTAGATGTCGTGGTGCGGCGGCGGCGAGATCAGGCCGACGCCCGGCACCGCGTAGCGCAGCTTGCCGATGTACTCGGTCACCTTGTGGCCCGGCAGTTGGCCGCCCTCGCCCGGCTTCGCGCCCTGCGCCATCTTGATCTGGATCTGGTCGGCCGACGACAGGTATTCCGCCGACACGCCGAAGCGGCCCGAGGCAACCTGCTTGATCTTGGAGCGCAGCGAATCGCCGTCCTTGAGCGGGATGTCGCGCACGACTTCCTCGCCGATCACCGAGCGCAGCGTCTCGCCGCTCTTGATCGGGATGCCGCGCAGCTCGTTGTGGTAGCGGTTCACGTCCTCGCCGCCCTCGCCGGTGTTCGACTTGCCGCCGATGCGGTTCATCGCCACCGCCAGCGTGGCATGCGCTTCCGTGCTGATCGAGCCGAGCGACATCGCGCCGGTGGCGAAGCGCTTGACGATCTCCTTGGCCGGCTCGACCTCGTCGATCGAGATCGCCTTGGACGGATCGACCTTGAACTCGAACAGGCCGCGGAACGTCATGTGACGGCGCGTCTGGTCGTTGATCAGGTGCGCGTATTCCTTGTAGGTCTGGTACGAGTTGCTGCGCGTGGCGTGCTGCAGCTTGGCGATCGAATCGGGCGTCCACATGTGGTCCTCGCCGCGCACGCGGAACGCGTACTCGCCGCCCGCGTCGAGCATGTCGCGCAGCAGCGGGTTGTCGCCGAACGCGTCGCGATGCAGGCGCAGCGCTTCCTCGGCCACCTCGAACAGGCCGATGCCGCCGACCTTCGAGGCCGTGCCCTTGAAGTACTTGTTGACGAGCTCGCTGGCGAGGCCGACCGCCTCGAAGATCTGCGCGCCGGTATAGGACATGTAGGTCGAGATGCCCATCTTCGACATCACCTTGTAGAGGCCCTTGCCGACCGCCTTGGTGAAGTTGTAGATCGCCTTCTCGGCCGACAGCTCGCCCGGCAGCCCTTCGGCCATCTTGGCGAGCGTTTCCATCGCGAGGTACGGGTGGACCGCTTCCGCGCCGTAGCCGGCCAGCAGCGCGAAGTGATGCGTCTCGCGCGCCGAGCCGGTTTCGACGACCAGGCCGGTGCTGGTGCGCAGGCCCTGGTCGACCAGGTGCGAGTGGATCGCCGAGGTGGCGAGCAGCGCCGGGATCGCGACCGTTTCCGCGTCGGTCTTGCGGTCCGACACGATCAGGATGTTGTAGCCCGACTTCACGGCATCGGCCGCCTCGGCGCACAGCGAGGCCAGACGCGCCTCGATGCCTTCCTTGCCCCAACTGGCCGGATAGCAGATGCTCAGTTCGTAGGCGCTGAACTTGCCGCCCGTGTACCGGTCGATCGAGCGGATCTTCGCGATGTCCTTGAAGTCCAGCACCGGCTGGGACACTTCCAGGCGCATCGGCGGGTTCACGTTCTGCGTGTCGAGCAAGTTCGGCTTCGGGCCGATGAACGACACGAGCGACATCACCATGTTCTCGCGGATCGGGTCGATCGGCGGGTTCGTGACCTGCGCGAACAACTGCTTGAAGTAATGGTAGAGCGTCTTGTTCTTGTTCGACATCACCGCGAGCGGCGAGTCGTTGCCCATCGAGCCGACCGCCTCCTCGCCCTGCTGCGCCATCGGCGCCATCAGGAACTTGAGGTCCTCCTGGGTATAGCCGAACGCCTGCTGGCGGTCGAGCAGCGAGGCGGCCGCCCGGCGCTCCGCGGCCACGTCCTCGTCCTTCGGGTCGATCTCGTCGAGCTTGATGCGCACCGCGTCGATCCAGCTCTTGTAGGGCTTGGCGTTGGCCAGGTTGTCCTTCAGCTCCTTGTCGTCGATGATGCGGCCGTGCTCCATGTCGATCAGGAACATCTTGCCCGGCTGCAGGCGCCACTTCTTGACGATCTTCGATTCGGGGATCGGCAGCGTGCCCGCTTCCGAGGCCATGATCACGAGATCGTCGTCGGTCACGATGTAGCGCGCCGGACGCAGGCCGTTACGGTCGAGCGTCGCGCCGATCTGGCGGCCGTCGGTGAACGCGATCGCGGCGGGGCCGTCCCACGGCTCCATCATCGCGGCATGGTATTCGTAGAACGCGCGGCGGTTGTCGTCCATCAGCGTGTGCTGCTCCCAGGCTTCCGGGATCATCATCATCATCGCGTGAACGAGCGGGTAGCCCGCCATCACCAGCAGTTCGAGGCAGTTGTCGAACGAGGCGGTGTCCGACTGGCCCGGGTAGATCAGCGGCCAGAGCTTGGGCAGGTCGTCGCCGAGCACGTGGCTCGCGATCGCGCCGGTGCGCGCGTTGAGCCAGTTGACGTTGCCCTTCACCGTGTTGATCTCGCCGTTGTGGGCGATCATCCGATACGGGTGCGCGAGCTCCCAGGCCGGGAACGTGTTGGTCGAGAAACGCTGGTGGACCAGCGCGAGCGCCGACACCACGCGTGCGTCCTGCAAGTCGAGATAGTAGACGCCGACCTGGCCCGCGAGCAGCAGGCCCTTGTAGACGATGGTGCGCGCCGACATCGACGGCACGAAGTATTCCTTGCCGTGCTTGAGCTTGAGCGCCTGGATGCGGTGGCTGGCGGTCTTGCGGATCACGTAGAGCTTGCGCTCGAGCGCGTCGGTGACGATCACGTCCTTGCCGCGGCCGATGAAGATCTGGCGGATCAGCGGCTCGGAGGCCTTGACCGTCGGCGAGACCGGCATGCTGGAATCGACCGGCACGTCGCGCCAGCCCAGCACCACCTGGCCTTCCGCCTTGACGGTGCGCTCGAGCTCCTGCTCGCAGGCGATCCGCGACGCGTTTTCCTTCGGCAGGAAGATCATCCCTACCCCGTATTCGCCGGCAGGCGGCAGCGTCACGCCCTGCTTGGCCATTTCCTCGCGGTAGAACGCGTCCGGGATCTGGATCAGGATGCCCGCGCCGTCGCCCATCAGCGGATCGGCGCCCACCGCGCCACGGTGATCGAGATTCTCGAGGATCTTCAGACCCTGCTCGATGATCTCGTGGCTCCTCTTGCCCTTGATGTGAGCGACGAAACCGACGCCGCAGGCGTCATGCTCGTTCTGCGGGTCGTACAGACCTTGCGCGGCGGGGGCCGCGCCGTGCGGCTCTTGGTGGTCGTTCATGGGGACACCGTCTGGTAAGGGCCTCGCGGCCGTTGAAACGTCTGCTGGGAGCCCGCCGCTCGGCGGCGACGTGGCGGGCAAATCCGGACACGATCGCGCCCGGCATGCCGGAATCCGGAATATACGCGACGAATCAAGCGCGTGGCAAATAAAACCGTTTGTTCTGACACCTATTTAACGAATGTTTCCATTTGGTGCCTTTTTATTGGGGACGTATCGAAAAGGTGCAAAAAAAGCGGCATCCGAGGATGCCGCCGGGCGCGCCGCCGTTATTGCTGATGCGCGGGCGGGTTGTGCGGGCCGTTGTTTTCACGTACCTTACGCGGCCGTCCGCGCGGTAGCGGCGAAACGCGGCGATTGGCGGTGCGCGCCGCCCACTCGCGGTAGGTTTCGCCGCCGAGCACCCAGCCCTTGAGCGTGGCCTGCTGCAACTGCTCGGTCTGGCGCTCGTCGAGCGGCTGCTCGCAGAGTTCCTTGTAGGCGCGCTGCCGTTCGAACGGCGTGTTGCCGAGCGCCCAGTAGAGCGGGTGATCGGTAATCAGGCTGTCGACGGTCAGGCCGATGTGGTGGCGATAGCTCGACCAGCGATAGCCCTCGGCCGTCTGGGCCAGCTGGGCACGCACCGGGCTCAGCTCCACCACCCGGCTCGCCAGCAGGAAGTAGCGTTCGCCCTCGATCACGGTGGCGCGGTAGCGCCCTTCCCAGAGCGTGCCGCGCCGCGAGTAGCGCCGGTTGAAGTGAGCGACGTAGCGCCGGCCGACCGCCTGCATCGCCTTCGGCAGGCTCGCCTCGTCGCTTGGCGTGACGAGCAGTTGAACCTGTCGGGGCAGCAGCACGTAGGCATGCACTGCCAGTTGATGATCGCGCGCCGCCGCCTTCAGGCAATCGATGAAAAGCTCGTAATCCTGGTCATCGACGAACGCCGGTTGCTGATCCAGACCGCGCAGAATGACGTGCTGCGGCTGATCGGGAACATAGAGTCGTGCTAGCCGTGCCATGCTGAATGTCCGTTTGATCGCGTTAGGAAATACCCGAAGGCCCGAATGACTGCATCCGCGCAGAGCCCCGCGCGGCAGGGAGGATTCGCACGAATGTGCGGACCCTAGGGAAATTGCTCTAGCTTACTAGCCTATTCCGTTTGAAACGCCGTAGTCATAATGAGCACGCTCAAATCAAGGAGGAGACAATCTATGAAACAACAATTGGCCATTACGGGGGCTGTTGCGCTGGCATTGCTGACCGCCGGCACCACCGCACAAGCACAATCGGCTGGAAGCTTCTACGTCACCACGGGCTGGTTTCACCTTGCCCCTCAGGATTCGAGCGACCCGCTGAAGGTGATGTCCGTCGGCGGCACGCCCGTGAACCGCTCGGTCGCCAACACCGGCGCCGGTATCAGCGACGCCGACACGCTCGGCATCACCACCGGCTATTTCGTGACCGACCACATCGCTGCCGAGTTCGTCTACGGGATCCCGCCAAAGTTCAATCTGAACGGTAAGGGTTCGCTCTCGCCGTTCGGCACGCTCGGCCATGCCTACCAGTGGAGCCCGGCGGTCCTGCTCAAGTACTACTTCAACAGCGCCGAGGCGAAATTCCGCCCCTATGTCGGCGTCGGCGCGTCGTACATCTACTTCACCGGCGCCAAGCTGACCAACCGCACCTTCGAAAACAACGTGCTCGGCGGCCCGACCAACGTCACCACCAGCAACCAGTGGGCCCCCGTGTTCAACGCCGGCTTCAACTACAACTTCACGAAGCACTGGTTCGCCGGCGTGTCGATCTCGTACATCCCGGTAAGCCTGACCGCCACGCTGACCACCCAACGTCCCACGCAGGTCGGCACCCTCACCCAAACCTCGCAGGCGCACATCAAGCTCAATCCGATCGTCAGCTACGTGAACATCGGCTACCGCTTCTAAGCGTAGTCGAATATTTGGGGAATGGTTATTTTCGCTGCAATTTGTAGCGATTTTTTCCTGAAGTTACGAAAACGGAAAGCAATCATGCTCCGGCCCCTGAGGGCCGGAGCAGATTCACTTCCATCATCGCGGCAAATCCGCGACTTTATTCTCCGGACTTGGCAAACTGCGGCCCGATCGAGTCGATCCGGTCGGTGCAGATCAGGTCCACGCCCCAGTCGAGCAGCTCGCTCGCGCGCGCGGGCTCGTTGACGGTGTAGGCCAGCACATGCAATCCGGCTGCCCGGATTGCGGCGACGCTCGCCGCGTCTAGCGCGAGATGGCTCGCGTGCAGCGAAACGCAGCCCAGTTCGGCCGTGAGCGCGCGCCAGTCGGCAGGCAGCGTCTCGACCAGCAGCCCGCGCGGCAGAGCGGGCGCGGCGGCGCGCGCCGCCGCCAGCGCCGCCACCGAAAACGACGACAGCAGCGGCGGCACCGCCGCGTCGTGCCAGAGGCGGGCCGCGTCGCACGCGACGCGCTCGCCCGTCTCGGCCTCGCGGCCGGGGCAGGGCTTGATCTCGACATTGGCGGCAAGCCCGAGCGCGAGGCAGCGCGCGGCGGCCTGCTCGAGCGTCGGCATCCGCTCGCCGGCGAAGCGCGCGTCGAACCAGGCGCCGGCGTCGAGCGCCGCCAGTTCGCGATAAGCCATGGCCGCGGCCGCGCCGCGCCCGTTCGAGGTGCGCTCGACGGTGTCGTCGTGCAGCAGGAAGCTCACGCCGTCGGCCGACAGCTTGGCGTCGAACTCCACCATCCGGTGCCCGCGCCGCGCGCCCTCCTCGAGCGCCGCCAGCGTGTTCTCGGGCGCGAGCCGGCCGCCGCCGCGATGCGCGACGATCCGGGCGAGGCCGGCATAGGGCCAGCCGATGGGGGCGTGGGTGTCGCTCATCGCGGCGTTCTCCTGATGGCCCCGCCGCATCGCCGGCGCGGCGGGAAAATGATTCGGCCGATGCGGCTCAGTTCGCGCGCCGGCCCGTGACGGGATCGAAGAAGTGCAGGCGGTGCGCGGGCAGCGAGACGGCCAGCGCGGTGCCGCGCGCGGGCCGCTCCGCATAGGGCAGCCGCACGGCCAGGTCGTAGGGCCCCCAGCGGCCGTGCACGAGATTGTCGGCGCCGAGCAGCTCGCAGGAGTCGACGACGAGCGGCGCGACCGGCATGCCCGGCTGCGGCGTCATGTGCTCGGGCCGCACGCCGAGCACCCACTCGCGGCCCGGCGCCACCTCGCGGCCGATGCCGGCGGCACCGGCCACCGGCAGGCGCGGGCCGCCGTCGTTCACCTCGAACAGCGCGCCGTCGGCCGACAGCCGGCCACGCAGCAGATTCATCGCCGGCGAGCCGATGAAGCCGGCCACGAACACCGTTGCCGGCTTCTCGTAGACGTCGACCGGCGCGCCGATCTGCTCCGCGCGCCCGAGGTTCATCACGATCACGCGCTGCGCGAGCGTCATGGCCTCGATCTGATCGTGCGTCACGTACACGCTGGTGGTGCGCAGCCGGCCGTGCAGGCGCTGGATCTCGAGCCGCATCTGCACGCGCAGCTTCGCGTCGAGGTTCGACAACGGCTCGTCGAACAGGAACACGGCCGGCTCGCGCACGATCGCGCGGCCCATCGCGACGCGCTGGCGCTGGCCGCCCGACAGTTCGCGCGGGCGCCGCGCGAGCAGCGGCTCGAGTTCGAGGATGCGCGCGGCCGAGGCCACGCGCTGCTCGATCACGGCCCGCTCGATGCCGCGGATCTTCAGGCCATAGCCCATGTTCTGCGCGACCGTCATGTGCGGATACAGCGCGTAGTTCTGGAACACCATCGCGATGTCGCGGTCCTTCGGCTCCAGGGTGTTGACCACCTGCCCGCCGATCGCGATCTCGCCCTCGGAGATGCTCTCCAGGCCCGCGATCATCCGCAGCAGCGTGGATTTCCCGCAGCCGGACGGTCCGACCAGCACCACGAACTCGCCGTCGGCGATCTCGACGTCGATGCCGTGCAGCACGGCATACTTGCCGTCATAGGTCTTCCTGACGCCGTTCAAGCTCAGTGCAGCCATGCTTCGCAACTCTCCGGATAAAGCGGGTTATTTTTCGGTGTCCACCAGGCCGCGCACGAACCAGCGCTGCATCGCCAGCACCACCACCAGCGGCGGCAGCATCGTCAGCAGCGTGGCGGCCATCACGAGATGCCATTCGGTGGCCGCGTCGCCGCTCGCGATCATGGTCTTGATGCCGACCACGGCGGTGGACATCGCGCCGTCGGTGGTGATCAGGATCGGCCACAAATACTGGTTCCAGCCGTAGATGAAGGTGATCACGAACAGCGCCGCGATGCTGGTGTGCGACAGCGGCAGCACCACGTCCCAGAAGAAGCGCAGCGGCCCGGCCCCGTCGATTCGGGCGGCGTCCATCAGCTCGTCGGGCAGCGTCATGAAGAACTGCCGGAACAGGAAGGTGGCCGTGGCCGAGGCCATCAGCGGCAGCGTCAGGCCCGCGTAGCCGTTGGTCATGCCGAGCGTGGACACCACCTGCACGGTCGGGAAGATGCGCACCTCCACCGGCAGCATCAGCGTGACGAAGATCACCCAGAACGCGGCGTTGCGCAGCGGGAAGCGGAAGTAGACGATCGCGTAGGCCGACAGGATCGACACGGCGATCTTGCCGAACGCGATTGCCAGCGCCATCACCAGGCTGTTCATCAGCAGCACGCCGAACGGCGCGGTGGTGGCGCCGCTGCCGCGATGCCAGATGGTGGCGATGTTCTCGAACAGGTGCGTGCTCGGCACCAGCGACATCGGCACCGTGAACACCTCGGCCGAACTCATCGTCGCGGCGCAAAAGCCCACGTAGACGGGAAACAGCAGGAGCGCGGCGCCTGCGATCAGCACCGCGTGACAGAACCGGTCGAAGCCCTTGCGATTCTCGATCATGCGTATTGCACCCGGCGTTCGACGAAGCGGAATTGCACCACGGTCAGCGCGACCACGATCACCATCAGCACCACCGACTGCGCGCCCGAGCTGCCGATGTCGAGCCCCTGGAAGCCCTCGGTGAAGATCTTGTAGATCAGCGTCTTGGTGCTTTGGCCGGGGCCGCCCGCGGTGGCCGCGTCGATCACCGGGAAGGTGTCGAAGAACGCGTAGACGAGGTTGACGATCAGCAGGAAGAAGCTGGTGGGCGAAAGCAGCGGCAGCGCGATGTCGACGAAGCGGCGCGCGGGGCCGGCGCCGTCGAGCGCGGCCGCCTCGATCAGCGAGCGCGGAATCGCCTGCAGGCCGGCGTAGAAGAACAGGAAGTTGTAGCTGACCTGCTTCCAGACCGACGCGATCACCACCAGCGCCATCGCCTGATCGGCGTCGAGCGCGTGGTTCCAGACGATGCCGAGCCTGGCGAGCGCATAGGTGATCACGCCGATGCTCGGGTTGAACAGGAACGCCCATAGCACGGCGGCCACCGTCGGCGCCACCGCATACGGCCAGATCAGCAGCGTGCGATAGGTGCGCGAGCCGCGCACCACGCGATCCGCGCAGGCCGCCAGCAGCAGCGAGACGGCGAGCCCGATCACGGTCACCAGCCCGCTGAACACCAGCGTGGTGCGCAGCGAGTCGAGATAGAGCGGATCGCCGAACAGGTGCGCGAAGTTGGCGAAGCCGACGAACTCGCTGGTAGTGCCGAACGCGTCCTGCGACTGCGTCGATTGCCAGAGCGCGACGCCGGCCGGCCAGAGAAAGAACACCGCGGTGATCGCGAGCTGCGGCGCGACCAGCAGGTACGGCAGCAGGCCGGCACCGAAACGGGAACGGGAACGGGTACGAGATGACATCGATGGCTTTCCGTCGACGGGAAAACCGGCCTCGCGCGCCCGCGCGCGGCCGGGCGAGGCTCAGGAACCCTGCTTCTCGAAGCGGCGCAGCAGCTCGTTGCCGCGCGCGACGGCCGAATCGAGCGCGGCCTGCGGTGTTTTCTTCTGCGCCCAGACCTGTTCGAGCTCCTCGTCGACGATGGTGCGGATCTGCGGCATGTTGCCGAGGCGCAGCCCCTTCGTGAACGGCAGCGGCGGCTTGTTCAGCATCTGCTTGATCGCGGTGTCGGCCCCCGGGTTCCTGGCGTAGAAGCCCTGCTCGCGGGTGAGGTCGTAGGCGGCCGTGGTGACGGGCAGGTAGCCCGTGTCCTGATGCCACTTCGCGGCGACCGCCGGCGAGCTGAGGTAGGCGAGGAACTTCGCGACGCCCTTGTAGGTGTTCGCGTCCTTGCCGCCCAGCACCCACAGGCTCGCGCCGCCGATCAGCGCGTTCTGCGGCGCGCCCTTCACGTTGTCGTCGTACGGCATCATGCCGGTGCCGAAATCGAACTTGGCGTACTTGCGGATCGTCGCGAGCGCGCCCGACGAGGTCGTCATGATCGCGCAGTCGCCGCTGTAGAACTTGCCGGTCGCCTCGTCCTTGCGGCCGGCATAGGTATAGGTGCCGTCCCTGGCCATCTGCTGCAGGAACTGGATGTGGGCGACCTGCTGCGGCTTGTTGAATTCGAGCACCGCGTCGGTGCCGTCGAAGCCGTTGTTGCGCGTGGCGACCGGCAGGCCGTGCCAAGCGCTGTAGTTCTCGATCTGGATCCAGCCCTGCCAGCCCGTGGTGTAGCCGCAGGTCGCGCCGGCGCGGCGCAGCTTCTCGGCGTCGGTCTTCACCTCGGCCCAGGTCTTCGGCGGCTGGTTCGGATCGAGCCCGGCCTTCTTGAACCAATCCTTGTTGTAGTAGAGCAACGGCGTCGAGCTGTTGAACGGCATCGACATCAGGTGGCCCGTCTTCGCGTCGCTGTAATAGCTCGCCACGGTCGGCACGAAGGCCTTCTCGTCGAGCGGCACGCCGGCCTGCCGGAACACCTCGGAGACGGGCAGCACGGCCTTCTTGGCCTGCATCATGGTGGCGGTGCCTACCTCGTACACCTGCAGGATCGCCGGCGCGTTGCCGCTGCGGTAGGCCGCGATGCCGGCCGCGAGCGCCTGGTCGTAGGTGCCCTTGAATACCGGCACGATCCGGTAGTCGCTCTGCGAGGCGTTGAACTGCTCGGCGATCGCGTTGACCTTGTCGCCGAGCGCCGCCTCCATCGCGTGCCAGAACTGGATCTCGGTGGCCGCGAACGCGGCGCCCTGCATGCCGAACCAGATCGCGCCGCCGGCAGCCAGCGAGCGAACCACGGTGTTGACTCTCATCGACCTATCTCCGTTATATGGCGGCGCGGCTCGAACAGCCGCCCGCGTGGGTGCCAACCCAGCGTGTTTGTCCGCGCCGAGCCGGACCGGGCAGTCTAATTCTCGTCCATGACAAAAAGGCGTTGGTATTCCTTCAGCGCGAAACGGTCGGTCATGCCGGCGATGTAATGCGCGACGAGCCGCGCCTGCAGGGCCGGATCCGCGTGCTGGTAGGCGGGCGGCAGCAGGCGCGAATCGCCCGTGAAGGCGTCGAACAGGCCCTTGATGACGCGCTGCGCCTTGTTGGCCATGCGCATCACCTTGTAGTGGCGATAGAGATTCTGGAACAGGAAGCGCTTGAGCTCGGCTGCCTCGGCCGCGATCACGGCGCTGTGCGCGACGAGCGGCGGGCAGCGGCGCACGTCGTCGAGCGAGGCCGGCGCGTGCTCGGTCAGGTTGCGCGTGGTGGCGTCGATCAGATCGACGATCAGCGTGTTGATGATGCGGCGCACCGTTTCGTGAACGAGGCGGCGCCCCTCGATCGACGGAAAATCGGCGAGCGCCGCGTCGTAGTGGCGGCGCCAGAGCGCCACGCCTGCCAGTTGCTCGAAGCTGATCAGGCCCGAGCGCAGGCCGTCGTCGACGTCGTGATTGTTGTAGGCGATCTCGTCGGCGATGTTGGCGATTTGCGCCTCCAGCGACGGCTGGCGTCCTTCGAGAAAGCGCTCGCCGAGTGCGCCGAGCCGGCGTGCGTTCTCGCGCGAGCAGTGCTTGAGGATGCCCTCGCGCGTCTCGAAGCAGAGGTTGAGTCCGTCGAACGCGCCGTAGTGCTGCTCGAGCTCGTCCACCACGGCGAGGCTCTGCAGGTTGTGCTCGAAGCCGCCATGCTCACGCATGCAGGCATTGAGCGCGTCCTGGCCCGCATGGCCGAACGGCGTGTGGCCGAGGTCGTGCGCGAGCGAGATCGCCTCCACCAGATCCTCGTTCAGGCGCAGGTTGCGCGCCACCGAGCGGGCGATCTGCGCGACCTCGAGACTGTGCGTGAGCCGCGTGCGGAACAGGTCGCCCTCGTGGTTCACGAACACCTGCGTCTTGTATTCGAGCCGGCGAAACGCGGTGGAATGGACAATGCGGTCGCGATCGCGCTGGAACTCGGTGCGCGCGGCCGGCGGGCTCTCGGGATGGCGGCGCCCGCGCGTGCGCGAGGCATGGGCCGCGTAGGGCGCCAGGTGCGCCTCGAGCGCGGCGACGGTGGGCGCCGCGACGGGGCCGCTGGCCCGGCCGCCTCGCTCGGCTGGCGTAGCGGGGCAAACCGCTGGCCCGGGTGATGCGGGCGCCGCGGGCGGCGCCGGCCGCGGGCCGGATGGGGCAGCGGCGGCCCGCCTGTCGTCGATAGGGTGTGGCAATTCGCGCGGTGTTTCGCTCACTGACTCCTCCACTGGGGCGCCGGCCGATCCGGCGCCGTGTTACCGGATCGCGGCCTCGAGCGTCGCCCGCACCGCCTCGTCGGGCGCGGAGGTGATCGACGAGGCGCCGATCCGGTCTAGCAGGATGAACTTGATCGCCCCTGCTTCCGCCTTCTTGTCGACTTGCATCAGTTCGAGGTAGCGGCCGGCGCCGAGGTCCGGTGCGCGCACCGGCAGGTGCGCGGCGGCAATCACGCGGTTCAGGCGCTGGCGCGCCGCGTCGTCGAGCCGGCCGACGCGTACCGACAGGTCGGCCGCCATCACCATCCCGCAGCCCACCGCCTCGCCGTGCAGCCATTCGCCGTAGCCGAGACCGGCCTCGATCGCATGGCCGAAGGTGTGGCCGAAATTGAGGATCGCGCGCAACCCGCCCTCGCGCTCATCGGCGGCCACCACGCTGGCCTTGATCTCGCACGAGCGCCGCACCGCCTCGGCGAGTGCGGCCGGATCGCGGCGGTTCAATGCCTCGACGTTCGCCTCGATCCAGTCGAAGAACGCCGAGTCGGCGATCGCGCCGGTCTTGATCACCTCGGCGATGCCGGCCGCGAGCTCGCGCGCGGGCAGCGTGCGCAGCACGCCGATGTCGGCGATCACCGCTTGCGGCTGGTAGAACGCGCCGATCATGTTCTTGCCGAGCGGATGGTTGATGCCGGTCTTGCCGCCGACCGACGAATCGACCTGCGACAGCAGCGTGGTCGGCACCTGGATGAACGGCACGCCGCGCATGTAGCAGGCGGCCGCGAAGCCGGTCATGTCGCCCACCACGCCGCCGCCGAGCGCGACCAGGGTGGTCCTGCGATCGGCGCGCGAGCCGAGCAGCCCGTCGAAGATCAGGTTCAGCGTTTCCCACTGCTTGTAGGATTCGCCGTCGGGCAGCACCACGGTATCGACCTGCTTGCCGAGCGGTGCGAGCGCGGCGCGCAGCGCGTCGCCATAGAGCGGATCGACGGTGGTATTGGTGACGACGGTGACGGCGGCGCCCTTGATGTGCGGGGCAAACAGTTCGGTGCGGCCGATCAGGCCGTCGCCGATATGAATCGGGTAGGCGCAGTCGCCCAGGTCGACGTTGACGGTAATCATGCTTGTAGCGGCTTGGCGACGATGCCGGCCAGCTCGAGCTGCATCAGCACCATGTTGACGAGTCCGTTGACCGACGGACGGCCGGTTTCGATCACGAAGTGCGCGCATTCGCGGTAGAGCGGATCGCGCACCTCGTACAAGGCTTCGAGCCGGGCCTTCGGATCTTCCGTCTGCAGCAGCGGGCGATTTTTGTCCTTGCGGGTTCTCAGCCAGAGATCGTGCGGGTTCGCACGCAGATAGATGACGATGCCGCGCGAACGCAGCGCGTCGCGGTTTGCTGGGCGCATCACGGCGCCGCCGCCGGTCGCGAGCACGACATTGCCGCGCAGCGTGAGCTCGTGGATCATCTTTTCCTCGCGGTCGCGAAAACCGGTCTCGCCCTCGAGTTCGAAAATGACCGGGATCCGCGTACCGGTACGTGCTTCGATTTCGTGATCGGAATCGAAGAAGGGCCGGTCGAGACGGCGCGCGACGGCCCGACCCACGGTGGTCTTACCGGCCCCCATGAGTCCGACGAAAAATACGCTTGCGTATGGATCCCGCGCTTGCAACGGCTTCCTCTGTTTCAATCTGGCTGGTGGTGTGGCGCAGCTTACTGGCAAAGCGCTTGCCTTGTCGAGCGCACCCGTCGCGGGCGGTCAGCGGGCCGCCGCCGACTCGTCCCCCGAGCCGGGGCCGCCCGCCGGCGGACCGTTCTGCGCGCCGACCACGCGCGGCGTGATGTAGACGACCAGTTCCGCGGTCCGCTGGCGCCGCGCCCGATGGCGGAACAGCGCGCCCAGCATCGGTATTTTGCCCAAGACCGGCACCCGAGTCACATCGTCCCGCCGATCGCTCTCGTAGATGCCGCCGATCGAAACCGTACCCCCATTTTCAATCTCCACGCGCGTGCGCACGTGCTTGGTGTGGATCGCCGGCCCGGCGTCGGTGGACTCGCCGACGCTGTCCTTGGCCACGTCGAGATCGAGCACCACGTGGCCCTCGGGCGTGATCTGCGGCTCGACCTCGAGCTTGAGCGTGGCGCGGCGGAACTGCACGCCGGACACGCCGAGGCCGACCTTGGCCTGATACGGCAGCTCGGTGCCCTGCTCGATCAGCGCGGGCGCCCGATCGGCGGTGACGATGCGCGGACTCGACACGATCCGCCCGCGGCCTTGCGCTTCGAGCGCGCTCAGCTCCAGATCGAGCAGGCGGCTCGCGCCGGCGACAAACAGCGTGAGGCCGGCCGTGGCCGCCTCGAATCCCGCGAGCGGGCGCGCCGACAGGTCCAGCAGCCGTCCGCCGGGGCCGCCGACGATGCCGGTCGCGGCGCCCCCGGGGTTCGAGTCGGGCATGGCGGCGCCCCCCGCGCCGCCATCCGAACCGCCCGAACCGCCGGCACCGGCGCCCGCCCGGCTGCCGCCCCACGCGCTCGAGCGCAGCGCGAGGCGCGCCCCGAGCTCGCGCGAGAAGCCGCGCTCGCCCTCGACGATGCGCGCCTCGATCAGCACCTGTCGCGATGGCCGGTCGAGCTGCGCGAGCAGCGCGGCGATCTGCGCGAGCCGGCCGTCGAGGTCGGTCACGAACAGCAGATTCGTGCGCGGATCGGCCAGCACCGAGCCGCGCCGCGACAGCACACGCTGCCCCGCGGCGCCGCCCGTGAGCAGCCGCGCGACGTCCTTGGCGCGCGGGTAGCGCAGCACGAAGGCGCGGCTCGCGAGCGGCTCCAGCGCGGCCGTGCGCGCATGGGTTTCGAAGCGTGCCCGCTCGCGCGCCGCCAGCTCGGCCACCGGCGCGACCCAGATCACGCCGCCGCGCCGTGCCATCGCGAGCCCGTTCGCATCGAGCAGCGCGTCGAACGCGTCGCGCCATGGCACGTCACGCAGCCGCAGCGTGGCGGCACCTTGTACGCGACCACTCAACACGATGCTCTGCCCCGTGAAACGCGCGAACGCGTCGAACACGGCCGCAAGCGGCGCCTGCTGCAGATCGAGCGAGATCCGGCGATGCCCGTGCAGGCCATGACTGCCGTGCACGCCGGCCGGCGCGGCGGACAGCCGGACCGGGGCCGGCAGCGGGACCGGCGGCCCCTCGAGCGCGGGCGGGGCGGCGGCGGAGCCGGCCTCGGCAGCCCCGGCCGCTCGCGTGCCGGCGCCGGCCGGCGGCCGATCCCCGGCCGGATCCACGCCGTCGGGCACGGCGCCCGAGGCCGTGCCCGACGCGGGCGCGCGTGCGTCGACCGAGGCCCCGGGCAAAGCAACCGGCAAGCCGGCCGGGCTCAGTGCGTTCGCCGCGGCGGCGGAGCCCGATGCACGGCCCCGCGCCGCGCCATGTCGCGGCTCGGCCGGTGCCGCGTCATCATCGCCGCCGCCGTTGCGACCGGCAGCGCCGTCGAGCCCGCTCATGCCGCGCTCGCCGTCGTCGCCGGCGTCGAGCGGCCGTGCGTCGTCGCCGTCGGCGATCGGCGGGACGCCGGCCGCCCCGACCCCGGCGTTCGTGGACACGGCGACCGGCAGCGGCGGCAGGCTCGCCGGCGCCGCCGCTTCGGCGGCGACCACGAGTCCCGCCACGGCCATCATCCGCACCATCAGGCCGGCCAGGCGGCTCATCGGATCGTCTCCGCGCCCAGAGCCACGCGCTGCTCGCGGCCGTCGTCGGCTTCGAGCCAGACGCCGTCGGCCGCGATGCGCGTGATCCGCTCGGCGCCGATCCGCTCGCCGACCGCCGCCGACCGCGCCCGCCCGCCGGCGTCGAGCAGCGCGAGGCCGCCGCGCGCGTCGCGCAGGATGCCGGCGACACGCGGCATGGCGACCGCCTCGGCGCCGCCGAACTCGAACGCGTCGGCCGCCGGCAGCGCGGCCGGCGCCAGGCCGCTGCCCGCCGCAGGCCGCCCTCCGCCGTCATGGACCGAGAAGCGCGCCGAAAACACGGCACCACCGCCGCGCCGCGTGACTTCGAGGCTGAGCGGCGCGAACGTCGCCGGCTCGCGCGCGAGCGCACGGAGCCAGCGCGCGACCTCGCCGAAGCTGCCGGTGCCGGCGAGGTCGTAACGCCGCCCGGCGGCCGCGCCGTGCTTGCCGTGCTCGGCCGGCGCGGGACCGAGGCGACCGATCCGCAGGCCACTCTCGTGCGCGGCGATGGCAAGCAACCACACCGCGTCGCGAACGAACGGACCGTCGTGCCGCGACGGCTGGGAAGCCACGAACGGCGGCCGCGACCCGCGCGCCGCAGCGGCGATCGGTGCCGCCGATGCCGCCGCTCGCGGGGCGGGCAGCGGCGCTTCATGCGGCAGCGCCGCTGCCCGCGCACGGGCCGGCGCCGTTCGCGGGGCGGCCTGCCCGGGCCGCCCCGCGCGCAAGCGCCGCTCGGCCTGGCCGCGCGCCGAGATGGCCGCATCAAGCCGCCGCCGAGCCTGGCCGAGCCCGCTCAAGTCGCGCTCGTCGCCGGCGGCGCGCAGCACGACACCGACGGCGCCCGCCACGCAGCCGAGCACCACCAGCTTCGTGGCGCCGTGGTAGGCCGGGATGCGCAACATCGTCATGCGGCTACCGCCGCGCCGTTTGCAGTCCGCCATCAGCCTCGCTCCCCGCCGCTGGCGCCGCCACGGCTCACCACGGCCGGCGGCCGCTGGCCGCCGTGCGGCCAGCGAACCCGTACCACGAAGCGGATCGCGCGCGAACCGCCCGTGGCCGGCTCGCGCTCGCCCGCGTCGATGCCTGCCACCTCGACCCGCCAGTCGGCCCGCGTCTCGCGCAGCCGCTCGACCCAGCGCGCCGCGGCGAGCGGACCGCGCGCCTGCGCATCGAGCCGCGCGCCGCCGTCCGCCTGCCGCAGCCCGAGCAGCCTCACCGCGCGGTAGTCGAGCGCGCGCAGCGCATCGAACAGCGCCACCGCCCGCGCCAGCGGCCGCGCCTGCTCGGCCGCCACCGTCTCGTGCCGGCGTCGCGCGGCTGACTCGCGCGCCGCCGCATCGGCGGCACGCAGTTGCGGCGCCCACTGCGCCAGCTGCTGCTCGATGGCCATGCGCCGCGTGTCGAGCCGCATGCGCTCGCGTACCTGCCCGGCGCACGAGAGCGCCGCCGCCGCCAGACCGACGCAGGCCGCGCCCGCGAATTCGGCGGCGCGCCGCCGGCGCCGCAGCCGAGCCTCGCGCTGCCGGTACGGCATCAGATTGAAGCCGCCCAGCCAGGCGCGGCACCGCGCCGGGTCTCGCATCACCGCGCGCGGCGGCACCACCGCGAGCCGCCGTCGCGCGCTCATTCGCACACCCCGCGCAGGCCGAGCCCGAACGCCACCGCGAAGCGCGGCGAATGGCACGCCGCCGCATCGATCCCGGGCCGCCGGCAATACGCCGCGCATTCGAACGGCAGTGCGGCACAGCCGAGCAGGTCGCCGATTTCGGCAAGCCGCGCCGCGATCGCGCCGGGCCCACCGCGCGCGTCATCCTCGACGCCTTCGTCGAGCGCCCCGCCCACGAACGCGCAATCGATCTCGCCGCCGCGCCGCGCCAGCTCGCGCAGCGCGTCGGCAACGCTCGCGCGGGCCGGCGACGGCGCTCGCACGTGGGTCGTTGCGGTAGTCGCCTCGACGCGCCAGCCGTCCATGCCGCCGGCGCCGATCCAGATTGCCGCGTAGGGCGCATCGGCCTCGACCTCGAGCGCGGCGACCTGCCGGATCGCTCGCAACGCCGCATGCGGCTCGCCGTCGATCGCGGTCAGGCCGAAGCCGGCCGCCGCCGCCGCCTCGACGCGCACGTCGATGCGCGCGCGGTCGGTCGACGCGATCATCACGCGTCCGGGATGCAGGATGTCGTTGACGCACCAGTCGATCGCGAGCGAATCGCGCGCCATGCCGGTGGCGCGCTCGGCCTCGACCAGCACGGCCGGTTCGAGCGGGCCGTCCGCCGCGAGGCGCGCGTCGAGCATCGACATCGCGACCTCGCGGCACGACAGCGCCATCGCCGCCGGCATCCGGCCGACCGGCAGCCGCGCGCCGGCCCGCCCGGCCACGCGTGCCAGCGCGCGCGTCACCGCCGCCCAGTCACCGCCCGCCACGTCGTGCGACGCATCGAGCGGCTCGCACTCCAGCCGCTCGATGCCAATCACGCTGCCGCGCCGGCTCACGAACGCGACCCGCACCACGTCCTGTCCCACATCGATGCCGGCGGCAAGCCGCCGCCCGGCCATCCATTGTCGATACCCCGTCATGATCGGCCCTCCCGGCCGCCGTGCGGCACGGGCACGGCATGACGGGAATTGTTGCCGGCCGACCGGCGCGCGACCAGTCGGCCGAACGGCCGGCCGGCCCGAGGCAGGCCGGCGCGACGCGGAACGCGCCGATGCACCAGGAATGCCCATAGCGGACGTTTATAATCGCTGCACTGTTTTCCGGTATGCCTATGCACCCCACGACTCCCCCGCCCCCGCCGCCGGCCTCGGAACCGCCTCCGCCCCAGCCGCCGGCTGTCGAACCGCCGCCTCCCCCGCCGCCGCCGCCGCGCAAGCGGCCGCTATGGCTGAAGCTGCTGCTCGGCTTCGTCGGCCTGTGCGTGGCGCTCGCGCTGTGCGCGGGGCTGGTGCTCGGCTACGCGCTGGTGGTGGCCTGGCCGAACATGCCCTCGCTCGACGCGCTCACCGACTACCGGCCGAAGGTGCCGCTGCGCATCTACACGGCCGATCACGTGCTAATCGGCGAGTTCGGCGAGGAGCGCCGCGACGTCGTCCATATCCAGGACGTGCCGGATTCGCTGAAGAAGGCGATCCTCGCGATCGAGGACGCGCGCTTCTACGAGCACGGCGGCGTCGACCTGATGGGCATCGCGCGCGCCGGCATGGTGGCGCTGACCAACGGCCACGCCACGCAGGGCGCGAGCACGATCACGATGCAGGTCGCGCGCAACTTCTTCCTGTCGAGCGAGAAGACCTACACGCGCAAGATCTACGAGATGCTGCTGTCGTACCGGATCGAGCGCGCGCTGACGAAGGATCAGATTCTCGAGGTCTACATGAATCAGATCTATCTCGGCCAGCGTGCCTACGGCTTCGCGAGCGCGGCGCGCGTCTACTTCGGCAAGGACCTCAAGGACCTCACGCTGGCCGAGGCGGCAATGCTCGCGGGGCTGCCGAAGGCGCCGTCGGCCTACAATCCGGTGGTCAACCCGAAGCGCGCCAAGGTGCGCCAGCAGTACATCCTCGAGCGCATGCTCGAGCTGAACTTCATCACGCGCGCGCAATACGACGAGGCGGTCGCGCAGCCGCTGGTGGTCAAGAGCGCGACGCGCGAATACAGCGTCCACGCCGAGTACATCGCCGAGATGGTGCGGCAGATGATGTACGCGCAATACAAGGACGAAACCTACACGCGTGGCTTCAACGTCGTGACGACGGTCGACTCGGCGGACCAGACGCTCGCCTACCAGGCGCTGCGCCGCGGCCTGATGGACTACGAGCGCCGCCACGGCTATCGCGGCCCGGAGGCGTTCATCGAGCTGCCGGCCGAGCCCGCCCAGCGCGAGCAGGCGATCGCCGACGCGCTGCTCGACCACCCCGACAACGGCGAGCTGATCGCGGCGGTGGTCACCGACGCGAATCCGAAGCAGGTGCGCATCGCCTTCGCCGACGGCAGCGGCACGACGCTCGAAGGCCCGGGCCTGCGCTTCGCCGCGGCCTCGCTGGCCGCCAACGCGCAGCCGAACCGGCGCATCCGGCCCGGCGCGATCGTGCGCGTGATGAAGAACGACGGCGGCGACTGGGCAATCACGCAACTGCCGCAGATCGAGGGCGCGTTCGTCTCGATCGTGCCGCAGGACGGCGCGATCCGCTCGCTGGTGGGCGGCTTCGACTTCAACAAGAACAAGTTCAACCACGTCACGCAGGCGTGGCGCCAGCCCGGTTCGAGCTTCAAGCCGTTCATCTACTCGGCCTCGCTCGACAAGGGCCTGGGGCCGGCCACCATCATCAACGACGCGCCGCTGTTCTTCAGCGCGGCCGAGACGGGTGGCCAGCCGTGGGAGCCGAAGAACTACGGCGGCGGCTTCGACGGGCCTGAGCCGATGCGCACGGCGCTGATGCGCTCGCGCAACCTGGTCTCGATCCGGATCCTCAATTACATCGGCACCAAGTATGCGCAGCAGTACATCACGCGCTTCGGCTTCGACGCCGAGCGCCATCCGGCCTACCTGCCGATGGCGCTCGGCGCGGGGCTCGTCACGCCGCTGCAGATGGCGGGCGCCTACTCGGTGTTCGCCAACGGCGGCTATCGCGTGAACCCGTACCTGATCGCCGAGGTGACCGATTCGAGCGGCAACGTGGTGGCGCGCGCACAGCCGCTGGTGGCCGGGCAGAGCGCACCGCGCGCGATCGACGCGCGCAACGCCTACGTGATGAACAGCCTGCTGCAGAGCGTGGCGCAGCGCGGCACCGGCGCGAAGACCAACGTGCTCAAGCGCACCGACCTGGGCGGCAAGACCGGCACCACCAACGATTCGCGCGACGCGTGGTTCGCGGGCTTCCAGCACACGCTCGCCGCGATCGCCTGGATCGGCTACGACAACCCGCGCAGCCTCGGCGACCGCGAGACGGGCGGCGGCCTCGCGCTGCCGGTCTGGATCGACTACATGGGGCCGTCGCTGAAGAACGTGCCCGAGTACAAGATGCCGATGCCCGACGGCGTCACGACCATCGGCGACGAGCTGTTCTTCAGCGAATTCACGCCGGGCCACGGCTTCGTGTCGACCATCGGCGTGCAGGCGGCCTCACCCGACGACGCGTCGATCCCGCACGTCGACGCGCAGGAAAAGCAGGACATCATGAACCTGTTCCAGGGCGGCAACTGAGGCGCCGCACCGCCCTGCCACGAAAAAAGAGCGACCCGCGGGTCGCTCTTTTTCCATCGGCACCACGCTCGGCCGCTGCGCTCAGGCGCTGAACCTCACCGGCTCGCCGGCCTGCTCGGTCGCGTACTGCGTCAGCGCCGCGAAGAACTCGTTGCCCGAGCGCGTGTCGCGCCACGCGCCGTCGACATAGCGGAAGTGATAGCCGCCCGACTTCGCCGCGATCCACACCTCCTTCATCGGCGGCTGCAGGTTCACGATGATCTTGGTGCCGTTCTCGAAGGTCAGCGTGACGACGCTGCCGTTGCGGCCCAGATCGATGTCGAGGTCGCCCTCGTTGGCCTCGTCCACGCAGCGCTCGACGGCGGCCAGCACGGCCTCGGCGCGGGTCAGGTATTCAGTGTCGCTCATGCTAGACTCTGTCGATTCAATTGTTTAGGGACGATCATGCGAGTCGTTTTCCAGATGAGCGCGATTGTAGCGGCTTTGGCGCTTGCCGGCTGCGGTCAACGCGGTGCGCTCTATCTGCCCACCGTGCCGCCGTTGCCTCCCAAACCGATCGAAATGACGCAACCGCCAGCCGCCGACGACGCGGCGTCGGCCCCCGCTGCCGCCTCCGCCGCCGATCCGGCACCGGACGACGCGGCCGGCGCGTCACTGACGCTTTCGCCGTCGCTCGCCTCGCCGGGCGCGGCCTCCGACGCCACCCCCAATCGATGATCCCGGATGACTCACCGCGCATTTGACTACGTCGACGGCACGCTGCACGCCGAAGGCATTCCGGCCGACAAGCTCGCCGACCACTTCGACACGCCGCTCTACGTCTATTCGCGCGCCGCGCTGACGGCCGCGTACCAGGCCTATGCCAAGGCCTGCGAGGGCCGCCGCGCGTCGCTCCACGTCGCCGTGAAGGCGAACAGCAACCTCGGCGTGCTGAACGTGTTCGCGCGGCTCGGCGCCGGCTTCGACATCGTTTCGGGCGGCGAACTCGCGCGCGTGCTCGCCGCGGGCGGCAAGGCGGAGCACGTGGTGTTCTCGGGCGTGGCCAAGAGCGCCGACGAGATGCGCCTCGCGCTCGAGGCCGGCGTCAAGTGCTTCAACGTCGAATCGGTGCCGGAGCTCGACCGCCTCAACGCGGTGGCGGGCTCGCTCGGCAAGCGCGCGCCGGTCTCGCTGCGCGTGAACCCCGACGTCGATCCGAAGACGCATCCGTACATCTCCACCGGCCTGAAGGCCAACAAGTTCGGCGTGGCGTTCGCCGACGCGCGCGCGACCTACCGCGCCGCCGACGCGCTGCCGAACCTGCAGGTGGCCGGCATCGACTGCCACATCGGCTCGCAGATCACCGAGCTGAGCCCCTACCTCGACGCGCTCGACAAGGTGCTCGACCTGGTCGAGCAGATCGAGGCGGACGGCATCGCGATCCATCACGTCGACGTGGGCGGCGGGCTCGGCATCACCTATGCCGACGAGACGCCGCCCGACATCGGCGCGTTCGTGCAGGCGCTGTTCGCGAAGCTCGACGCGCGCGGCCATGGCCACCGCGAGCTGTGCTTCGAGCCGGGCCGCTCGCTGACCGGCAACGCCGGCATCCTGCTCACGCGCGTCGAATTCCTGAAGCCGGGCGAGGAGAAGAACTTCGCGATCGTCGACGCGGGCATGAACGACCTGGCACGCCCGGCGATGTACGAGGCCTATCACGCGATCGTGCCGGTCAGGCAGACCAGCGCGCATGCGAGCGCCGTCTACGACGTGGTCGGCCCGGTCTGCGAGAGCGGCGACTGGCTCGGCCGCGAGCGCACGCTCGCGATCGCCGCGGGCGACCTGCTCGCGATCCGCTCGGCCGGCGCCTACGGCTTCGCGATGAGCTCGAACTACAACACGCGCCCGCGCGCGGCCGAGGTGCTCGTCGACGGCCAGAACGCCTATCTGGTGCGCCAGCGCGAAACCATCGCGAGCCTGTACGAGAACGAGGCGATCCTGCCCGAAGAGGCGTGAGCCGGGCCGGCGCGACGGCGCCGCGTCCATCGACGGCCCCGCAAAGCGATGCGTGTGAAGACGCATCGCTTTTTTCTTGGCCGGCCTAGCCCGCGGCCCGGGCGCGCCGCCGCGCCAGCACCGCCACGAGGCGCCAGCCGAGCAGCACCAGCACGATCGCGCCGTAGAGCTTGGGCAGCGCCAGATCGTGCTTGCCGGCGCGCATCCACCAGAAGTGCAGGATCGCCAGCAGCGCGATCGCGTAGATCAGCCGGTGCAGCCGCTGCCAGTGGCGGCCGAGCCGGCGCACCATCGCGCGCGGCGAGGTGAGCGCGAGCGCGATCAGCAGCACGAACGCCGCGAAGCCGACGGTGATGAACGGCCGCTTCACGACGTCCTTCAGGATCGCCGCGAGATCGAACCACTTGTCGAACCAGAAGTAGGTGATGAAGTGCAGCGTCGCGTAGAAGAACGCGAACAGGCCGATCATGCGCCGCAGGCGCAGCAGCGCGGCCACGCCTGTCAGCCGCCGCAGCGGCGTGACGGCCAGCGTCACGCAGAGGATCACGAGCGTCCAAAGCCCGGTCGAGCGCGTCACGAACTCGATCGGGTTCGCGCCGAGTCCGCCCGTCGCGCCGAGCAGCACGAGCCGCGCGAGCGGATACAGCCCGGCCGTGAACACCGCCACCTTCGCGATGCGCAGCGCGCGCGGCGCGGCCGGCACCGCGGTGCTCCCGCGCGGGCCGCCGCCGCGCACGGCGCGCGACGCGCCTTGCAGATTCTCGTCCACCGCGCGCCGCCTAGAAGTTCTTGCGCAGATCCATGCCGCGATACATCGACGCGACGAGATCGCCATAGCCGTTGAACATCAGCGTCTTGCGCTTCGGCGTGAAGAAGCCGTCCTCGCCGATGCGCCGCTCGGTCGCCTGGCTCCAGCGCGGATGATCGACCTCGGGATTCACGTTCGAGAAGAAGCCGTATTCGTTCGGCGCGTAGGTGTTCCAGCTCGTCTTCGGCATCTGCTCGACGAAGCGGATCTTCACGATCGACTTCGCGCTCTTGAAGCCGTACTTCCACGGCACCACGATGCGCACCGGCGCGCCGTTCTGGTTCGGCAGCACCTGCCCGTAGACGCCCATCGTCAGCAGCGTGAGCGGATTCATTGCCTCGTCGAGCCGCAGCCCCTCCGAGTAGGGCCAGTCGAGGATCGGCTCGGCCAGCCCCGGCATCTGCGACGGATCGGCGAGCGTGACGA
Source organism: Burkholderia glumae LMG 2196 = ATCC 33617 (assembly GCF_000960995.1). NCBI lineage: Bacteria > Pseudomonadati > Pseudomonadota > Betaproteobacteria > Burkholderiales > Burkholderiaceae > Burkholderia > Burkholderia glumae. The sequence goes on along the minus strand of NZ_CP009435.1, from coordinate 1,341,494 downwards.
ACTGCACGTACTTCGCGTTCGCGGTCGGCTGCACGCGGCGGATCAGGTCGGCGAGCGGGATGCCGATCCACGGTATCACCATCGACCAGCCCTCCACGCAGCGATGTCGGTACACGCGCTCCTCGAGCGGCGCGAGCTTGAGCAGCGCGTCGATGTCGTAGACCTTCGGCGCCTTCACCTCGCCCTCCACGCTCACGCGCCAAGGATGCGGGCGCAGCGAGCCGGCATGCCGCGCGGGGTCGCCCTTGTCGGTGCCGAATTCATAGAAGTTGTTGTAGGTCGTCACGTCCTGGTACGGCGTGACCTTGTCGGGCACCACGAACTTCGCGTTGGTGGCGGCGGCGAGCGGATGCGCGGCGGGGTCCGGCGAGCGATAGGCCGCCGACGCGGCGCCGGGCACGCCGAGCCCGGCCGCCACGGCGGCGCCCGCCGCACGCAGCATGCCGCGGCGCGCCGCGAATACCGACGGCGCGGTGATGTCGTGAGGTGCGATGTCGCCGCCGGTCAGCAGCCGGCGGCGCGTGGTCCTGATCAACATGAAGCGTCTCCTCGCCGGGCCGAAGCGCCGGCGGTCATGCGTTGCATCGATCGCCGCCCGCGCGCGAGGCGCGCGGCGGTCCGACCCGGAAACGCCGGGCACGAGCGCGTGCGGCGGCGGGTTGCGGAGCCGTGCTCGGTTCGGGCCGCGGCCTACGGCGTCCGGCTCACAGCTTGCCGTAGCTGTGCAGCCCCGACAGGAACATGTTCACGCCGAGGAACGCGAAGGTGGTGACGACGAGGCCCGTGAGCGCCCACCAGGCAGCGACGGTGCCGCGCAGCCCCTTCATGAGCCGCATGTGCAGCCAGGCCGCGTAGTTGAGCCAGACGATCAGCGCCCAGGTCTCCTTCGGGTCCCAGCTCCAGTAGCCGCCCCACGCCTCGGCGGCCCACAGCGCACCGAGGATCGTCGCGATCGTGAAGAACGCGAAGCCCACCGCGATCGACTTGTACATCACGTCGTCGAGCACCTCTAGGGCGGGCAGGCGATCGGCCAGCACGCCGCGCTCCTTGAGCAGATAGGCCACGCTGACCATCGCCGACAGCGCGAAGCTGCCGTAGCCGATGAAGTTGGCCGGCACGTGGATCTTCATCCACCAGCTCTGCAGCGCCGGCACGAGCGGCTGGATCTGCTGGGCGTCGCGGGCGATCGAGTACCACATCAGGAAGCCGACCGCGGCGCTGATCACGAGCAGCACGAACGCGCCGAGCGCGCGCGTGCCGTAGTGCCCTTCGTAGTACAGGTAGAGCAGCGCCGTGATGAGGCTGAACAGCACGAACACTTCGTAGAGATTCGACACCGGGATGTGGCCGACGTCGGCGCCGATCAGGTAGGACTCGTACCAGCGCACCATCAGGCCCGTGAAGCCCATCAGCACGGCGGCCCAGGTCATCTTCTGGCCGATCGCGGTGCCGGTTTCGGAGCGGCTCAGCATGCCGATCCAATAGAACACCGTGGCGAACACGAACAGCGCGCTCATCCAGAGGATCGCCGACTGGCTGGAGAGCAAGTACTTGAGGAGGAACACCGAATCGGCGCGCGACAGCTCGCCGTGGTAGAGATTCAGCGACAGCAGCGACAGCACCGCGATCGACGCCATCAGCGCGCGCGCGGGCTTCCAGCGCCAGCCGAGCACGATCAGCGCGGCGGCCGACCCCGTCATCACGGCCTGATCGTAATAGTCCATGCGCGCCTGGTAACGCACGAGCGCGAAGCCGGCACCCGCCACCATCGCCAGCGCGAACAGCCAGTCGACGACGGACAGGCGCCTCAGAAACGGGCGCTCGTCGAACAGCGGCGCCGGGGCGGGCGCCTGCGTGCGGCCGCGCGGGGCGGGGGAAGAAGAAACACGGGTCAGATCCATGACGTTACCGTGGGGAGTCGTGGGGATCGGTCTTGCGCTCGGCCGCGCCCGCTGCCGCGGGTGCGGCACCGAGTACCGCGCCGACCGCGTCGCGCGTCTGCGCGAATTCCTTCTCGAAGTCGAGTGTCTTGCGGGCGCTCGACATCGCCATCACGACACTCGTGCCCGCTTGCGTGTCCTTGAGCCAGAACCACAGCCGGCGCTCGCGCACGTAGAACATCGAAAAGATGCCGAACACCAGCAGCAGGCTGCCAAGATACACCAGATTCTTACCAGGCGCGCGCGTCAGCTGGAATACCGAAGCCTGCACCTGCTTATATGAATCGAGCCGCAAATACACCGGCGCACCGTACAGGAAACTGTCCGACAGCGCGTTGATGGTGTTCTGCACGAAGCGCGCCGCCTCGGCCGACTGCGCGACCGGCTTCAGGCCGGCCCGCTCGCGCGCGACTTCCCAGACCTGCCACATGGCACCCTCCAGCATGCGCAGCAAGAGGCCGGCGGCCTTCTCCTGCTCGGCCTTCGGCACCGACTGGTCGATGAAGCTCGCCACCGCCTGGAAGCCGCCGACCGGGGCGCCGTCGGGCTGGCGGCCCGAGCTCGCATCGGCGCCTGCGAAAAGGGTCAGCACGCGTAGCGCGCTGTCGTCCAGGCGCGTGCGCAGCGCCGCGTCGGCGCCGGGCAGCGAACCTTGCGCGAAGCGGCGCGCGGCCTCGGCGCGCACGGCCGGATCCGCGAGCGCGGCACGGATGCGCATCCAGCCCTCGATCGAATCGTCGGCATCGGCGGGAATCCGCAGGTAGCGGAACGGGTCGTTCGGGCTCGCGCGCACCCCGGCCAGGAACACGCGGTCGCCGCCCACCTCGACGGGCAGCATGTAGTTGTTGAACTCGCGCGCCTGGCCGTCCTTGCCGCGCACCTTGTACTGCACCGACGGCCCGACGTTGCGCAAGTTCACGGGCGTCGAGGTCTTCGCGCCGGAGCCGAGCCGCTCGTCGAACGCCTCCTTGAGCGAGTGCGTCATGCTCACGCCGCGCGCGTCGGTCTTGCCGCTCGCGTCGGTGAGGTTCTCCACGTTGATGGCACGGAAGTCGGCGAACTCGATCGTCTCGCCGTCATGGCCCGCGAGCGGCACGGCGTTGCCGATCGTACCGTTCACCGGGAACGTCGCGTCGCGCGCGCCCGTCATCGGGAACGCCGTCATCCGCATCTGCGAGCCGCCGTCCTGGAAGCTCGACTGGTAGATCGAGACGCCCTTGTAGGTAAACGGCTTGTTGACCTCGACGCGCGCCGGGATGCGCTTGCCGGTCTCGCGATCGATCACGACGATATCGCTCGCGAACAGCTTCGGCATGCCGGTCGAATAGTAGTCGACGATGAACTTGTCGAGCTGGATCGAGAACGGCAGGTCCTGGATCAGCGAGCCGTTCGGCTGGTTCAGGATCGCGGTCGACACGTACTGGCCCTCCGGCACCCACGCGTAGCCGCGAAACGTCGGGTTCGAGGCCGACAGCCGGTGGTCGGCCGAGATTTCGCTGATCGCCGCGCTGGTGTTCACGGGCGACTTGCCGAACAGCCACATCTGGAAATGGATCGGCAGGTTGCTGTCGAGCAAGCCGCCCAGGCAGATCACGACGATCGCGAGGTGCGCGGCGATGTAGCCGTACCTCGTCATCGCGCCGCGCTTCGCGGAAATCAGCGTCGCCGCCTCCGACTCGCGCACCACGAGCCGGTAGCCGGCCTTGCCGATGAATCCGGCGAGCGAGGCCGCCACCTGGGCGCGCGTGCCGGCCGCCGCGTATTCGGCCTTGTGATGAAACGCGCGCAGGCTGCCTTCACGCACCTTGTCCTTCCAGCTGCGCGCGTCGGCCAGCATCTTCGGGCCGTTGCGGATCACGCAAAGCGACAGCGACGCCACCAGGAACAGCAGGATCAGCATGAACCACCAGGCGCTGTAGACCGTGTAGAGGCCGAGTGCGCGAAAGATGTCGGCCCAGAACGGGCCGAACTGGTTCACATAGTTCGGGTAGGGATCGTCCTGCGTGAGGACGGTGCCGATGATGCTCGCGATCGCCAGCACGACGAGCAGCGCGATCGCGAAGCGCATCGAGCTGATCAGCTCGACGGCGGCGTTCAGCATGCGGCGCCGCGAGTTCGCCCGGATTCCTGACGTGGTAACGCTCATTGACACTCCGACTGACAATAAAAAAGGGCAAGGCACCAGCCTGGCGGCAGCGCCCCACCCTTTCTTTTGTTTCCGTACCGCAGCGCGCGAGACGCGACGGCGAGAATTCCCGTGCGCCGGGAGCGATCAGTGCAGGCCGGCAATGTAATCGGCAACCGCCTTCACTTCGCTGTCCGACAGGCGCGATGCGATCTGGTGCATCGGCTCGTTGTTATTGCGCGCGCCCGCGCCCTGCTGGAACGCCGCGAGCTGCGCGGCCGTGTAATCGGCCCACTGCCCCGACAGGCGCGGATACTGCACCGGGACGCCCTGCCCGGTCGGACCGTGGCAGCTCGCGCAGGCCGGCACGCCCTTGTCGGCGATGCCGCCGCGATAGATCTGCCGGCCCAGCGCGACGGTGGCCGCATTGCGCGCGACGCCGGGCTTGGGGGTCTGCGCGGCGTAGTAGGCAGCCACGTCGCGCGCGTCGGCGTCGCTCAGCGCGCTGGCAAAGCCCGCCATCACCGCGCTGTTGCGCGCCGGCCCCTGCGCGCCCGGCTGCGTCTTGAAATCGTGCAACTGCTTGACCAGATACTCGGGATGCTGGCCGGCCAGCTTCGGAAACGCGCCCGTCGCGCTGTTGCCGTCGGCGCCATGGCACGAGGCGCAGACCTGCGTCGCGATCGTCCTGCCCCGCTCGAGATCCGGCTTGGCCGCATCCGCCGCGTTTGCCTCCGCCACGAAACCAACGAACCCTGCTGCAACCTGAAGCGCTATCAGAGACTTGCACAGTCGATTCATTCGCACACCCTGTTTCGTCTTGTGGGAATTTGAGGTTCTGCAAACGACGGCAATCAGTCTACCGCAGAAAGCGCCCGCAACCGGCCCGCAGGGCTTCGGAAAAACCGCCGTATTGTACAATATGGCGTTTACAGCCCCGTTCCGGCTATCAGGGTTACTGCGCGGATTACCGCATGCAACGCCCACGCGGATCATTGCGGGGTTCCCGCCTCCACGCGCGGCCCGCACCGCGCTCTCGCTCCATCCGCACTCATGGCCTTCCTGCTCCATCAAGCCCGCTTCTACACGACCGTCAATCACCTGCGCGACCTGCCGCCCACCGTGATTCCGGAAATCGCCTTCGCCGGCCGGTCGAACGCGGGCAAATCGACGGCGATCAACATACTCTGCAACCAGAAGCGGCTCGCGTTCGCCTCGAAGACGCCGGGGCGCACCCAGCACATCAACTACTTTTCGGTCGGCCCCGAGGCGGAGCCGGTCGCGAACCTCGTGGACCTGCCCGGCTACGGCTACGCCGAGGTGCCCGGCGCCGCGAAGGCGCACTGGGAAGCGCTGCTGTCGGCCTATCTCAAGACCCGGCCCCAATTGCGCGGCATGATCCTGATGATGGACTCACGCCGGCCGCTGACCGAACTGGACCAGCGCATGATCGAGTGGTTCGCCCCGACCGGCAAGCCGATTCACACGCTGCTGACGAAGTGTGACAAATTGACCCGCCAAGAAAGCGTCAATGCGCTTCGCAATACGAAGAAAGCGCTGGCGGCCTACCGCGACGCCGGCTACGAGGGCGAACTGACGGTGCAGTTGTTCTCGGCACTCAAGCGCACGGGGCTCGACGAGGCGCACGCGCTGATCGAGAGCTGGCTGCGGCCGCCAGTTGCCGGCGAAAATGACGCGGCTGTAGGAGAATGAACGCTCCGCGCGCGTTTCGCGCGGCCCCGAACGGAGGCTTGCCGTCGGTTGGCGCATAAAAAAACCCGCCGTTTCGCGGCGGGTCAAACAGCCTAATCGATTAACGACAGGCACCCGCTCAGGGAGGAGAAGCGGGGAGCATCGCGCCTTGGCACGGCACTCGCTCGCTATCATATACCATTGTCTCGAAAATTCCCCGAAGGGTTCCGTAAGGGTTCCTTCAGACCGATTCCAGCGATTTCGTCATGAGCCTCCATCCCTTGCATCGCCCGCGCAGAATGCGCCGCGACGATTTCTCGCGTCGCCTGATGCGCGAAAACCTCCTCACCACCAACGATCTGATCCTGCCCGTATTCGTGGTCGAAGGCACCAACGTGCGCCAGGGCGTGGCCTCGATGCCGGGCGTCGAGCGCGTCTCGGTGGACCTGTTGATGGGCGTCGCCGAGCAGTGCGTCGAGCTCGGCGTGCCGGTACTGTCGCTGTTCCCGGCGATCGAGCCGGCGCTGAAGACGCCCGACGGCCACGAGGCCGGCAACCCCGAGGGGCTGATTCCGCGTGCGGTGCGTGAGCTCAAGCGCCGCTTCCCCGAGCTCGGCGTGCTGACCGACGTGGCGCTCGATCCGTACACGAGCCATGGCCAGGACGGCGTGCTCGACGAACACGGCTACGTGATCAACGACGCGACCATCGAGATCCTGCTCGAGCAGGCGCGCGCGCAGGCCGAGGCCGGCGTCGACATCGTCGCGCCGTCGGACATGATGGACGGCCGGATCGGCTCGATCCGCGAGATGCTGGAAAGCGACGGCCATATCCACACGCGCATCATGGCGTACTCGGCGAAGTACGCATCGGCGTTCTACGGCCCGTTCCGCGACGCGGTCGGCTCGGCCGCGAATCTCGGCAAGAGCAACAAGATGACGTACCAGATGGATCCGGCGAATTCCGACGAGGCGCTGCGCGAGATCCGGCTCGACATCGACGAAGGCGCCGACATGGTGATGGTCAAGCCCGGCATGCCCTACCTCGACATCGTGCGCCGCGTGAAGGACGAGTTCCGCTTTCCGACCTACGTCTACCAGGTCAGCGGCGAATACGCGATGCTGAAGGCCGCCGCGCTGAACGGCTGGCTCGACCACGACAAGGTGGTGCTCGAATCCCTGCTCGCGTTCAAGCGCGCGGGCGCCGACGGCGTGCTCACCTACTTCGCGCTCGAGGCCGCGCGCCTGCTGCGCGACCAGAAGTAAGCCGGCGCGCCCGTGCGGGCATGCCAACGAAAACGGCGCAGCGCCTCAGGCGCCTCGCCGTTTTTTCATGGCGAATCCGTCGGGGTTCAGGCCGAGGGCGCCCCGGCACGGTCGAGGCTGCGCAGGAACCGCTCGGCGTCCTGATAGCCGACCACGCGGCCGAGCTCGCGGCCGTCCAGACCGAACACGATGATGCCGGGCGGCCCGAACAGGCCGAAACGCTTGAGTAGCGCCTGATCGTCGCCGTTATTGGCAGTCACGTCGGCGCGCACCAGCTGAAGCTGGCCCAGCCGCGCCTGCACGCGCGGATCGGTGAAGGTCAGGTGCTCCATCTCCTTGCAGCTCACGCACCAGTCTGCGTAGAAATCGAGCAGCACCGGCCGGCCGGCGGTCTGGATGATCCGGTCGAGTTCGGCGCTCGAACGCACCGGCGCGAAGCTCGGGCCTTCATGCGCGCCGGTGCCAGCAGCGGCGCCGGCTGCCGCGCCGGCGCCGCGTGCGGCGAACACCGACAGCGGACGCAGCGGATCGGTCGAGCCGGCCGCGAGGCCGACCAGCAGCACGGCGGCCCAGATCGCGAATGCGGCGCCGACGCCCCGGCCGAGCCGGCGCCAGATCGACGCGCCGCCGGCCGCCGGCGTGAAGAGGCCGGTGGCCGCCGCGGCGATCAGCAGCCAGAGCGCGGCGAGCGCGATCTGCACCGCCGCGCCGAGCACCGGCCAGACGATCCAGAGCGCGGCCGCGAGCAGCACCACGCCGAAGAACACCTTCACGCCCTCCATCCAGGCGCCGGCACGCGGCAGCAGCGTACCCGCGCCGAGGCCGATGATCAGCAGCGGCACGCCCAGGCCGATTCCCATCGCGAACAGCGCGGCGCCGCCGAGCAGCGCATTGCCGGTGTGCGCGATGAAGGCGAGTACGGCGAACAGCGGTGCCGTCATGCAGGCGCCGACCACCAGCGCCGAGAGCGCCCCCATCGCGGCCACCGCCGCGAAGCGGCCGCCCGAGCGCCGGCTCGATGCCTGCGCGGCGCCGTCCTGCCAGCGCTGCGGCAACGCGATGTCGATGCCGCCGATCAGCGTCAGAGCGAATACCGTCAGCAGCAGCGCGAATGCGCCGAGCATCCATGGATTCTGCAGCCAGGCGCCGAGGCTTTGCCCGATCAGCGCGGCAACGATGCCGAGCACGGTGTAGACGAGCGCCATCCCGACCACGTAGGTCAGAGACAGCGCGAAACCGCGCGCGCGCGTCGCGCGAGTGCCCTCGCCGATGATGATCGCCGACAGGATCGGGATCATGGGGTACGAGCACGGCAGCAGGCTCAGCACCATCCCGGCCACGAAGAACAGCGCGACGACGGTCAGGAAGCCGCGGCCCTCGAGCAGCGACCGCGCATAGTCGGCACTCGTCACGCGTTCGTACCAGCTGCCGTCGGCGGCGGGGGGCGCCAGCGACGCGGGGGCAACGGCGCCCTGCGCGGCCGGCGCGGGCGCCTGCGGGGCCGCAGCCGGCACGGACGATTGCGCCGGCGAACCAGCCGCCGGTGCGGCCGCGAGCGCCGTGCCGTCCACGCGCACCACGTGCTCGGCGGGCGGATAGCAGATGCCGCCGTCGGCGCACCCCTGCGAGGTGACCGACAGCTCGAACGGACCGGCCGCCTTCACGACGGGCACGTGAATCGTCAGTTCGCCGCGATAGGTTTCGACGTTCTTCGCGAACGTCTCGTCGTACTTCACGTGGCCGGGCGGGATCTGCGCCTCGCCGAGCGTCGCCGTGCCGCTCTTCACGGCGAACGCGAAGCGCTCGCGATACATGTAGTAGCCGTCGGCGATGCTGAAATGCAGGTTCACCTGTCCCGGCGATTCGCTCGAGCTGAAGCGGAACGCGAGCGACGGATCGAGGAAGTCGCCGTCGGCGCGCGCGGCCGGCGAGAGGCCGAACAGCGCGCCGAACAGCACCAGGCACGCGAGCAGCAGACGCAGGCAGGCGGCCGCGGAAAAGTGGCGATCAGACATGGAACAGGCGTTGAGTCTCGGCCGCCACCCAGGTGCCGTAGGGTACGGACGCGGTGGCCTGCCACGAGACGATTTCGGGCGTCTCGTAAGGATGATGGGAGGTGATGAAGCGCTCGAGCTCGAGCGCGCGCACGGCGCTCGTCTTGAACAGCAGCTGGATTTCTTGCGCCGATTCGATCTTGCCCTGCCAGTGATAGCTCGAACGGATCGTGCCGAGCTCCGACGCGCAGGCCGCGAGCCGCGCGCCGAGCGCGCCGTCCGCCAGCGCGCGGGCCGTGGCCGCATCGGGCACGGTCGTCATCATCAGCACGATCACCATCGACGTCTCCTGCGGGATTCGCGAAACGCCATATCCTAACGCAGGCGCGCGCTTCGCGCGCTGCGGGCGGTCAGCGCGCGGACAACAAAAAAGCCAGGCATCGGCCTGGCTTTTTCGCGACGTCGGGAAGGCTTATTCGGCTTCCTGGACGTTGTCTTCCGCGACTTCCGGACGATCGAGCAGTTCGACCAGTGCCATCGGCGCGTTGTCGCCGACGCGGAAGCCGAACTTCAGGATGCGCAGGTAGCCGCCCGGGCGGTTCGCGAAGCGCGGACCGAGCACGTCGAACAGCTTCGTGACCGAGTCACGATCGCGCAGGCGGTTGAACGCCAGGCGGCGGTTCGCCAGCGACGGCTTCTTGCCGAGCGTGATCAGCGGCTCGACGACCTTGCGAAGTTCCTTCGCCTTCGGCAGCGTCGTCTTGATGACTTCGTGCTCGATCAGCGAGTTGGACATGTTACGGAGCATTGCCAGACGGTGGCTGCTCGTGCGGTTCAGTTTCCGCAGACCATGACGGTGACGCATTTCAGTTTCCTTGATTCAAAGTTTTGATCCAGCTCTTCTATCGCGCCACAACTGGCGCACGGGCCGGTAGAAAAAAGCAAGACGCGGATTTTAAAGGAAAATCCGCGTCCTGACCAGACTTGCGACGCGCGGCTCGCCGCCGGCTATTACTTGTCGAGACCGGCCGGCGGCCAGTTCTCGAGCTTCATGCCCAGCGTGAGGCCGCGCGAGGCCAGCACTTCCTTGATTTCGTTCAGCGACTTGCGGCCGAGATTCGGCGTCTTCAGCAGCTCGTTTTCCGTGCGCTGGATCAGATCGCCGATGTAGTAGATGTTCTCGGCCTTCAGGCAGTTCGCCGAACGCACCGTCAGTTCGAGATCGTCCACCGGACGCAGCAGGATCGGATCGATCTGCGGCGCGCGCGACGGCGCTTCCGCGGCCGTCTCCGTGCCTTCCAGCGCCGCGAACACGGACAGCTGGTCGACCAGGATGCGGGCCGACTGGCGGATCGCTTCTTCCGGCGTGATCACGCCGCTCGTCTCGATGTTCATGACGAGCTTGTCGAGGTCGGTACGCTGCTCGACCCGGGCGCTCTCCACCGCATAGCTGACGCGGCGGACCGGCGAGAACGAGGCGTCCAGCACGATGCGGCCGATGATCTTCGCGGTTTCCTCGCCGTAGCGACGAACGTTGCCCGGCACGTAGCCGCGGCCCTTCTCGATCTTGATCTGGACGTCGAGCTTGCCGCCCTTGGTCAGATGCGCGATCACGTGATCCGGGTTGATGACCTCGCAGTCGTGCGCGAGTTCGATGTCGCCGGCCGTCACGATGCCTTCGCCTTCCTTGCGCAGGGTCACCGTGACTTCGTCGCGGTTGTGCAGCTTGAACACCACACCCTTCAGGTTCAGCAGCAGGTTGACGACGTCCTCTTGCACACCATCGAGCGTCGAGTACTCATGCACGACACCGGCGATCGTCACTTCGGTCGGCGCGTAGCCCACCATCGACGACAGCAGCACACGGCGGAGCGCATTGCCCAAGGTATGGCCATAGCCGCGTTCGAACGGCTCCATGACCACTTTCGCATGGTTCTCGCCCAGCGACTCCACGGCGATGATCTTGGGTTTCAACAAACTGGTTTGCATAGGTTTTCCTTTTCAATACCCTCGGCTCGTTACACCGATAAGGCTGACCGGTAACACCTGAAAATGAACAGCCGAGGCCCTGCCGGCAATTCGCAAGCAGGGTACCTCGGCTATCAATCGGATTAACGCGAATACAATTCGACGATCAGGCTTTCGTTGATGTCGCCTGCGATTTCAGCGCGCTCCGGCACTTGCTTGAACGTGCCTTCGAACTTCTTCGCGTCGACTGCAACCCAGCTCGGCATGCCGCCTTGCTCGGCCAGCGACAGCGCTTCGACGATACGCGCCTGCTTCTTCGACTTCTCGCGGATTGCGATGACGTCGCCTGGCTTGACCTGCAGCGACGGGATGTTCGACGCCACGCCGTTGACCGTGATCGCCTTGTGGCTCACGAGCTGGCGCGCTTCGGCGCGCGTCGAGCCGAAGCCCATGCGGTACACCACGTTGTCGAGGCGCGACTCGAGCAGTTGCAGCAGGTTTTCACCCGTGTTGCCCTTGCGGCGGTCGGCTTCGGCGAAGTAGCGGCGGAACTGACGCTCCAGCACGCCGTAGATGCGCTTGACCTTCTGCTTTTCGCGCAGCTGCGTGCCGTAGTCGGACGTGCGCGCACCGGAGATGCGGCCGTGCTGACCCGGCTTGCTGTCGAGCTTGCACTTGTCGGCGAGCGAGCGGCGCGCGCTCTTCAGGAACAGATCGGTGCCTTCACGGCGGGACAACTTGGCCTTCGGGCCGGTATAACGTGCCACTTTGCGTTTCCTCTATCTATCGTCACGCGGATCCGGATCCGCGCTAGTTCGTGTCCTTTGGACCGAACGGTGGACTTAGTCAATCAATACAATCAACTACGTTGCCCGTCGACGCCCCGCGGCGACAACAGGCGGCGCCAGGCAGCCTTAGATGCGGCGGCGCTTCGGCGGCCGGCAGCCGTTGTGCGGGATCGGCGTCACGTCGGAGATCGCCGTGATCTTGATGCCGAGGCCGTGCAGCGCGCGCACTGCCGACTCGCGACCCGGGCCCGGGCCCTTGATGCGCACTTCCAGATTCTTCACGCCGTATTCCATCGCGACGCGGCCAGCCGACTCGGCTGCCACCTGCGCGGCGAACGGGGTCGACTTGCGCGAGCCCTTGAAGCCCTGGCCGCCCGACGTCGCCCACGCCAGAGCATTGCCCTGACGATCGGTGATCGTGATGATCGTGTTGTTGAACGATGCGTGAACGTGAACCACGCCTTCCGCAACGTTCTTCTTAACCTTCTTGCGAACGCGTTGAGCCGCGTTATTGGAAGCCTTAGCCATGACGTTTTCCTGTAACTGTCAGCTTATTTCTTCAGCGCTTGCGCGGCGCGGCGCGGACCCTTGCGGGTACGTGCGTTGGTACGCGTACGCTGGCCACGCATCGGCAGACCCTTGCGATGGCGCACGCCACGGTAGCAACCGAGGTCCATCAGACGCTTGATGTTCATCGTCACTTCACGGCGCAGATCGCCTTCGACGACAAACTTGCCAACCTCTTCACGCAGCTTTTCGAGGTCTGCGTCGTTCAGGTCCTTGACCTTCTTCGAGAAGTCCACGCCAGCGGCGACGCAGATGCTGCGCGCGCGCGTGCGGCCGACACCGAAAATCGCCGTCAGGCCGATCTCGGTATGCTGGTGATTCGGGATGTTAACCCCTGCGATACGAGCCATTGTTTTTCCTCAAACAAAAAGCGCAAACGAGCGCGCGATCAGCCTTGACGCTGCTTGTGGCGCGGGTCCGAGCTGCAGATCACGCGAACCACACCCTTGCGCTTGATGATCTTGCAATTGCGGCAAATGCGCTTAACCGATGCCATCACTTTCATGATATTACCCTTTTTACAAATCACTTCGCCCGGAATACGATCCGCGCACGAGACAGATCGTAAGGCGTCAACTCAACCGTCACCTTGTCGCCGGGGAGGATACGGATGTAGTGCATCCGCATCTTTCCCGAAATATGCCCCAATACGACATGGCCGTTTTCCAGCTTCACGCGGAAGGTCGCATTCGGGAGGTTTTCGACGACCTCGCCCTGCATCTGGATTACATCGTCTTTGGCCATAGTCCTAGATCAACGCATTGGAATGTTGCTGCCCTTGAAATTGGCTTTCTTGAGCAGCGATTCATACTGTTGCGACATAACGTACGACTGCACCTGCGCCATGAAGTCCATCGTGACGACGACAATGATCAGCAGCGACGTTCCACCAAAATAAAACGGCACGTTCCAGCGCAGCACCAGGAACTCCGGCAGCAGACACACGAAGACGATGTAGATCGCACCGGCCAGCGTCAGACGCGTGAGGATGCGGTCGATGTATCGCGCGGTCTGGTCGCCCGGACGAATGCCCGGCACGAACGCACCGCTCTTCTTCAGGTTGTCTGCCGTTTCCCTGCTGTTGAACACCAGCGCGGTGTAGAAGAAGCAGAAAAACACGATCGCCAGCGTGTACAGCAGCACGTACACCGGCTGACCCGGCTTCAGCGCTTCGGCCACGTTGTGCAGCGTGTCGGACAGCCAGCTCTTGCGGTCGCCCGAGCTGAACCAGCTCAGGATCGTTGCCGGGAACAGGATGATCGACGATGCGAAGATCGGCGGAATCACGCCCGACATGTTCAACTTCAGCGGCAGATGCGACGACTGTCCGCCGTAAACCTTGTTGCCGACCTGGCGCTTCGCATAATTCACGAGGATCTTGCGCTGACCGCGTTCGATGAACACGACCAGGTAGGTCACCGCGCCGATCAGCACGACGATGATGATCGCCGAGATGATGCTCATCGAGCCCGTGCGCACCAGCTCGAACAGTCCGCCCACGGCATTCGGGAAACCCGCCGCGATCCCGCCGAAGATGATGATCGAGATACCGTTGCCGAGGCCGCGTTCGGTGATCTGCTCGCCGAGCCACATCAGGAACATCGTGCCCGTCACCAGCGTCACGACCGTCGTCAGCCGGAACAGCATGCCGGGATCGATGACGAGGCCCGGCTGGTTCTCGAGCGCCGCGGCGATGCCGAAGGCCTGGAACGTCGCCAGCACGACCGTGAAGATCCGCGTGTATTGCGTGATCTTGCGCTGCCCTGCCTGCCCTTCCTTCTTCAGCGCCTCGAGCTGCGGCGAGACGATCGCCAGCAACTGCATGATGATCGACGCCGAAATGTACGGCATGATCCCCAGCGCGAAGATCGTGAAGCGCGACAGCGCGCCACCCGAGAACATGTTGAACATGCCGAGGATGCCGCCTGCCTGGCTCTGGAACAGCTTCGCCAGTTGATCCGGATCGATGCCCGGAACCGGAATGTGCGCGCCGATGCGATAGACGATCAACGCCAGCAGCAGGAACATTGCCCGCCGGCGCAGATCGCCGAACTTCGCCGTGCTTCGACCGGGTTTTGCGAGACTCGGGCTGTTGGCCAAGTATCTTCTCCGATGCAGATGCTAGTAACGGCCGCGAGGCACGTCACTCGGCAAACGAACCGCCCGCCGCTTCGATCGCTGCGCGAGCCGACTTGGTCGCACCGAGACCCTTCACGACGATCTTGCGCTTCAGTTCGCCCGTAGCGATGATCTTCGCGCTCTTGGTCAGCTCGCCGACCAGGCCGGCTTGCTTCAGTGCGAGCAGATCGATCTCTTCGACCGGCAGCTTCTCGAGGTCGCCCAGACGCACTTCCCCGACGAATTCCTTCGTCAGCGAGGTGAAGCCGCGCTTCGGCAGACGACGTTGCAGCGGCATCTGACCGCCTTCGAAGCCGACCTTGTGGAAGCCGCCCGAACGCGATTTCTGACCCTTGTGACCACGGCCGGCCGTCTTACCGAGACCGGAACCGATGCCGCGGCCGACGCGACGCTTGGCGTGCTTCGCGCCTTCTGCCGGCTTCAGGTTATTCAATTCCATAACAACTCCTTGATCCGTAGCCGGCACTTAGCCGATGACCTTAACAAGGTACGACACCTTGTTGATCATGCCGCGCACCGCCGGCGTATCCTGCAGCTCGCTGACCGAGTTGAGGCGACGCAGACCCAGGCCGCGCACGGTGGCGCGGTGCGTTTCGCGGGTCCCAATCAGGCTCTTGACGAGCTGAACCTTGACAGTTTTTTCAGACATGGTGACCACCTGGGCTTAGCCCAAAATATCTTCGACGGACTTGCCGCGCTTGGCGGCGATGTCTGCCGGCGTCGATTGCTTGCGCAGGCCGTCGAGCGTCGCACGAACGAGGTTGTACGGGTTCGTCGAACCGTGGCTCTTGGCCACCACGTTCTGCACGCCCATCACGTCGAACACCGCGCGCATCGGGCCGCCGGCGATCACGCCGGTACCTTCCTTCGCCGGAGCGAGGAGGACCGCCGAAGCGCCGTGCTTGCCGTGCACTTCGTGTTGCAGGGTGCCGTTCTTCAGCGGCACCTTGAACATGTTGCGGCGAGCCTGCTCCATTGCCTTCTGCACGGCGACCGGCACTTCCTTCGCCTTGCCCTTGCCCATGCCGACGCGGCCATCACCGTCGCCGACCACGGTCAGTGCGGCGAAACCGAGAATCCGGCCACCCTTCACGACCTTGGTCACGCGATTGACCGAAATCATTTTTTCGCGAAGGCCGTCGTCGCGCTCGTCGGCCTGAACTTTCGCTTGCATCTTTGCCATGACGATTCCTTCCTTAGAACTTGAGCCCAGCTTCACGAGCTGCGTCGGCCAGGGCCTTGACGCGACCGTGATAGCGGAAGCCCGAGCGGTCAAAGGCGACGGATTCGATGCCGGCGGCCTTGGCCTTTTCTGCGATACGCTTGCCGATCAGCGTCGCTGCATTGACGTTGCCGCCCTTGCCCGACTGATCGGCCAGCTGCGCACGCACTTCGGCTTCGAGCGTCGACGCGCTGGCCACCACCTTGGTGCCGCACGGCGAGAACACTTGCGCGTAGATGTGCGAGTTCGTGCGATGCACGGCGAGACGCGCGACCTGCAGCTCGGCGATCTTGATACGCGTCTGGCGAGCGCGGCGCAGGCGAGATTGAGTCTTATCCATGATTGCGCACCCTTACTTCTTCTTCGTTTCTTTGAGGATCACAACCTCGTCGGCATAGCGCACGCCCTTGCCCTTGTAGGGCTCGGGCGGGCGGTAGCCGCGAACTTCCGCAGCCACCTGGCCGACTTTCTGCTTGTCGATCCCCTTGATCAGAATTTCGGTTTGCGTCGGGGTTTCTGCCTTGACGCCTTCCGGCATCTGATGCACCACCGGGTGCGAGAAACCCAGCGACAGGTTCAGCTTGTCGCCTTGCGCCTGCGCACGATAACCGACGCCAACCAGCGTCAGCTTGCGCTCGAAACCCTTCGTCACGCCGTGCACCATGTTCGCGATGATCGCGCGCATCGTGCCGGACAGTGCATTCGCTTCGCGGCTCTCGTCGACGGGCGCCAGATTCAGCGTGCCGTTGTCGTTCGCCACCGTCACAAGCGGGTTCACCACTTGCGAGATCGTGCCCAGCGGGCCCTTGACGGTGATCGAGCCGTTGGCCAGCGTCACCTCCGCGCCTTGCAGCGCGATCGGGCTCTTACCTACTCGAGACATGTTTCTTTCTCCTTTCGGTTAGGCGACGTAGCAGATGACTTCGCCGCCGACGCCGGTAGCGCGCGCCTTGCGGTCGGTCATCACGCCCTTCGGCGTCGACACGATTGCCACACCCAGGCCGTTCATGACCTGCGGAATGTCATTGCGGCCGCGGTACACGCGCAGGCCCGGCTTCGACACGCGCTCGAGGCGTTCGATGACCGGACGGCCGGCGTAGTACTTCAGTGCAATGTTCAGTTCTGCCTTCGCGCCTTCGGTCTTGACTGCGAAATCGTCGATATAGCCTTCGTCCTTCAGGACCTGGGCGATCGCGACCTTCACCTTCGACGAGGGCATTGCCACCGAAACCTTCTCGACCATCTGCGCGTTGCGGATGCGAGTCAGCATATCGGCGATAGGATCACTCATGCTCATTTACGTTTCTCCTATTACCAGCTCGCCTTGGTCAGGCCAGGAATCTCGCCGCGGAAAGCGATTTCACGAATCTTGTTACGCGCGAGGCCGAACTTGCGGAACGTGCCACGCGGACGGCCCGTGATCGCGCAGCGGTTACGCTTGCGAGTCGGGTTCGAGTTGCGGGGCAGTTGTTGCAGTTCCAGACGAGCGGCATAACGCTCTTCGTCCGACTTGCTCGCGTCATCAATGACCGCCTTCAGTGCCGCACGCTTCGGTGCGAACTTAGCTGCCAGGCGGGCACGCTTCTTTTCACGTTCGATCAGTGCCAGTTTAGCCACGGTAACCTCAGTTTCTGAACGGGAACTTGAAGCTGGCGAGCAGTGCCTTCGCTTCGTCGTCGGTCTTCGCGGTGGTCGTGATGCTGATGTTCAGCCCACGCAGCGCGTCGATCTTGTCGTAATCGATTTCGGGGAAAATGATCTGCTCTTTCACACCGATGTTGTAGTTGCCACGGCCGTCGAACGCGCGACCCGACACGCCGCGGAAGTCACGCACGCGGGGCAGGGCGACCGTCACGAAACGATCGAGGAATTCGTACATCGCGCGGCCGCGCAGCGTCACCATCGCACCGATCGGGTAGCCCTGGCGGATCTTGAAGCCGGCGATTGCCTTGCGGGCCTTCGTCACGACAGGCTTCTGACCTGCGATCTTCGTCAGGTCGCCAACGGCGTTCTCGATGATCTTCTTGTCAGCGACGGCTTCGCCAAGACCCATGTTCAGGGTGATCTTGGTGATGCGCGGCACTTCCATGATCGACTTGTAGCCAAACTTCTCGATCAGGCCGGGAACAACCTTCTCTTTGTAAAACTCTTGAAAACGTGCCATTTCTCTACTCCGCGTCAGGCCAGCACGGCGCCGGTCGTCTTCAGGAAGCGAACCTTCTTGCCTTCCTCGACCTTGATGCCAACACGCGAAGCCTTGCCGTTCGCGTCGACCAATGCGACGTTCGAAATATGCAGCGGCATCGCCTTTGCTTCCACGCCACCCGTCGTGCCCTTCATCGGGTTCGGCTTCACATGCTTCTTGACGAGGTTGATACCTTCGACGGTCACATGCTCGGCACCGACGGCCAGCACGACACCGCGCTTGCCCTTGTCCTTGCCGGTGATGACGATGATTTCGTCACCCTTGCGAATCTTGTTCATCGCGACTCCTTACAGCACTTCCGGCGCCAGCGAAACGATCTTCATGAATCGTTCGCTACGCAGCTCACGCGTGACCGGCCCGAAAATGCGGGTGCCGATCGGCTCGAGCTTGTTGTTCAAAAGCACAGCGGCGTTGCCGTCGAACTTGATCAGCGAACCGTCCTGACGACGCACACCCTTGGCGGTGCGAACCACCACGGCGTTGTAGATTTCGCCTTTCTTCACGCGCCCGCGCGGCGTTGCTTCCTTGACGCTCACCTTGATGATGTCGCCAATGCTGGCATAACGACGCTTCGAGCCGCCGAGCACCTTGATGCACATGACTTCACGCGCACCCGTGTTGTCGGCCACTTCAAGCCGAGATTCGGTCTGGATCATGGTTTATCTTTCCCAACTTAATCCGGATGCACCACCATGGCACATACGGTCAGTCTTGGTCCCGTCAGCCAACCGGCTGCTTGGGTTTGAACAGCAGCGATGGCAAACGAAACCCGCCATCGCAAATCGGTGAATCATCGGGCCGACAGAACGCCAGCCCGCTTCCCCCACCGTGACTTCGCCCGCGACGGGGCTCCCATAAAGAGGGAAGACCGGGATTATAACGCACAATCCCGGTCGCGCAAGCAAAAACTTTGCGATTTCAAGTACTTCTACTGCCTGCGGCCTTTCGGCCTCCCGCTTAGATCACGCGGGCAGCCTCGATGAGGCGCGACACCGTCCAGGCCTTCGTCTTCGAGAGAGGACGCGTTTCCTGGATTTCGACGAGGTCACCCTCGTTGTAGGTGTTCGCTTCGTCGTGCGCGTGGTACTTCTTCGAACGCACCACGTACTTGCCGTAGATCGGATGCTTGACGCGGTTCTCGATCAGCACCGTGACGGTCTTGTCCATCTTGTTGCTGACGACCCGACCGACGAGCGTCCGCTTGAGCGAGGTTTTTACGCTATCGTTCATTTCTGGTTCGCCTTCTGAGTCAGGACGGTCCGCACACGAGCGATGTCGCGACGCACCTTCTTCAGCTGGCTCGTGTTCGTGAGCTGCTGGGTCGCGAGTTGCATGCGCAGGCCGAATTGCGCCTTCAGCAGGTCCGACAGCTCCTTGTTGAGCGCGGCCTGATCCTTCTGGAGAAGTTCGGAAGCCTTCATGTTTTCTCCTTAGGCGCCGAGCTGACGAACGATGAACGCCGTCTTCAGCGGCAGCTTCGCTGCGGCCAGACGGAACGCTTCGCGTGCCAGTTCTTCGGTGACGCCATCCATTTCGTACAACATCTTGCCCGGCTGAATCTCGGCGACGTAGTACTCGGGGTTGCCCTTGCCGTTACCCATCCGCACTTCGGCCGGCTTCTGCGAAATCGGCTTGTCCGGGAAGATACGGATCCAGATCCGGCCGCCACGCTTGATGTGGCGCGTCATGGCACGACGTGCCGCTTCGATCTGACGTGCGGTCAAACGGCCGCGACCGATAGCCTTCAGGCCATACTCACCGAACGACACGGCATTGCCGCGCGTGGCGATGCCGGTGTTGCGACCCTTCTGCTCTTTACGATACTTCCTGCGTTTCGGTTGCAGCATCGTTATTCTCCAGTCTTGCCGTCTTCCGGCTTGCCTGCAGCGCGACGCGGCGCGCCACGACGGGCACCCGGACCACCGCCTTCACCGTCACGGCGCGGACGACGATCGCCCGGGCGCGCGTTGCGGCGCGGACGCTTGTCTTCCGTCACTTCCTCGACCACCGGCGCATCGTTGCGGCCCAGCGTGTCGCCCTTGTACACCCACACCTTGACGCCGATGATGCCGTAGGTCGTCTTCGCTTCCGAGGTCGCGTAGTCGATATCGGCACGCAGCGTGTGCAGGGGCACCCGGCCTTCGCGGTACCACTCGGTACGGGCGATTTCGATGCCGTTCAGACGGCCCGCGCTCATGATCTTGATGCCCTGGGCACCCAGACGCATCGCGTTCTGCATCGCGCGCTTCATCGCGCGGCGGAACATGATCCGGCGCTCGAGCTGCTGCGTGATCGAATCGGCGATCAGCTGCGCATCGGTTTCCGGCTTGCGGATCTCTTCGATGTTGACGTGAACCGGCACGCCCATGCGGCGCTGCAGTTCCGTCTTCAGCAGTTCGATATCCTCACCCTTCTTGCCGATGACGACGCCCGGACGCGAGCTGTAAATCGTGATGCGCGCGTTCTTCGCCGGACGCTCGATGACGACGCGGCCGACCGAAGCGTTCTTCAGCTTCTTCTTCAGATACTCACGAACACCGATGTCTTCCTGCAACATCGCCGCGAAATTGTTGTTGTTCGCGTACCAACGCGACGCCCAATTGCGGCTGACGGCCAAACGGAAGCCAGTCGGATGAATTTTCTGTCCCATCGTGTGACCCCTTAATTCCCGACCGTCACAGTGATGTGACAGGATTGCTTCTCGATGCGGTTACCGCGGCCCTTGGCGCGCGCGGTGAAACGCTTGAGCGAGGCAGCCTTGTCGACGTAGATGCTCTTGATCTTGAGCTCGTCGATGTCGGCGCCTTCGTTGTGCTCCGCATTCGCGATAGCCGACAACACCACCTTCTTCACGATGCCGGCGGCCTTCTTCGGCGAGAACGTCAGGACGTTCAGCGCCTTGTCGACCGGCAAACCGCGGATCTGGTCAGCCACCAGGCGCGTCTTCTGCGCCGAGATGCGGGCACCGCGATGAATTGCTTTCACTTCCATCTTGATTGCCCCTTATTTCTTGGCCTTCTTGTCGGCCGCGTGACCCTTGAACGTACGGGTCAGTGCGAACTCGCCAAGCTTGTGGCCGACCATGTTTTCCGAGATGTACACCGGAACGTGTTGACGGCCGTTGTGGACGGCGATCGTCAGGCCGATGAAGTCCGGCAGAATCGTCGAACGACGCGACCAGGTCTTGATCGGCTTCTTGTCACGCGAAGCTGCAGCCGCCTCAACCTTCTTCAGCAAATGGGCGTCGCAGAACGGACCTTTTTTAACAGAACGTGCCATTGCCTACTCCTTAGCGCTTATGACGGCGCTGGACGATCATCGTCGTCGTGCGCTTGTTGCTACGCGTACGGAAGCCCTTCGCCGGCGTGCCCCACGGGCTCACCGGATCGCGACCTGCCGCGGTCTTGCCTTCACCACCACCGTGCGGGTGATCGATCGGGTTCATCGCGACGCCGCGAACCGTCGGACGGATACCGCGCCAGCGGTTGGCACCGGCCTTGCCGATCTGGCGCAGGCTGTGCTCTTCGTTGCCCACTTCACCGATCGTCGCGCGGCACTCGATGTGCACGCGGCGGATTTCGCCCGAACGCAGACGGACCTGCGCGTAGACGCCTTCACGAGCGAGCAGCATGGCCGAGGTACCGGCCGAGCGCGCGATCTGCGCACCCTTGCCCGGCAGCATCTCGACGCAATGGATCGTCGTGCCGACCGGTATGTTGCGGATCGGCAGCGTGTTGCCTGCGCGAATCGGCGCTTCCGAGCCGGACATCAGTTGCTGGCCGACCACCACGCCCTTCGGCGCGATGATGTAGCGACGCTCGCCGTCCGCGTACAGCACCAGCGCGATGTTCGCGCTGCGGTTCGGGTCGTACTCGAGGCGCTCGACCTTCGCCGGGATGCCGTCCTTGTTGCGACGGAAATCGACGATACGGTAGTGCTGCTTGTGACCACCGCCCTTGTGGCGCGTGGTGATGTGGCCGTTGTTGTTGCGGCCGGCGGTCGAGCTCTGCGTGTCGAGCAGCGCCGCGAACGGCTTGCCCTTGTGCAGATCCTTGTTGACCACCTTGACCATCGCGCGGCGACCCGGCGAAGTCGGCTTAACTTTCACGATTGCCATGATTACTTGGCCTCCGCTTCAAAGTTGATTTCCTGGCCGGGCTTCAGGCACACGTATGCCTTCTTCACGTCCTTGCGGCGGCCCATCGAACGGCCGAAGCGCTTTTGCTTGCCCTTCTGCACCAGCACGTTGACGGAATCAACTTCCACCTTGAACAGCAGCTCGACGGCCGCCTTCACTTCCTGCTTCGTGGCATCGGGTGCGACCTCGAACACGACTTGCTCGTTCTTGTCGGCAACCAGCGTCGCCTTTTCCGAGACCACCGGCGCGAGCAGGACCTGCATCAAACGATGATCGTTCTTGCGAATCTCGCTCATGACAGCAACTCCTCGATCTGGGCGACCGCAGCCTTCGTGACCAGGATCTTCTTGAAGTAGATCAGCGACAGCGGGTCGGCGTAACGCGGCTCGACAACCGCCACATTCGGCAGGTTGCGCGACGCGAGGTACAGGTTTTCATCGACCGTATCGGTGATGACGAGCACGGACTCGAGGCCCATGGCCTTGAACTTCTCGGCCAACAGCTTGGTCTTCGGCGCTTCGAGCGTCAGGTCTTCGACCACCGACAGGCGGCCTTCGCGAGCCAACTGGGAGAAGATCGAGCAGAGGCCTGCGCGATGCATCTTCTTGTTGACCTTGTGCGAGAAGTTTTCTTCGGGGGAGTTCGGGAAAATCCGGCCACCACCGCGCCACAGCGGGCTCGACGACATACCGGCACGGGCACGGCCCGTACCCTTCTGGCGCCACGGCTTCTTGGTCGTGTGCTTGACCTGCTCGCGATCCTTCTGAGCGCGGTTGCCCTGGCGAGCGTTCGCCTGGTATGCAACGACGATCTGGTGGATCAGCGCTTCGTTGTAGTCACGGCCGAACACGACGTCCGACGCGTTGACGACAGCACCTTCCTGGCCATTCGCATTCAGGAGCTTGAGTTCCATTATTTCGCCCCCTTGGTCTTGACGGCCGGCGTCACGAAGACCTTGCCGCCCTTCGTGCCCGGAATGGCGCCCTTCACCAGCAGCAGCTTGCGCTCTGCGTCGATGCGCGCGATTTCGAGGTTCTGAACCGTCACGGTGACGTCACCCATGTGGCCCGTCATGCGCTTGCCCGGGAACACACGGCCCGGATCCTGCGCCATACCGATCGAGCCCGGCACGTTGTGCGAACGCGAGTTACCGTGCGTGGCGCGGCCCGAGCTGAAGTTGTAACGCTTGATCGTACCGGCATAGCCCTTACCGATCGACACGCCTTGCACGTCGACCTTCTGGCCTACTTCGAAGAGATCGGGACCGACGATGGCGCCATTCGACAGCTCGGCTGCCTTGGTCGCATCGATACGGAATTCCTTGAGGATTTCACCGGCTTCGACACCGGCTTTGGCGAGATGACCTGCCAGCGGCTTCGTCACGCGCGAGGCGCGGCGCGAGCCGAATGCAACCTGAACGGCCGTGTAGCCGTCGGTTTCAACAGTCTTGATCTGCGTCACGCGGTTGTCCGACACGTCCAGCACGGTGACGGGAATCGAGTCCCCATCCGCCGTGAAAATACGGGTCATACCAACCTTGCGACCTACGAGTCCAAGGCTCATCGTTTTCTCCATTCCCAACTGCGATTGGTCGGGGCTAATTTACAAAACGCCGCGGCCACCAAGAGGGCGGGCACGCCGGCTTTTACGCAAATACGCGAAAAGCCTTGCATTATAGCGAGGCCTTTCGTTTTCCGCAAGCAATCAATGACTTAGCGCGGCCGGTAGCGACCGACCCCGTGGAAAGCCTTACTGCAGCTTGATTTCGACGTCGACGCCGGCCGGCAGATCGAGCTTCATCAGCGCGTCGACCGTCTTGTCGGTCGGATCGACGATGTCCATCAGGCGCTGGTGCGTGCGAATTTCGAGCTGATCGCGCGAGGTCTTGTTGACGTGCGGCGAACGGAGGATGTCGAAACGCTGAATGCGCGTCGGCAGCGGCACCGGGCCACGGACGATCGCACCGGTCCGCTTCGCCGTATCGACGATCTCGGCGGCCGACTGATCGATCAGACGATAGTCGAATGCCTTCAGGCGAATGCGGATTTTTTGCTTTTGCATGACGATTCCTTGAAAAGAGCGAGGCGATGTTGCATCGCCGGATCAATAAAAGAACATGGGATCGGGCACCCGTTGAGCACGGGCACCCGATCCCGGGTGCTGAACCGCAGATGATACACCAGCTACAGCTCGATGACGCTCGATATTAGTCGAGGATCTTGGCGACGACGCCGGCGCCGACGGTACGGCCGCCTTCGCGGATCGCGAAGCGCAGACCTTCTTCCATCGCGATCGGCGCGATCAGCTTCACCGTGATCGACACGTTGTCGCCCGGCATCACCATTTCCTTGTCCTTCGGCAGCTCGATCGAGCCCGTCACGTCCGTCGTACGGAAGTAGAACTGCGGACGGTAGTTGTTGAAGAACGGCGTGTGACGGCCGCCTTCGTCCTTGCTCAGCACGTACACCTCGGCCGTGAAGTGCGTGTGCGGCTTGATCGAGCCCGGCTTCGCCAGAACCTGACCACGCTCCACTTCTTCACGCTTCGTGCCGCGCAGCAGAATACCGACGTTGTCGCCAGCCTGGCCTTGATCCAGCAGCTTGCGGAACATTTCCACGCCCGTGCAGGTCGTCTTCACCGTCGGCTTGATACCGACGATTTCGATTTCCTCGCCAACCTTCACGATGCCGCGCTCGACGCGACCCGTCACCACCGTGCCGCGGCCCGAGATCGAGAACACGTCTTCCACCGGCATCAGGAACGTACCGTCCACCGCACGCTCCGGCGTCGGAATGTACGAGTCCAGCGCGTCGGCCAGGTTCATGATCGCCGTCTCGCCCAGCTCGCCCTTGTCGCCTTCCAGCGCCAGCTTGGCCGAACCCTTGATGATCGGCGTGTCGTCGCCCGGGAAGTCGTACTTCGACAGCAGCTCGCGAACTTCCATCTCGACCAGCTCGAGCAGTTCGGCGTCGTCCACCATGTCGCACTTGTTCAGGAACACGATGATGTACGGCACGCCAACCTGACGCGCCAGCAGGATGTGCTCACGCGTTTGCGGCATCGGGCCGTCGGCTGCCGAGCACACCAGGATCGCGCCGTCCATCTGCGCGGCACCCGTGATCATGTTCTTCACGTAGTCGGCGTGGCCCGGGCAATCGACGTGCGCGTAGTGGCGGTTCGCCGTTTCGTACTCGATGTGTGCGGTGTTGATCGTGATGCCGCGTGCCTTTTCTTCCGGCGCCGCGTCGATTTCGTCGTACTTCTTCGCTTCGCCGCCGAACTTCGACGACAGAACCGTCGCGATCGCCGCCGTCAGCGTCGTCTTGCCGTGGTCAACGTGACCGATCGTGCCAACGTTGACGTGCGGCTTGGTCCGTTCAAACTTCTCTTTTGCCATGATTCTCTTCTTTCAAAAATGATGAACGTTTGGGGGAGACGACTTACTTCGACTTCGCGCTGATGATCGCTTCGGCGACGTTACGCGGAGCTTCGGCGTAGTGCTTGAACTCCATCGTGTACGTGGCGCGACCTTGCGTCAGCGAGCGCAGCGACGTCGAGTAACCGAACATTTCCGACAGCGGCACTTCGGCGCGGACGATCTTGCCACCGCCAACCATGTCTTCCATGCCCTGGACGATACCGCGACGGCCCGACAGGTCGCCCATCACGTTGCCCATGTAGTCTTCCGGCGTTTCGACTTCCACTGCCATCATCGGTTCGAGCACGACCGGATTCGCGCGGCGCATGGCTTCCTTGAACGCCATCGAGCCGGCCATACGGAACGCGTTTTCGTTCGAGTCCACGTCGTGGTACGAACCGAACGTCAGGTGAACCTTCACGTCGACGACCGGGAAGCCCGCCAGCACGCCGCTCTTGAGCGTGTCCTGGATGCCCTTGTCGACGGCCGGGATGTATTCGCGCGGAATCACGCCACCCTTGATCTCGTCGAAGAACTCGTAGCCCTTGCCCTGCTCGTTCGGCTCGAGCGTGATGGTGGCGTGACCGTACTGGCCGCGGCCGCCCGACTGCTTGACGAACTTGCCGTCGACATCCTTCGCCGTCGAACGGATCGTTTCGCGATACGCCACCTGCGGCTTGCCGACGGTGGCCTCGACGCCGAACTCACGCTTCATCCGGTCGACCAGAATTTCGAGGTGGAGCTCGCCCATGCCCGAAATGATGGTCTGGCCCGATTCCTCGTCGGTCTGAACGCGGAACGACGGATCTTCCTGAGCGAGGCGGTTCAGCGCCAGGCCCATCTTCTCCTGGTCGGCCTTCGTCTTCGGCTCGACGGCCTGCGAAATCACCGGCTCCGGGAACACCATGCGCTCCAGCACGATCGGATGGGCCGGGTCGCACAGCGTGTCGCCCGTGGTCGCCTCCTTCAGGCCGACCGCGGCGGCGATGTCGCCGGCGCGCACTTCCTTGATTTCTTCGCGCTGGTTCGCGTGCATCTGCAGAATCCGGCCCAGGCGCTCCTTCTTGCCCTTGGTCGAGTTCAGCAGCGTGTCACCCGAATTGACGACGCCCGAGTAGACGCGGAAGAAGATCAGCTGGCCGACGAACGGGTCGGTCATGATCTTGAAGGCGAGCGACGAGAACTTCTCTTCGTCCGACGCCTGACGCTCGGCCGATTCGCCGTTGTCGAGCTCGCCCTTGACGGGCGGAATGTCGACCGGCGACGGCAGGAAGTCGATCACGGCGTCGAGCATGCGCTGCACGCCCTTGTTCTTGAACGCCGTACCGCACAGCATCGGCTGGATTTCGCAAGCGATCGTCCGGTCGCGCAGCGCCTTGACGATGTCGGCTTCCGGCAGATCGCCTT
This sequence comes from Burkholderia glumae LMG 2196 = ATCC 33617, assembly GCF_000960995.1. NCBI lineage: Bacteria > Pseudomonadati > Pseudomonadota > Betaproteobacteria > Burkholderiales > Burkholderiaceae > Burkholderia > Burkholderia glumae. The sequence continues at coordinate 1,314,625 of NZ_CP009435.1, read as the reverse complement.
CTTCGAGGTACTTGTTCATCAGGTCTTCGCTGGCTTCCGCCGCGGCTTCGACCATCTTTTCACGCCATTCCTGGCAGGTGTCGGCGAGCTCGGCCGGGATGTCGACGTAGTCGAACTTCGTGCCCTGGGACGCCTCGTCCCAAATGATCGCCTTCATCTTCAGCAGGTCGACCACGCCCTTGAAGTTTTCTTCCGAGCCGATCGGCACCACCACGGGCACCGGATTCGCCTTCAGGCGCAGGCGCAGCTGGTCGTAGACCTTGAAGAAGTTCGCGCCGGTGCGGTCCATCTTGTTGACGAACGCGAGACGCGGCACCTTGTACTTGTTCGCCTGACGCCAGACGGTTTCCGACTGGGGCTGAACGCCACCCACCGCGCAATACACCATGCACGCGCCGTCGAGCACGCGCATCGAACGCTCCACTTCGATCGTGAAGTCGACGTGGCCCGGGGTGTCGATGATGTTGATGCGGTGTTCGGGGTAGTTGCCGCCCATGCCCTTCCAGAACGCGGTCGTAGCAGCGGAGGTGATCGTGATGCCACGCTCCTGCTCCTGCTCCATCCAGTCCATCGTGGCGGCGCCGTCGTGAACCTCACCGATCTTGTGGTTCACGCCGGTATAAAACAGAATGCGCTCGGTCGTCGTCGTCTTGCCGGCGTCGATGTGGGCGCTAATACCGATATTGCGGTAGCGCTCGATAGGAGTCTTGCGAGCCACTTTGATCCTCTATGGGTTAACGCGACGCAAGGTCGCGTCACGCCTCAACACAAACGGGCGAGGCGCTCGAAACAAGCGCACCCGCCCGGATTTTTACCGCTGGAGCCTCGCTCTCGCGCTTAGAAGCGGAAATGCGAGAACGCGCGGTTGGCTTCCGCCATCCGGTGAACTTCGTCGCGCTTCTTCATCGCGCCGCCGCGGCCTTCGGCCGCTTCGGACAGTTCACCCGCGAGACGCAGGGCCATCGACTTCTCGCTACGCTTCTTCGCGGCCTCACGCAGCCAGCGCATCGCCAATGCCATACGACGCGACGGACGCACTTCGACCGGAACCTGATAGTTCGCACCACCAACGCGACGGCTCTTCACTTCGACCACCGGCTTCACGTTGTTCAGCGCGACCGTGAACACTTCCAGCGGGTCCTTGCCACCCTTGGTCTGGATCTGTTCGAAAGCGCCATAAACGATGCGTTCCGCGACCGACTTCTTGCCGGACAGCATCAGCATGTTCATGAATTTTGCAACATCAACGTTACCGTACTTCGGATCCGGCAACACTTCCCGCTTGGGGACTTCGCGACGACGCGGCATGTTTCTTCCTTTAGCTTTTCAGTTGGAGCTGAGCATCAGCCCCGCGGCCACCAACAAACCCGATTCATCTCGTTCGACTAACCAGCTTGGCCGGGTGACCACTTACTCGACAGCACCGGCTATCCGGCACCACCGCATTAATCGCCATCTGGCGATCACCTTTCCGTGCCTGCTTACTTCGCAGCCTTCGCACGCTTCGCGCCGTACTTCGAACGCGCTTGCTTACGGTCCTTGACGCCCTGCGTATCCAGCGAGCCGCGAACCATGTGGTAACGCACACCCGGCAAGTCCTTCACACGGCCGCCACGGATCAGCACAACCGAGTGTTCCTGCAGGTTGTGGCCTTCACCGCCGATGTACGAAATCACTTCGAAGCCGTTCGTCAGACGAACCTTGGCGACCTTCCGGAGTGCCGAGTTCGGCTTCTTCGGCGTCGTCGTGTACACGCGAGTGCACACACCGCGACGCTGGGGGCAGTTCTGCAAGGCCGGGCTCTTGCTCTTGGTCGTTTCCGACTCACGGCCTTTGCGAACCAGTTGGTTGATGGTTGGCATTGTGTATTCCTGAAGATGACAAAAACCGACACGTCGGCGTCGGGCAAAGCGACGCCGGCATGCCTGTGACGATCCGAAACCGTGAGACTCGTCCGCAGCCGGTGCTTGACATCGGCTCGCGAGTTTACCTTCCGAGAATCGGAACCCGGCATCATAATCCAAAAATCTCAAGCGAGTCAACAGCTTGCGTGATCGGCCGAAGCAGGAATAAGTGACGAATCGATGACGGCACGCCACGGCGCTCGCGCTGCCTGCGCCCCGGCGCGCCGCCGGCGCGGCTCAGGCCGCTTCGACGACCTCGAGGATCTCGTCGCCGAAGCGATCGAGCTTGCGCGCGCCGATGCCGGGGATGTGGCGCAAGTCCTCGATCGACTCGGGCGCGTTGCGCGCGATCTCGGCCAGCGTGGCGTCATGGAAGATCACGTAGGCGGGTACGCCGTCGCTCTTCGCCGTCTCGGCGCGCCAGGCGCGCAGCCGCTCCCAGCAGGCGCGCTCGCGTGCCGACATGCCGGCCGTCGGATCGGCGCGCGCGCCGCTGCGCGCGGACGACTGCCGCGAACTCTTCGGCTTCACGTAGCGGCGCAGCGTGACGGTCTGCTCGCCCTTGAGCACCGGCTTGCTGGCCTCGGTCAGCACCAGCGCGCCGAAGCCGCCGTGATCGACGGCCAGGTAGCCGAACGCCACGAGCTGGCGGAAGATCGCGCGCCATTCGGGCTCGGACAGCTCGGCGCCGATCCCGAACGTGCTCAGCGTGTCGTGGCCGCGCTGCTGGACCTTTTCGGTCTTCACGCCGCGCAGGATCTCGATCAGGTGGCTCGCGCCGAAGTTGAAGCCGCTCGCACGCTGTGCGCGGAACACGCAGGACAGCGCCATCTGCGCCTCGCGCGTCGCGTCCCAGGTGGCCGGCGGCTCGAGGCACGTATCGCAGTTGCCGCACGGCTGGCTCGCCTCGCCGAAATAGCCGAGCAGGCGCACGCGGCGGCACGAGGCGGTTTCACACAGGCCGAGCAGCGCGTCGAGCTTGCCGGTCTGCACGCGCTTGTGGGCGTCGTCGGCATCGGACTCGTCGATCATCTTGCGCTGCTGCACCACGTCGCCGAGGCCGTAGGCCATCCATGCGTTGGCCGGCAGGCCGTCGCGGCCGGCCCGGCCGGTTTCCTGATAGTAGCCCTCGACGCTCTTGGGCAGGTCGAGGTGGGCCACGAAGCGCACGTCGGGCTTGTCGATACCCATCCCGAACGCAATCGTCGCGCACATCACGATCCCTTCCTCGCGCTGGAACATCTCCTGGTGGCGCTGGCGTATCTCGAACTCCATTCCGGCGTGGTAGGGCAGCGCACGCACGCCCTGGGTCTTGAGCCACTCGGCCGTTTCCTCGACCTTGCGGCGCGACAGGCAATAGACGACGCCCGCGTCGGTCGTGCCGTCGGCGTTGGTGTGCTCGGCGCGGATGAAATCGAGCAGCTGCGAGCGCGCGTTGTCCTTCTCGACGATCCGGTAGCGAATGTTCGGCCGGTCGAAGCTCGACACGAACACGCGCGCGTCGTCGAGCGCCAGGCGCTGGATGATCTCGTCGCGCGTGATCGCGTCGGCGGTGGCCGTCAGCGCGATGCGCGGCACATACGGGAAGCGCTCGTGCAGGACCGACAGCTGGATATATTCGGGGCGGAAGTCATGCCCCCATTGCGACACGCAGTGCGCCTCGTCGATCGCGAACAGCCCGATGCGCGTGCGTTCGAGCAGATCGAGGAAGCGCGGCGTCATGAGACGCTCGGGCGCGACGTAGAGCAGGTCGAGTTCGCCTTCGCGCAGCGCGCGCTCGGTGGCGGCGGCCTCGGCGCCAGACAGCGTCGAATTCAGGTAAGCGGCGCGCACGCCGACCTCGGTCAGCGCGGCGACCTGGTCCTGCATCAGCGCGATCAGCGGCGACACGACGATGCCGGCGCCCTGCCCCGCCTCGTGCCGCACCAGTGCGGGGATCTGGTAGCAGAGCGATTTGCCCCCACCGGTCGGCATCAGCACGAGGCAGTCGCCGCCCGCCGAGACGTGTTCGACGATCTCGCCCTGCTGGCCGCGAAAGGCCGGATAACCGAAAACTTCGTTCAGGATTTCGAGCGCGCGCGACATGAGGCAAGGGGACCGGATGGAAAATCAAGGCAGCATTCTACAGACAGACGGCGCCCCGCCCTCACGATCCTTTGCAGGTTGGCCATCCGGCCCGGTCGATGCGGTGCGCGGCGCCGCATGTGTCGCGCTCGAGCGGCGCGCCGCCGGCGAATCATCGCGCGGCCCGCCCGGGCGGTCCGCGGGCCGCGCGGCCAGGCCGATCGCGATCGTCTGTGGGACCCCGTCGACGTCGACCATGACGTGGTTCTGGAAGCCGGAGACGTGGCCGAACACCGACACGCAGAGCGTGTCGTCGCCGTCGACGACGACGTCGGCCAGGTCGTTGTCCGCGCTCAGGAACGGTGCCCGGCGGTCCATCAGGCCGCCCAGCGTGGAGCGGTCGATGAAGCGCCCGGACAGGTAGTAGTCGTAGCGCGGCGGTACCGAGACGCCGTCCTCGCGGCGAACCACATAGATCATGAGACCGGGGCGCAGCACCCGCGTGTAGACGATCGTGTCGCCCGGCACCCAGTGGTGGCGCAGATACCACCAGCCCGGCAGCGCGAGTACCGCCAGCGACAGACAGAGAACGAGACCGGTGATGCCGATCCAGCGATTGACCACGACCACGTTGCGCATGGGATGCCCTCTCGTCGTTACCGCCCGGCCCGGGCACGATCACGGGGAAAGGACCGCTCCGGCGGTAGATCGGCGCGAACGCGCCGCCTGGATATCGTTGAAATCAGTCAGCGACCTTAGCATTCGCCCTATCTCGAAACAACGGAGCCTCATGCGAAAACTCCGCAACCTTCATTATTTTCGATGCCGGTGGCCGAAGCGGTGGGCGGCAAGCGCGGCGTGCGAATCGATGCACCCGGCAGCGCGATCGCGCCGCGAACCATCTCCGCGAGACCGCCCGCGACGGACGAAAAAAAAACCGCCCGGTCGAAACCGGGCGGTTCTGGCAGCACGGGACGGCAAGCGGCTCGGCGCCGCTGCCGCTTATTCCGCGCTCGGGTGCTGCTGCGATTCGACCGCGTCGGTCGGATCGGCGGCCGCCGGCGTTTCCGGAATGCCGAACTCGAACGCTTCTTCCTGTGCGATCTGGTCGAAACGCTCGCGATCCGAAACCTCCTTGTTCCGGCGCGCCTTGTGGAACGCCAGGCCGGTACCGGCCGGGATCAGACGGCCGACGATCACGTTTTCCTTCAGGCCGCGCAGGTCGTCGCGCTTGCCCATGATCGCCGCTTCCGTCAGCACCCGCGTCGTTTCCTGGAACGAGGCCGCCGAGATGAACGAATCCGTCGACAGCGACGCCTTCGTGATGCCCAGCAGGATGTTCTCGTAGGTCGCCGGACGCTTGCCTTCCGCGATCATGCGATCGTTTTCGTCAAGCATGTCCGAACGCTCGACCTGCTCGCCCGGGATGAAACGCGTGTCGCCGTTATCGGTGATCTGAACCCGACGCAGCATCTGGCGAACGATCACCTCGATGTGCTTGTCGTTGATCTTCACGCCCTGCAGACGGTACACGTCCTGCACTTCGTCGACGATGTAGCGCGACAGCGCCTCGATACCCTGCAGACGCAGGATGTCGTGCGGATCGGCCGGACCGTCCACGATCATTTCGCCCTTGTTGACGACCTGGGCATCGTGGACCAGCACCTGCTTTTCCTTCGCGATCAGGAACTCGTGCTGGTTGCCCTCGAGATCCGTGATGACGAGACGCTGCTTGCCCTTGGTGTCCTTGCCGAACGAGGTCGTGCCGGTGACTTCCGCCAGAATGCCGGCGTCCTTCGGCGAACGTGCTTCGAACAGTTCCGCCACCCGCGGCAGACCGCCGGTGATGTCCCGCGTCTTCTGCGCTTCGGTCGGGATCCGTGCCAGCACTTCACCCACCTGGACCTGCTGGCCGTCCTTCACGGTGATCAGCGCGCCGACCTGGAAGCCGATCTGCACCGAGTGCTCGGTGTTCGGGATCTTCACTTCCTCGCCGTTCGCGTCGAGCAGCTTCACCTGCGGACGCACGCTCTTCGAGGCCTGCGAACCGCGGCGCTTCACGTCGATCACGACGAGCGTGGAGAGGCCCGTCACGTCGTCGATCTGCTTGGCCACGGTCACGCCTTCCTCGACGTTCTCGAACTTCACCGTACCGCCGTACTCGGTGATGATCGGGCGCGTCAGCGGATCCCACGTGGCCAGCTGCGTGCCGGCCTTGATCGTGTCGCCGTCGAGTTGCAGCAGCGTCGCGCCATACGGGATCTTGTGACGTTCGCGCTCACGGCCGATGTCGTCGGTGATCATCGCCTCGCCCGAGCGCGAGATGACGATCTGCTCGCCCTTCGCGTTCGTCACGTAGCGCATGGTCGCCGTGAAGCGCACCACACCATTGCTCTTCGCCTCGACCGACGAAGCGACCGCCGCGCGCGATGCCGCGCCGCCGATGTGGAAGGTCCGCATCGTCAGCTGCGTGCCCGGCTCGCCGATCGACTGCGCCGCGATCACGCCGACCGCTTCGCCGACGTTCACGAGCGAGCCGCGGCCTAGGTCGCGGCCGTAGCAGGCCGCGCAGAGGCCGTAGCGCGTTTCGCAGGTGAGCGCCGTGCGCACGCGCACTTCGTCGATGCCGAGGCGTTCGATTTCCTCGACCGCCGTCTCGTCGAGCAGGGTGCCCGTCTCGTACAGCGTTTCCTGCGTTTCCGGGTTGACCACATCGGCCACCGCGACGCGGCCGAGAATCCGGTCGCGCAGCGCCTCGACCACTTCGCCGCCTTCGACCAGCGCCTTCATCGCCACGCCGTTCGAGGTGCCGCAATCGTCCTCGACCACCACCAGATCCTGCGTGACGTCGACCAGACGACGCGTCAGGTAGCCCGAGTTCGCCGTCTTCAGTGCCGTATCAGCCAGACCCTTACGTGCGCCGTGGGTCGAGATGAAGTACTGCAGCACGTTCAGGCCTTCGCGGAAGTTCGCCGTGATCGGCGTCTCGATGATCGAGCCGTCCGGCTTCGCCATCAGGCCGCGCATCCCGGCCAACTGACGGATCTGGACGGCCGAACCGCGCGCGCCCGAGTCGGCCATCATGTAGATCGAGTTGAACGATTCCTGGCGCGTCTCGTTGCCGTCGCGGTCCGTCACCGGCTCCGTCGACAGCTGCTCCATCATCGCCTTGCCGACCGCTTCCGACGTCGCCGACCAGATGTCGACCACGTTGTTGTAGCGCTCCTGGGCGGTGACGAGACCCGACATGTACTGGCGGTCGTACTCCTTCACCTTCTTTGCGGCGTCGCCGACGATCACTTCCTTCTGCGGCGGCACCAGCATGTCGTCGACGCAGATCGAGATGCCGGCGCGCGTCGCGAGCCGGAAGCCCGACTGCATCAGCTGGTCGGCGAACACGACGGTCGCGCGCAGGCCGCACTTGCGGAACGCGGTGTTGATCAGGCGCGAGATTTCCTTCTTCTTCAGCGGCTTGTTCAGCACCGAGAACGGCAGGCCGGCCGGCAGGATTTCCGACAGGATCGCGCGGCCGACGGTGGTCGCGTACAGCGAGACCTTCGGCACGAACTGCGGCGCGCCTTCGGACTTGTCCTCGTTGTGGACCATTTCGGTGATCCGCACGTTGACGCGCGAGGCCAGCTCGACTTCCTTGTTCTCGTAGGCGCGCAGCACTTCCGACACGCCCGTGAACGACATGCCCTCGCCCTTGCCGTTGACGGCTTCGCGCGTGGCGTAGTACAGGCCCAGCACGATATCCTGCGACGGCACGATCGACGGATCGCCGTTGGCCGGGAACAGCACGTTGTTCGACGCCAGCATCAGCGTGCGCGCTTCCATCTGCGCTTCGAGCGACAGCGGCACGTGGACGGCCATCTGGTCACCGTCGAAGTCGGCGTTGAACGCCGCGCAGACGAGCGGGTGCAGCTGGATCGCCTTGCCTTCGATCAGGACCGGCTCGAACGCCTGGATGCCGAGACGGTGCAGCGTCGGCGCACGGTTCAGCATCACCGGGTGCTCGCGGATCACCTCTTCGAGGATGTCCCACACCACCGGCGTCTGGTTCTCGACTTCCTTCTTCGCGGCCTTGATGGTGGTCGCGACGCCCATCACTTCCAGCTTGTTGAAGATGAACGGCTTGAACAGCTCGAGCGCCATCAGCTTCGGCAGACCGCACTGGTGCAGCTTCAGCGTCGGGCCGACCACGATGACCGAACGGCCCGAGTAGTCGACGCGCTTGCCGAGCAGGTTCTGACGGAACCGGCCGCCCTTGCCCTTGATCATGTCGGCGAGCGACTTGAGCGGACGCTTGTTGGCACCCGTCATCGCCTTGCCGCGACGACCGTTGTCGAGCAGCGAATCGACCGCTTCCTGCAGCATGCGCTTTTCGTTGCGCACGATGATCTCCGGCGCCTTCAGCTCGAGCAGACGCTTCAGACGGTTGTTCCGGTTGATCACGCGGCGATACAGGTCGTTCAAGTCCGAGGTCGCGAAACGGCCGCCGTCGAGCGGCACCAGCGGGCGCAGCTCGGGCGGCAGCACCGGCAGCACCTCGAGGATCATCCACTCCGGCTTGATGCCGGAGCGCTGGAATGCCTCGAGCACCTTCAGGCGCTTCGCGTACTTCTTGATCTTCGCTTCCGAGCCGGTGTTCTTGAGCTCGGTGCGCAGCGTCTCGACCTGTTCGTCGATGTTGATCGCGCGCAGCAGCTCGCGCACGCCTTCCGCGCCCATCTCGGCGCGGAATTCGTCACCGTATTCCTCGACCTTGTTGTAGTAGTCCTCCTCGGTCATGATCTGCCGCGCCTTCAGCGGCGTCATGCCCGGTTCGATCACCACATAGGCTTCGAAGTACAGCACGCGTTCGATGTCGCGCAGCGTCATGTCGAGCACCATGCCCAGACGCGACGGCAGCGACTTCAGGAACCAGATGTGCGCGACGGGCGAGGCCAGTTCGATGTGGCCCATGCGCTCGCGGCGCACCTTGGCGAGCGTCACCTCGACGCCGCACTTCTCGCAGATCACGCCGCGGTGCTTCAAGCGCTTGTACTTGCCGCACAGGCACTCGTAGTCCTTGATCGGCCCGAAGATCTTCGCGCAGAACAGACCATCCCGCTCCGGCTTGAAGGTGCGGTAGTTGATCGTTTCCGGCTTCTTGACCTCGCCGAACGACCAGGAGCGAATCTTGTCCGGCGAAGCCAGACCGATCTTGATCGCGTCGAAGACTTCTTCCTGTTGGACTTGCTTGAATAGATCGAGCAGAGCTTTCATTGCTTTCTCTCCGTAGTCCGATTAGTTGCGATCGAGGTCGATGTCGATACCGAGCGAGCGGATTTCCTTCACCAGCACGTTGAAGGATTCCGGCATGCCCGCGTCGATCACGTGGTCGCCCTTGACGAGGTTCTCGTACACCTTGGTCCGGCCGTTCACGTCGTCCGACTTCACCGTCAGCATTTCCTGCAGCACATACGACGCGCCATACGCCTCGAGCGCCCACACTTCCATTTCCCCGAAACGCTGGCCGCCGAACTGCGCCTTGCCGCCCAGCGGCTGCTGCGTGACAAGCGAGTACGGGCCGGTCGAACGCGCGTGCATCTTGTCGTCGACCAAGTGGTGCAGCTTCAGGTAGTGCATGTAGCCGACCGTCACGGTCCGCTCGAACGCTTCGCCGGTGCGGCCGTCGTACAGGCGAACCTGGTTCTTCGACGGCGTCATGCCGAGCTGCTGCGCGATCTCGTCCGGGAACGCCAGGTCGAGCATCTTCGACATTTCTTCCTCGGTCGCCCCGTCGAACACCGGCGTCGCGAACGGCACGCCTTCGCGCAGGTTGCGCGCGAGTTCGAGGATCTCGTCGTCGCTGAAGCTGTCCAGGTCCTCCGCGCGGCCCGACTCGTTGTAGATCTTGGTCAGGAACACGCGCAGTTCCTCGATCTTGGCCTGGCGCTGCAGCATTTCGCCGATCCGCCAGCCGAGGCCCTTCGCGGCCCAGCCCAGGTGCACTTCGAGCACCTGGCCCACGTTCATCCGCGACGGCACGCCGAGCGGGTTCAGCACGACGTCGGCCGGACGGCCGTCGGCCATGTACGGCATGTCTTCGACCGGCACGATCTTCGACACGACGCCCTTGTTGCCGTGGCGGCCCGCCATCTTGTCGCCCGGCTGCAGGCGGCGCTTGACGGCGAGGTACACCTTGACCATCTTCAGCACGCCCGGCGGCAGTTCATCGCCCTGCGTGAGCTTCTTGCGCTTCTCTTCGAACGCGAGGTCGAACTGGTGGCGCTTCTCTTCGATCGAGTTCTTGATCGCTTCGAGCTGGGCCGCCGCTTCCTCGTCGGCCAGACGGATGTCGAACCAGTGATAGTGGTCGAGATCCGACAGGTAGGCCTGGTCGATCTGGGTGCCCTTGGCGAGCTTCTTCGGACCGCCGTTGGCGACCTTGCCGTCGAGCATGCGTGCGAGACGCTGGAACGCGTCGCCTTCCACGATGCGCAGCTGGTCGTTCAGGTCGAGGCGATAGCGCTTCAGTTCATCGTCGATGATCTGTTGCGCGCGCTTGTCACGCACGATGCCTTCGCGCGTGAACACCTGCACGTCGATCACCGTGCCGCTCATGCCCGACGGCACCCGCAGCGAGGTGTCCTTCACGTCCGAGGCCTTCTCGCCGAAGATCGCGCGCAGCAGCTTCTCTTCCGGCGTCAGCTGGGTCTCGCCCTTCGGCGTGACCTTGCCGACCAGCACGTCGCCCGCTTCCACTTCGGCGCCGATGTAGACGATGCCCGATTCGTCGAGACGGCCGAGCTGGACTTCCGCCAGGTTCGAGATGTCGCGCGTGATTTCTTCCGGCCCGAGCTTGGTGTCGCGAGCGACCACGTTCAGCTCTTCGATGTGGATCGACGTGTAGCGATCGTCGGCCACCACCTTCTCCGAGATCAGGATCGAATCCTCGAAGTTGTAGCCGTTCCACGGCATGAACGCGATCAGCATGTTCTGGCCGAGCGCGAGCTCGCCCAGGTCCGTCGAGGCGCCGTCGGCCAGCACGTCGCCGCGCGAGACCTTGTCGCCCATCTTCACGATCGGACGCTGGTTGATGTTCGTGTTCTGGTTCGAACGCGTGTACTTGATCAGGTTGTAGATGTCGACGCCGACTTCACCGGCCACGGCTTCGTCATCGTTCACGCGGATCACGATACGGCCCGCGTCGACGTAGTCGACCACGCCGCCACGCTCGGCCTGCACCGTGGTGCCCGAGTCGACCGCGCAGGTGCGCTCGATGCCGGTGCCGACGACCGGCTTTTCCGGACGCAGGCAAGGCACGGCCTGACGCTGCATGTTCGAGCCCATCAAGGCGCGGTTCGCGTCATCGTGCTCGAGGAACGGGATCAGCGAGGCGGCCACCGAGACGATCTGCGACGGCGCCACGTCCATGTACTGGATGCGGTCCGGCGTGACCATCATGGTTTCACCGGCTTCACGCGCCGACACCAGTTCGTCGGTCAGCTCGCCGGTGGCTTCGTCCACCGACGCGTTGGCCTGCGCGATCACGTAGCGGCCTTCCTCGATCGCCGACAGATAGTCGATCTGGTCGGTCACCTTGCCGTCCGTGACCTTGCGGTACGGCGTCTCGAGGAAGCCGTACTCGTTCAGGTGCGCGTACAGCGCCAGCGAGTTGATCAGGCCGATGTTCGGGCCTTCCGGCGTCTCGATCGGGCACACGCGGCCGTAGTGGGTCGGATGCACGTCACGGACTTCGAAGCCCGCGCGCTCGCGCGTCAGACCGCCCGGCCCGAGTGCGGACACGCGGCGCTTGTGCGTGATTTCCGACAGCGGGTTGGTCTGGTCCATGAACTGCGAGAGCTGCGACGACCCGAAGAACTCGCGGATCGCCGAAGAAATCGGCTTCGAGTTGATCAGGTCGTGCGGCATCAGGTTTTCGCTCTCGGCCTGGCCGAGGCGTTCCTTCACCGCGCGCTCGACACGCACCAGGCCGGCGCGGAACTGGTTTTCCGCCAGTTCGCCGACGCAACGCACGCGACGGTTGCCGAGGTGATCGATGTCGTCCACTTCGCCCTTGCCGTTGCGCAGCTCGACGAGGATCTTGATGGTGGCGAGGATGTCGTCGTCCTGCAGCGTCATCGGCCCGACGATCTCGTCACGGCCCACGCGGCGGTTGAACTTCATGCGGCCGACCTTCGACAGGTCGTAGGCGTCCTCGCTATAGAACAGGCGGTTGAACAGCGCCTCGACCGCTTCCTCGGTCGGCGGCTCGCCCGGACGCATCATGCGGTAGATCGCGATGCGCGCGGCCGTCTTGTCGGCCGTTTCATCGACGCGCAGCGTCGAGGAGATGTACGGACCCTGATCCAGATCGTTCGTGTAGATCGTCTGGATGTCCTTGATCTTCGCTTCGCGCAGCTTGTCGAGCACGCTTTCCGTGATCTCGTCGTTCGCGTTTGCGATCACTTCGCCGGTGTCGCCGTCGACGACGTTCTTCGCCAGCACGCGGCCGAGCAGATAGTCCTCCGGCACCGAGATGAACTTCGTCTTCGCGGCCTCGAGATCGCGGATGTGCTTCGCGTTGATCCGCTTATCCTTCTGGACGATGACCTTGCCGTCCCGATCGGTGATGTCGAAACGCGCGACTTCGCCGCGCAGACGTTCGGGCACGAATTCCATCTGTGCGCCTTCGTCCATCAGCGTGAAGTTGTCGAACACGAAGAAGTTCGCGAGGATCTGCTCCGGCGTCAGGCCGATCGCCTTCAGCAGGATCGTGACCGGCATCTTGCGGCGACGGTCGACGCGGAAGTACAGCACGTCCTTCGGATCGAATTCGAAGTCGAGCCACGAGCCGCGGTAGGGGATGATCCGTGCCGAGAACAGCAGCTTGCCGGAGCTGTGCGTCTTGCCCTTGTCGTGCTCGAAGAACACGCCCGGCGAACGGTGGAGCTGCGATACGATCACGCGCTCGGTACCGTTGATGACGAACGAGCCGGTCGGCGTCATGAGCGGAATCTCGCCCATGTACACTTCCTGCTCCTTCACTTCCTTGACGACCGGCTTGCTCGGCGATTCCTTGTCGAGCAGCACCAGGCGCACCTTGGCGCGCAGGGCGGAGCAATAAGTGAGGCCCCGCTGCTGGCATTCCTTGATGTTGAATGCCGGCGGCGACAACGCATAGCTCACGAACTCGAGGCGAGCAAAACCGTTGTGCGAGACGATCGGAAACACGGAGGTGAAGGCGGCCTGCAAACCCTCGGACTTACGTTGCGCTGCCGACACTTCAGCTTGCAGAAACGTGCTGAATGATTCAAGCTGAGTAGCCAGCAGGAAAGGAACTTGGTGAACGATGGAGCGCTTCGCGAAACTCTTGCGAATACGCTTCTTCTCGGTGAAGGAATATTGCATACGATCTCCGAATCACGACGGGCGCTATCGAGGCGGGATACCTGGACGTGTCAAACCCGAGTGTTCACCGACTGAGACTCGATGGCCGTGCGGCGGCTCGAGCCGAGAAGCTTGGTGGTTGGCCGCTACCAACCGCTGGCTGACGGCAGCGGATGCCTGTGTTGCCCGCTACCCGACCAAACTTGCCTTCTGCAGTCGCTTCAGAAGACAAAGAGAATCGCCTGGCGCCGTTACCACACCGCGGGACGTTTTTCTTTGGCTTCTGGGGCCCTCCATCTTGACACGTTTATTGAGTGTCAAAACAGCGTCCCCACAAAGCACAAAAAGGCCGGCGGTATAACACCGCCAGCCTTCGCGCAGACTGTCGAACCTTACTTGATTTCGACCTTCGCGCCAGCTTCTTCCAGCTTCTTCTTCGCTTCTTCCGAAGCAGCCTTGTCCACGCCTTCCTTGACGGGCTTCGGTGCGCCGTCGACGAGATCCTTCGCTTCCTTCAGGCCCAGGCCCGTCAGCTCGCGAACGGCCTTGATGACGGAAACCTTGTTGGCGCCGACTTCGGCCAGGATGACCGAGAACTCGGTCTTCTCTTCGACTGCAGCAGCTGCGCCGCCGCCTGCCGGGCCGGCGACGGCCACTGCGGCTGCCGACACGCCGAACTTCTCTTCGAACGCCTTGACCAGCTCGTTCAGTTCCAGAACAGTCATGCCTTCGACTGCTGCCAGGATGTCTTCTTTTGCGATTGCCATGTGAAATACTCCTAAATTGAATGCGGGTACAGCCAGCGATCTGTGACGCGAATGCCGACGTTATGCAGCTTCGGCCTGCTTCTTCTCGGCCAGCGCAGCCAGGGCGCGCGCAAAGCCGGAAACAGGCGACTGCATGACGAACAGCAGCTTCGAGAGCAGTTCTTCGCGGCTCGGAATGGTGGCCAGCGCTTGCACGCCTGCCTTGTCCATTACCTTGCCATCGAACGCACCAGCCTTGATGATCAGCTTGTCATTGCTCTTCGCGAAGTCGTTCACCACCTTGGCGGCGGCAATCGCATCTTCCGAGATGCCATAGATCAGCGGGCCAGTCATCTGCTCTGCCAGCGGAGCAAACGGCGTGCCTTCGACGGCGCGACGCGCCAGCGTGTTCTTCAACACGCGAAGGTACACCTGCTTTTCACGCGCTTGCGCGCGCAGCTTGGTCAGATCGCCAACCGCAATTCCACGATACTCAGCTAGCACAACGGTCTGGGCCTTCGCGACTTGCGCGGAAACCTCAGCGACGACGGCTTGCTTGTCTTCTCTATTAAGCGGCACGGTCAGCCTCCAGAAACGATACGATCGGCGAGCGCCTCTCGTACCTCGTTCAACCACGGCGTCCGAGTCGTCAGGAGTATTTCCACCGCCGGTGCGAATCGATCCGCACCACCGGCTTCATCACTTCAAAACTTGTTCGGGTTCGCCATCTGCGTTGGCCTGTATTAAGGGACGGCCCGACTGCTGCCTCCCACCAACGGTCTTTGATAACCGGTCGCCTTGCGCTCGCGCGCCGGGCAACCGCCCAAAGCCCAGGTTGGGCCGCCACACCACGGGGTGAGCGGCCCGAATGCTTCGCTTACTGCGCCGCGAGCGAGGTCTGGTCGACGCGCACGCCGACGCCCATCGTGCTCGACAGGGCGATCTTGCGCAGGTAGACACCCTTGCTCGTCGCCGGCTTCGATTTCTGCAGCGCTTCGATCAGCGCGGTCAGGTTCGAACGCAGTGCCGCCGATTCGAACGATGCACGGCCGATGGTGGCGTGGATGATACCGGCCTTGTCGACACGGTACTGCACCTGACCGGCCTTGGCGTTCTTGACCGCGGTCGCCACGTCCGGCGTGACCGTGCCGACCTTCGGGTTCGGCATCAGGCCGCGCGGGCCGAGGATCTGACCGAGCGTACCGACGATACGCATCGTATCCGGCGAGGCGATCACGATGTCGAAATCCATCTGACCGGCCTTGATCTGCTCGGCGAGGTCTTCCATGCCGACGATTTCGGCGCCGGCCGCACGCGCCTGCTCGGCCTTCTCGCCCTGTGCGAACACGGCGACGCGCACCGACTTGCCGGTACCTGCCGGCAGCACGACCGAGCCGCGAACCACTTGATCCGACTTCTTCGCGTCGATGCCGAGCTGAACCGACACGTCGATCGATTCGTTGAACTTCGCGCTCGCGCACTCCTTCACGAGTGCCAGTGCGTCTTCGATCGCGTACAGCTTCTGACGATCGACCTTAGCGGCAAATGCCTGACGGCGCTTCGAGATCTTGGCCATTTACACGCCCTCCACGGTGATGCCCATCGAGCGGGCGCTGCCCGCGATGGTACGAACTGCCGCGTCCAGATCCGCTGCCGTGAGGTCAGGCATCTTGGTCTTCGCGATTTCTTCGGCTTGTGCGCGGGTGATCGAGCCGACCTTGTCGGTATGCGGCTTCGCCGAGCCCTTGTCCACCTTCGCCGCCTTCTTGATCAGGACGGTCGCCGGCGGCGTCTTCATCACGAACGTGAAGCTCTTGTCCGCGAATGCCGTGATGACCACCGGCACCGGCAGGCCCGGCTCCATGCCCTGGGTCTGCGCGTTGAACGCCTTGCAGAACTCCATGATGTTCAGGCCGCGCTGGCCCAGTGCCGGACCGACCGGCGGCGACGGGTTGGCTTTACCTGCAGGAATCTGCAGCTTGATAAAGCCGATAATCTTCTTTGCCATTTGAAAACCTCGTTGGAACGCCAGGCAGGCGTTCGGTGAGTGATAACGCGCGTTCACCGGCTCCGGCTACTGACGCTCCTCAACGGTCGATGATGCGGACCGTAAGCGCAATGATGGGCAGCGCGGAGGCTGCCCATCAAAACTCAGACTTTCTCGACCTGGCCAAACTCGAGTTCGACCGGTGTAGCGCGCCCGAAAATGGTGACGGACACGCGGACTCTCGATTTTTCGTAGTTGACTTCTTCGACAGTGCCGTTGAAATCGGTAAACGGACCTTCCTTCACCCGGACCATCTCGCCGACCTCGAACAAGGTCTTCGGGCGCGGCTTCTCCACGCCTTCCTGCATCTGCGACATGATCTTTTCGACTTCCCGCGGGGAAATCGGGCTCGGACGATTGCGCGCACCGCCGACGAAACCGGTGACCTTCGCGGTGTTCTTCACGAGGTGCCACGTTTCGTCCGTCATTTCCATCTCCACCAGCACGTAGCCGGGGAAGAAGCGGCGCTCGGTCACTGCCTTGTGGCCACCCCGGACTTCGACGACCTCTTCGGTCGGCACCAGGATCTGGCCAAACTTGTCTTGCATGCCGGCACGCTCGATGCGCTCTTGAAGCGCACGCTGCACGCTCTTCTCCATCCCGGAGTAGGCGTGCACGACGTACCAGCGTTTTCCGCTCGGAGATGCCGGAGTATCGCTCATATCATTTCCAACCCAGAATCGCCGAGAAAATCACCCATTCGATCGACTTGTCGCTAAGCCAAAGAAAGAGTGCCATAACCAGCACAAACCCGAAAACGACCAGCGTGGTTTGCGTGGCTTCCTTGCGCGTCGGCCAGACAACCTTGCGCACTTCCCGGTAGGAATCCTTGGCAAAGGCGATGAAGCTCTTGCCCGGCAGCGACATCAGGGCGACAGCCACACCGGCGATCACCCCCACTGCCAGCGCAGCGCCGCGGATGTACCACTCCTTGCCACCCAGCAAGAAGAAGCCCGCAAATCCGGCCAAGACCAGCAATACGCCCAGGCCCAGCATCAGCTTATCGCCGGAGGTATTTACAGTTTCGACGGATGGATTCGCCATAACACCTTAAAACAAATGCCACGTCTGGACGTGGCGATTTGGCAGGGGCAGAGGGAATCGAACCCCCAACCTTCGGTTTTGGAGACCGACGCTCTGCCAGTTGAGCTATACCCCTGTACCAATGGGACCGGACAACTCCGGCCCCAAAACTGTCGACCCGGAACTAACTGGCTTAGTCGAGGATCTTGGCGACGACGCCGGCGCCGACGGTACGGCCGCCTTCGCGGATCGCGAAGCGCAGACCTTCTTCCATCGCGATCGGCGCGATCAGCTTCACCGTGATCGACACGTTGTCGCCCGGCATCACCATTTCCTTGTCCTTCGGCAGCTCGATCGAGCCCGTCACGTCCGTCGTACGGAAGTAGAACTGCGGACGGTAGTTGTTGAAGAACGGCGTGTGACGGCCGCCTTCGTCCTTGCTCAGCACGTACACCTCGGCCGTGAAGTGCGTGTGCGGCTTGATCGAGCCCGGCTTCGCCAGAACCTGACCACGCTCCACTTCTTCACGCTTCGTGCCGCGCAGCAGAATACCGACGTTGTCGCCAGCCTGGCCTTGATCCAGCAGCTTGCGGAACATTTCCACGCCCGTGCAGGTCGTCTTCACCGTCGGCTTGATACCGACGATTTCGATTTCCTCGCCAACCTTCACGATGCCGCGCTCGACGCGACCCGTCACCACCGTGCCGCGGCCCGAGATCGAGAACACGTCTTCCACCGGCATCAGGAACGTACCGTCCACCGCACGCTCCGGCGTCGGAATGTACGAGTCCAGCGCGTCGGCCAGGTTCATGATCGCCGTCTCGCCCAGCTCGCCCTTGTCGCCTTCCAGCGCCAGCTTGGCCGAACCCTTGATGATCGGCGTGTCGTCGCCCGGGAAGTCGTACTTCGACAGCAGCTCGCGAACTTCCATCTCGACCAGCTCGAGCAGTTCGGCGTCGTCCACCATGTCGCACTTGTTCAGGAACACGATGATGTACGGCACGCCAACCTGACGCGCCAGCAGGATGTGCTCACGCGTTTGCGGCATCGGGCCGTCGGCTGCCGAGCACACCAGGATCGCGCCGTCCATCTGCGCGGCACCCGTGATCATGTTCTTCACGTAGTCGGCGTGGCCCGGGCAATCGACGTGCGCGTAGTGGCGGTTCGCCGTTTCGTACTCGATGTGTGCGGTGTTGATCGTGATGCCGCGTGCCTTTTCTTCCGGCGCCGCGTCGATTTCGTCGTACTTCTTCGCTTCGCCGCCGAACTTCGACGACAGAACCGTCGCGATCGCCGCCGTCAGCGTCGTCTTGCCGTGGTCAACGTGACCGATCGTGCCAACGTTCACGTGCGGCTTGGTCCGCTCAAATTTTTCCTTGGCCATTTTCAACTCCCGTAAGGAATTTCACATGTTGCGCCGCGCGCAAACAGACACTGACTAACCTGCTGGTGCCCATGGGCAGGATCGAACTGCCGACCTCTCCCTTACCAAGGGAGTGCTCTACCACTGAGCCACATGGGCGAAACAAGTACTTACTGCATGGAACGTGGAGCGGGTGAAGGGAATCGAACCCTCGTCGTAAGCTTGGAAGGCTTCTGCTCTACCATTGAGCTACACCCGCACGGGCTACTTTACGATCCCTTACCGCTCTTTATGTCTTGGTGGAGGAGGTTGGATTCGAACCAACGTAGGCGTAAGCCAACAGATTTACAGTCTGCCCCCTTTAGCCACTCGGGCACCCCTCCGCAGAGAACTGACGATTATGGTGGCATGCCGGCTTTGTGTCAAGCGATCGCCAGAGTTTTTTTGCTCTTCGACCGCTCACTGCTCGACATGCGCGACAAGCCGACCTGCCTGGCATTTCGTAAGCCAGCGCCCTGTAAAAGCGCCGCGTCTTGCCAGGCCGGCGACCGCACGGAAAACGACTTCCGCCCAGACCGTCCTTGCGATTGCCGGGTAAGCTCACCGGAAAATCGGAAGACGTGAATCATAAGGGGTCGCGACGATTAAGCCAATAGAAAAACCACTTTTTTTTAACTTTTTTTGATTTCCGGTTCGGCGAGCTGGCATGACCACGGCAAACGGACAACGGGCTCTGGCTCGTCGGACACGTAACGCCGAGGAGCATTGAAGCGAGGTTCGAGGTGTTGCAGTTAGCCGGAGCGTGGGGCGGGAGTCTCGATGACACGGTTCGAGAACTTTCGCTCTCGCCGCCTCAGAGCCGCGGCAATCCGCTCCCAGGCATGCAATCGACAACTGGCCCGAGTGAAGATGCTACGCGCACCGCCCGTATGCGTCGTCTATGCGGGGGAAGGTCCGCCCCATCGATGCAGGTGAAACAAACGAATGGCGGCCGTTTGGCGGTCAGCTGGGACCACAATTGAACTCGTCCTCGTCCCGGCGCGACGGATCGATCTTCAGCCCTCCTGAACGAGCATGACCGCGGCGAAACTTGTCAGTGGATGGCTCTGGATTTCCGAGCCTTGAAAGACAAAACCCCCACTGCGCTGGCAGCGGGGGTTTCGAATGAGGAAGCCTGACGATTACCTACTTTCACACGGGCAATCCGCACTATCATCGGCGTAGAGTCGTTTCACGGTCCTGTTCGGGATGGGAAGGGGTGGGACCGACTCGCTATGGTCATCAGGCTAAAGGGGTTGTCACGTCGCGACAGCGCGCCATGACCAATCTCGAAGAAGTAGTAGGGGTTGTGCTTGTACACCGGCACATTGCTCACTCAACCGCTGTTCGTCGACCTGTTGGTTCGACATGAAACAGACCGGTTATAGGATCAAGCCTTACGGGCAATTAGTATCAGTTAGCTGAACGCATTACTGCGCTTACACACCTGACCTATCAACGTCCTGGTCTCGAACGACCCTTCAAGGGGATCAAGTCCCCGGGGATATCTCATCTTAAGGCGAGTTTCCCGCTTAGATGCTTTCAGCGGTTATCTCTTCCGAACATAGCTACCCGGCGATGCCACTGGCGTGACAACCGGTACACCAGAGGTTCGTCCACTCCGGTCCTCTCGTACTAGGAGCAGCCCCCTTCAAATATCCAACGCCCACGGCAGATAGGGACCAAACTGTCTCACGACGTTTTAAACCCAGCTCACGTACCTCTTTAAATGGCGAACAGCCATACCCTTGGGACCGGCTACAGCCCCAGGATGAGATGAGCCGACATCGAGGTGCCAAACACCGCCGTCGATATGAACTCTTGGGCGGTATCAGCCTGTTATCCCCAGAGTACCTTTTATCCGTTGAGCGATGGCCCTTCCATACAGAACCACCGGATCACTATGACCTGCTTTCGCACCTGCTCGACTTGTCGGTCTCGCAGTTAAGCACGCTTATGCCATTGCACTATCAGCACGATTTCCGACCGTACCTAGCGTACCTTCGTACTCCTCCGTTACACTTTGGGAGGAGACCGCCCCAGTCAAACTGCCTACCATGCACTGTCCCCGACCCGGATCACGGGCCAAGGTTAGAACCTCAAACAAACCAGGGTGGTATTTCAAGGACGGCTCCACCGAAACTAGCGTTCCGGTTTCATAGCCTCCCACCTATCCTACACAGATCGGTTCAAAGTCCAATGCAAAGCTACAGTAAAGGTTCATGGGGTCTTTCCGTCTAGCCGCGGGGAGATTGCATCATCACAAACACTTCAACTTCGCTGAGTCTCGGGAGGAGACAGTGTGGCCATCGTTACGCCATTCGTGCAGGTCGGAACTTACCCGACAAGGAATTTCGCTACCTTAGGACCGTTATAGTTACGGCCGCCGTTTACCGGGACTTCAATCAAGAGCTTGCACCCCATCATTTAATCTTCCGGCACCGGGCAGGCGTCACACCCTATACGTCCACTTTCGTGTTTGCAGAGTGCTGTGTTTTTATTAAACAGTCGCAGCCACCAGTTTATTGCAACCCCTTCACCCTTCTGGCGCAGGCCAGTCAAGCTACAGGGGCGTACCTTATCCCGAAGTTACGGTACCAATTTGCCGAGTTCCTTCTCCCGAGTTCTCTCAAGCGCCTTAGAATACTCATCTCGCCCACCTGTGTCGGTTTGCGGTACGGTCACTGTTAAACTGAAGCTTAGAGGCTTTTCTTGGAACCACTTCCGATTGCTTCGCTTCCGAAGAAGCTCGCGCCACACCCTTGAATTCCGCGCCCGGATTTGCCTAAGCGCCTTCTCCAATGCAGCGACCGGGACTTCCAACACCCGGACAACCTTCCGCGATCCGTCCCCCCATCGCATTTAACAATGGTGCAGGAATATTGACCTGCTTCCCATCAGCTACGCATTTCTGCCTCGCCTTAGGGGCCGACTCACCCTACGCCGATGAACGTTGCGTAGGAAACCTTGGGCTTACGGCGAGGGGGCCTTTCACCCCCTTTATCGCTACTCATGTCAGCATTCGCACTTCCGATACCTCCAGCACACTTTACAATGCACCTTCGCAGGCTTACGGAACGCTCTCCTACCATGCGAGACTAGCTCGCATCCGCAGCTTCGGTATATGGCTTAGCCCCGTTACATCTTCCGCGCAGGACGACTCGATCAGTGAGCTATTACGCTTTCTTTAAAGGGTGGCTGCTTCTAAGCCAACCTCCTGACTGTTTTAGCCTTCCCACTTCGTTTCCCACTTAGCCATATTTGGGGACCTTAGCTGGCGGTCTGGGTTGTTTCCCTCTTGACACCGGACGTTAGCACCCGATGTCTGTCTCCCGTGATTGCACTCTTCGGTATTCGGAGTTTGCTATGGCGGGGTAATCTGCAATAGACCCCCCAACCATGACAGTGCTCTACCCCCGAAGGTGAGACACGAGGCACTACCTAAATAGTTTTCGGAGAGAACCAGCTATTTCCAAGTTTGTTTAGCCTTTCACCCCTATCCACAGCTCATCCCCTAACTTTTCAACGTTAGTGGGTTCGGACCTCCAGTACGTGTTACCGCACCTTCATCCTGGCCATGGATAGATCACTTGGTTTCGGGTCTACGCCCAGCAACTGAACGCCCTATTCGGACTCGCTTTCGCTACGCCTGCCCTATTCGGTTAAGCTTGCTACTGAACGTAAGTCGCTGACCCATTATACAAAAGGTACGCCGTCACCCCTTACGAGGCTCCGACTGTTTGTATGCATGCGGTTTCAGGATCTATTTCACTCCCCTCCCGGGGTTCTTTTCACCTTTCCCTCACGGTACTGGTTCACTATCGGTCGATCACGAGTATTTAGCCTTGGAGGATGGTCCCCCCATCTTCAGACAGGATTTCACGTGTCCCGCCCTACTTGTCGTACACCTAGTTCTTTCATACTGTTTTCGCCTACAGGGCTATCACCTGCTATGGCCGCACTTTCCAGAGCGTTCGGCTAACAATACAAATAAAGAGTACAGGCTCTTCCCATTTCGCTCGCCACTACTTTGGGAATCTCGGTTGATTTCTTTTCCTGCGGTTACTTAGATGTTTCAGTTCACCGCGTTCGCTTCACATGACCTATGTATTCAGTCATGGATACTCCAAAAGGAGTGGGTTTCCCCATTCGGACATCTACGGATCAAAGCTCGTTTGCCAGCTCCCCGTAGCTTTTCGCAGGCTACCGCGTCCTTCATCGCCTGTGATCGCCAAGGCATCCACCACATGCACTTGTTCGCTTGACCCTATAACGAGTCTGTCTCGCTCTCCCGAAGGAGATGACAGCCGCTACAGGTTGAGTTCTCGCATTTGTGCCGTATTCCAATTGAGCCGAACTTGCGTTCGAATCATCTTGAGATACATCGATACAATCACAACCCGGATAACTTCCACGCCCATCTCAAATAAGCGCTTCCGCTATCCACTTTACTACTTCTTCCAGATTGTTAAAGAACGACAGCCGATAAGCGCTACTTCTCGCTCATCCTCTGACTGGCTCAATCGCCAATGACAACTGCTCAGCATCCCTGAACGTTTGTCATTGAAGATTGGTGGAGGCAGACGGGATCGAACCGACGACCCCCTGCTTGCAAAGCAGGTGCTCTCCCAGCTGAGCTATGCCCCCTTCCCTACAGAGACTACCCAGGTGTTCCGTGTCAGACAATTGGTGGGTCTGGTTGGATTCGAACCAACGACCCCCGCCTTATCAAGACGGTGCTCTAACCGACTGAGCTACAGACCCCTGAGTCTGTCTTGATCAACAGCCGATAAGCGTGAACGCTCAATGTATGCGGAATAAGCTCGAGAAAGGAGGTGATCCAGCCGCACCTTCCGATACGGCTACCTTGTTACGACTTCACCCCAGTCATGAATCCTACCGTGGTGACCGTCCTCCTTGCGGTTAGACTAGCCACTTCTGGTAAAACCCACTCCCATGGTGTGACGGGCGGTGTGTACAAGACCCGGGAACGTATTCACCGCGGCATGCTGATCCGCGATTACTAGCGATTCCAGCTTCATGCACTCGAGTTGCAGAGTGCAATCCGGACTACGATCGGTTTTCTGGGATTAGCTCCCCCTCGCGGGTTGGCAACCCTCTGTTCCGACCATTGTATGACGTGTGAAGCCCTACCCATAAGGGCCATGAGGACTTGACGTCATCCCCACCTTCCTCCGGTTTGTCACCGGCAGTCTCCTTAGAGTGCTCTTGCGTAGCAACTAAGGACAAGGGTTGCGCTCGTTGCGGGACTTAACCCAACATCTCACGACACGAGCTGACGACAGCCATGCAGCACCTGTGTATCGGTTCTCTTTCGAGCACTCCCGAGTCTCCTCAGGATTCCGACCATGTCAAGGGTAGGTAAGGTTTTTCGCGTTGCATCGAATTAATCCACATCATCCACCGCTTGTGCGGGTCCCCGTCAATTCCTTTGAGTTTTAATCTTGCGACCGTACTCCCCAGGCGGTCAACTTCACGCGTTAGCTACGTTACTAAGGAAATGAATCCCCAACAACTAGTTGACATCGTTTAGGGCGTGGACTACCAGGGTATCTAATCCTGTTTGCTCCCCACGCTTTCGTGCATGAGCGTCAGTATTGGCCCAGGGGGCTGCCTTCGCCATCGGTATTCCTCCACATCTCTACGCATTTCACTGCTACACGTGGAATTCTACCCCCCTCTGCCATACTCTAGCCTGCCAGTCACCAATGCAGTTCCCAGGTTGAGCCCGGGGATTTCACATCGGTCTTAGCAAACCGCCTGCGCACGCTTTACGCCCAGTAATTCCGATTAACGCTCGCACCCTACGTATTACCGCGGCTGCTGGCACGTAGTTAGCCGGTGCTTATTCTTCCGGTACCGTCATCCCCGAAGGATATTAGCCCTCAGGATTTCTTTCCGGACAAAAGTGCTTTACAACCCGAAGGCCTTCTTCACACACGCGGCATTGCTGGATCAGGCTTTCGCCCATTGTCCAAAATTCCCCACTGCTGCCTCCCGTAGGAGTCTGGGCCGTGTCTCAGTCCCAGTGTGGCTGGTCGTCCTCTCAGACCAGCTACTGATCGTCGCCTTGGTAGGCCTTTACCCCACCAACTAGCTAATCAGCCATCGGCCAACCCTATAGCGCGAGGCCCGAAGGTCCCCCGCTTTCTTCCGTAGATCGTATGCGGTATTAATCCGGCTTTCGCCGGGCTATCCCCCACTACAGGACATGTTCCGATGTATTACTCACCCGTTCGCCACTCGCCACCAGGTGCAAGCACCCGTGCTGCCGTTCGACTTGCATGTGTAAGGCATGCCGCCAGCGTTCAATCTGAGCCAGGATCAAACTCTTCAGTTCAATACCTGTTACTGTTTTCGGTTCCGTTAAGAACCGGTCGCTCACTCAAAGCTGACAGGTTATGAATTGCTTCATCAACCTGACTTACTTTTGTGTGAGACTCTTGATACTTTTGCTTCCCGATCCGAAGATCAGGTCCGCGTCGATCAAGCGTCCACACTTATCGGCTGTTAATTTTTAAAGAGCATTTCCACCGATCCGACCGAACTGTTCGGCTTTCCCGGCAGCGCTGCGTTGTCAGCAGCAGAGAAGCGAGATTATGATCAACGTTTCGCAGCGCGTCAACTACTTTTTTGCTCGCCGCGATCCACTTCTTCGCTGATCACTTCCCTTCGGCCGGGTCCACTGGCTGCCCAACTTCGGCGCCTTGCTTCTCCCACCTCGCTTCCCTCTCCGCGCCGCGTTTCCGGCAGCGCGAAAGAGGCGTGATTCTAAGCAGCGAAACCCCATCACGCAAGTCATTTCTAAGAAAATTGCCAAGAAAACGGGCGCCGCCACGGCGCCCGTTTCGTCATCCCTCGCGTATCCCTTTGCGCCGGCTTGTCGGCGCCCGAAGCCTCAGTGCCGCTTGGCGGCCGCCAACAGCCGATCGATCGGTACGGCATCGGCCATCGCCGCATAGCCGGCGTCGCTCGGATGAACACCGTCACCGCTGTCGTAGCGACGCTGCAGCACCTGCGGCCGCGCCGGGTCACGCAGCGCCGCGTCGAAATCAACGACGCCATCTAACGCCCCCGAGGTCCGAATCCAGTTGTTCACCTCGGTGCGAATCGCTTCGCGCTCCGGCGGCAACGACGCCGGCGTCAGCGTGGCACCGAACAGGGCAACCCCGTGAGCATGCGCGCTCGCGATCACTCGACGGTAACCGTCTATCAGCATCCGCGCATCGACGCGTGTGTGCGGCGCGTCGCAGTCGAGCCCGGCACGCGGCGGCATCGCGGCGAAATTGATATCGTTGATACCGATCAGCAGCACCGCAGCCTTCACGCCCGAGCGAGCCAGCACGTCGCGATCGAAACGCCGCTCGAGCGCACTGCCGTAGCATGCCGAATCGCTAAGCAGCCGGTTGCCGCTGATGCCGAGATTGACCACGCTCCAGTCACGCTCGCCCGCCGCGTCGAGCCGGCGGGCGAGCCCGTCGGTCCAGCGGCGGTTGCGATTGAGGCTCGAACGCAGGCCGTCGGTGATCGAATCACCAACGGCCGCGATCGCGCCCGTTGCGGCCGAGCTCCCCTCCACCGCCAGTTCGCTGACCCAGGCCGACTGCGTGAAACGGGTACGGAACGCTCCACCATCGACGTCGGCGCTATGGTCGCCGGGCACCGACACGTAATTGACCTGGTTCGCCACGCGGTGCCAAGCCGTCATTTTCTGCTCGCCACGCACGAACAGGCTGATCGCATAGGGGGCGCCCGCCTCGAGCGGCAGCGCGACCGGATCGCTGTCGCGTTCCTCGCCGGCCGGCACCACCAGGTCGCGCCGGCCGCCAAACGTGACGAGCACGGTATCGCCGGGCCGCACCGCGGCGCCGGCCGCAGACCGGCCGATCCGCACGGCGCCGAGCGACAGCGGCGTGCGGCCATAGGCATTGCTGATCCGCAAGCGCAGGCGCGTGCCGCCGACGCTCGGATAGACGATTTGGCGAATCGTGCGGTTCGCGACCTCCGGCGCTCTATATAAGGGAGGCGGCGAAGCGAGCGCAGGAATCGGCTGCAGGGCGCTCGCCCAGGCCGCCACCCATCTCGGCAAACCGCCGGAGCCGGCGGCATCGCCGGCCGCAAACGCCGCGCCGGACAGACACAAGGCAAGACAGCCGGCCCAGACCGGCAAACAACGACGAAAACTCATGATTCGAGGGCGCACACGGAAAAGACTTTGATTGTGCCCGATATCGAGACCACGCCGCGTGTGCCCGGGCGGTAATCCCACCCGATTGGCCCCACGCACCGGCCTTCGCCTTCTCTAAAAATTAATTAACCGACCGGACGGTTGGTTTATACTTTGATCCACCTCATCCCGCACGAGACGTTTGTCATGTACACGCAATCCCTCGATCTTCCCGGCCAGCCCGCCGTCGGCGAGACGGCCAGCGCCGCGCCTGAGCAAGCCCGGTTCGACGCAGTGATCGCCGCCGACGGCAAGATCGAGCCGCAGGACTGGATGCCCGACGCCTATCGCAAAACATTGATCCGCCAGATCTCGCAGCACGCCCATTCCGAGATCGTCGGGATGCTGCCGGAAGGCAACTGGATCACGCGCGCGCCGAGCCTGAAGCGCAAGGCGATCCTGCTCGCCAAGGTGCAGGACGAAGCTGGTCACGGGCTCTATCTTTACAGCGCGGCCGAGACGCTCGGCGTGTCGCGCGACACGCTCGTCGACGCGCTGCACGCCGGCAAGGCCAAGTATTCGAGCATTTTCAACTACCCCACGCCGAGCTGGGCCGACGTCGGCGTGATCGGCTGGCTCGTCGACGGCGCCGCGATCATGAACCAGATTCCCCTTTGCCGCTGCACCTACGGCCCCTATGCGCGCGCCATGATCCGCATCTGCAAGGAGGAATCGTTCCACCAGCGCCAGGGCTTCGACGCGCTGCTGGCGATGATGGCCGGCACGCCGGCGCAGCGCGAGATGGTGCAGCAGGCCGTGAACCGCTGGTGGTGGCCGGTGCTGATGATGTTCGGCCCGAGCGACGCCGACTCCGTTCACAGCAACCAGTCGGCGAAATGGGGAATCAAGCGCATCTCGAACGACGACCTGCGCCAGAAATTCGTCGATGCGGCGGTCGAGCAGGCGAAGGTGCTCGGCGTGACCTTGCCCGATCCGGACCTGAAATGGAACGAGGCGCGCGGCCACCACGATTACGGTGCGATCGACTGGGACGAATTCTGGCGCGTCGTCAACGGCGACGGCCCTTGCAACCGTGAGCGGCTGGCGACGCGCGTCAAGGCCCACGAGGACGGCGCGTGGGTCCGCGAGGCCGCGCTGGCCCACGCCGGCAAGCGCGCCCGCCGGGCCGAGCGCCAAGCCGCCTGACGCCGCGTCCCTTTCGAATCCGATTCAGGAGACATGCAATGAAACAGGAATGGCCGATCTGGGAAGTCTTCGTGCGCAGCAAGCAGGGGCTCGACCACAAGCACTGCGGCAGCCTGCATGCAGCCGACGCGCCGATGGCGCTGCGCATGGCGCGCGACGTCTATACGCGCCGCCAGGAAGGCGTGAGCATCTGGGTGGTGCCGTCGGCCGCGATCACGGCATCCGATCCGAACCAGAAGGCGGAGCTGTTCGAACCGGCCGGCGACAAGATCTACCGCCATCCGACGTTCTACACGCTGCCCGACGAAGTCAACCACATGTGAGCCCGCGATGACGACGCCCCGGCCCTCCCATCTGTCCTACGTGCTGCGCCTCGCGGACAGCGCGCTGATCCTCGGCCAGCGCAACGCCGAGTGGTGCGGGCACGGCCCCATCCTCGAAGAGGACATCGCGCTGACCAACATGAGCCTCGACCTGATCGGCCAGGCTCGGCTGCTCTACGCGCACGCCGCCGACCTCGAACACGCGCTGCACGGCACCACCCGGACCGAGGACGATTACGCGTACTTCCGCAGCGAGCGCGAGTTCACGAACCTGACGCTGGTCGAGCTGCCGCATTACGGGCCGGTCAGCGGCACCGCGCACGCCAGCAAGGACTACGCCGTCACGATCGTGCGCAATTTCCTCTACGCGACGCTGATGCTGCACCTCTGGACGGCGCTCGAAGGCTCGGCCGATCCGCAACTGGCCGCGATCGCCGCGAAGTCGGTCAAGGAAACGCGCTACCACGAGCATCACGCGCGCGAATGGCTGATCCGCTTCGGCGACGGCACCGACGAATCGCACCGTCGCGCGCAGGCCGCGCTCGACTACCTGATGCCCTACACGCGCGAATGCTTCGCGGTCGACGCGGTCGAGCGCGAGGTCGCGGCGGCCGGCATCGCGCCAGCGGCCGACACGCTCGAGGCGGCCTGGCGCGCAGACCTCGATGCCGCACTGGCCGAGGCAACGCTGGCGGCGCCCGCACCGGGCGCCTACGTGCCGGCCGGCCGGCGCGGCGAGCATTCCGAGCACATGGGCTTTCTGCTCGCCCAGATGCAGAGCCTCGCCCGCCAGCATCCGGGCGCCAGCTGGTAATGCCCGCGGCGTCTTCGTTCCGGAGAGAACCCATGATGTCCGCGCCGCCCGCCTCCGTCGCCTCCGTCGCCAGCGTCGATGCCGACGCCGAGCTTGCGCGCGCGCGCGCCGCGCTCGACACGGTGCCGGACCCCGAGATCCCGGTCGTCTCGATCGGCGAGCTCGGCATCCTGCGCGAGGTGCGGCGCGCGGCCGACGCGACGCTCGAGATTGTGATCACGCCGACCTACTCCGGCTGTCCGGCGATGTCGCAGATCGCCGAGGACATCGGCGCCGCGCTCGACCGCGCCGGCGTGCCGGCCTACCGAATCGTCACGGTGCTGTCGCCGGCCTGGACCACCGACTGGATCACCGACGCCGCGCGTGAAAAGCTGCGCGCCTACGGCATCGCGCCGCCGGTTGGCAGCTGCGCGAGCGGCGGCGCGGCAGCTTGCGGCGCCGCAAGCGGAGCCCGCCCCGCCGCCGCGCAGGTGATCCGCTTCGCACCGAAGCCGGGCGCCGCCCCCGCATGCCCGCGCTGCGGTTCGCGCCATACCGAGCGGCTCGCGCAGTTCGCGTCGACCGCCTGCAAGGCGCTGTACCGCTGCCTCGACTGTCGCGAACCCTTCGACTACTTCAAGCCCTACTGACATGGCGACTCCGCAATTCCACCCGCTGCGCATTCGCGACGTGCAACCCGAGACCGCCGACGCGGTGACGGTCGCGTTCGAGGTTCCCGCCGAGCTGCGCGAGCAGTATCGCTTCACGCAGGGTCAGTTCGTGACGCTCAGGGCGCAGATCGGCGGCGAGGAAACCCGCCGCTCGTACTCGATCTGCGTCGGCACCACCGATTACGACCGCGACGGCGAGCTGCGGATCGGCATCAAGCGCGTGCGGGGCGGGCGCTTCTCGAACTTCGCGTTCGACACGCTGAAGGCCGGCGACACGATCGACGTGATGACGCCGGACGGCCGTTTCTTCACGCACCTGAATGCCGAGCACGGCAAGCACTACGTGGCGTTCTCGGGCGGCTCGGGCATCACCCCGGTGCTCGCGATCGTGCGCACCACGCTCGAGCTCGAGCCGCGCAGCACGTTCACGCTGATCTACGGCAACCGTAGCGTCGATTCGATCATGTTCGCCGAGCAGCTGGAGGACCTGAAGAACCGCTTCATGCAGCGCTTCTCGCTCTACCACGTGCTGTCCGACGAGTTGCAGGACGTCGATCTGTTCAACGGCGTGCTCGACCAGGCCAAATGCGCGGCCTTTCTCGACACGCTGGTGCCGGCCGCCTCGATCGACGAAGCGTTCATCTGCGGCCCAGCGCCGATGATGGACGCGGCCGAGGCAGCGCTCGGCGCGGCCGGCGTGGCGCGCGAGCGGATCCATGTCGAGCGTTTCGGCACGCCGCTGCCGCAGGCGGGCGCGCCGGTCGTGGAGATCACCGAGGCGACGCCGGCCGCCGCGCTCGAGATCATGCTCGACGGCAAGACGCGCAAGCTGCGCCTGCCCTACGAGGGCGTGAGCCTGCTCGACGTCGGCCTGCGCGCCGGCCTTGCGCTGCCTTATGCCTGCAAGGGCGGCGTCTGCTGCACCTGCCGCGCGAAGGTGGTCGAGGGCGAGGTGCGGATGGACAGGAACTACACGCTGGAGGAACAGGAGGTGCGCGACGGGTTCGTGCTGACCTGCCAGTGCCACCCGGTCAGCGAGCGCGTGGTGGTGAGCTTCGACGAGCGTTGAGCGACCGGGCGACGCGCCGGCCGCGGGATATCTCGTGGCCGGGCATCTCGCTTACACTAGGGGCCGCTTCTCGAGCCGGATCCGCGAATCCGGGCGAAAGCGGTCCTTTTTCGTTGACCTCTCGCTGATGAGCACTCTTCATGTCACCGTCGGCGGTTCCGCCGCCGAATCGCTGCGCGCCGCGCTGGCCGCAGCCGGCCGCGACAATGCCGTGGTCGAACTCCTCGACGATCTGGCCGTGGGCCCGCTGCGCGGCATCGACGACGCGCCCGAGCCGCGCGCCGCATTTTGGGAACGGATCTTCGCCGACACGCCGCCCGACTGGGACTCACGGCTCGCCGCCGAACTCGACAAGCTCGCAAGGCTCGCCGCCGGCTCCGGCCAGGTGGTGATTTGGCATGCGCAGAGCGCGGCCGACCAGCTGATGCTGCGCCGCGTCGCCTATCACCTGCGCCATGCGCCGCAACGTCTCAACGAGGTCCGGCTGTCGGCCGCCGACCTGGGTCCGCGCACGCATCCGCCCGGCCGCGAGGCCGCGGTCTCGGTCGACATGTTCGGCCCCGAACGGCTCCGCGCGAAGCTGCCGGAGGCGGCGCCGATCTCGGTGCTGCGCATCGGCCGGCTCGCGCTCGAATGGCAGGAGGCCAAGCAGGTCAACGCCGAGTTGCGCTATTGGATCGACAACACCTTCAAGAGCGGGCACTACGCCGACATCGACGCGCTCGCGCTCGAACAGGCCGGCGAAGCCTGGATGCCGGCCGCGCGCGTGGTCGGCGCCATCATCGCGCTCGCCAATCGCGGCCACCTCCGCCTCGGCGACAGCATCGCGTTCTGGCGCTGCCGCGAGCTGGCCGCCGCGGGCCGGCTCGAACTGCGCGGCGGCGCGCCCGGGCCCGACAATCTGCGCGCGGCCTCGCTGCGCGCGGTACCGGCCGCCGCGCCGCGCTGAGCGCCACCGCTGCCTTCGTCCACCGCGGCAGGCCCGCCGCCCCGATCCGACTCCACCAACGCCATGGCCCGCACCCGAGCGCCCGACCACGAATCCCAGCGCGAGCAGATCCTCGATCTCGCCGCCAGCAAATTCGCGCAAACCAGCTACCCGAGCACCTCGATGACCGACCTCGCCGCCGCGAGCGGTACCTCGAAGGCGCGTCTCTACCACTACTACGAAAGCAAGGAAGCGATCCTGTTCGACCTGCTCGACCGCTATACCAAGCGGCTGATGCTGATCATCGCGGAAGTCCAGGGCACCAGCCAGCGGCGCGGGCTCAGCGAGCGCGAGGCGTTCGCCGAACTGATCCGCGCATTCCTCTCCGAATATGAGACGTCGCACAGCCGGCATGTCGCGCTGCTCAACGACGTGAAATATCTGGAAAACACGCAGCGTCAGGTGATCCTCGACCGGCAGCGCGACATCGTCGCCGCGTTCACGCGCCAGATCGAGCGTGCCTATCCCGGGCGCGTGTCGCGCGAGAACCAGACGGCCGTCACGATGATGGTGTTCGGCATGATCAACTGGACCTTCACTTGGCTGAAGCCGGGCGGGCGCCTCGGCTACCGCGACTTCGCCGAGCAGGTGATCGGGTTGATCGAGCGCGGGCTCGGCGGCGAGAACGCGGGCGCGGACCCGACGCGCGCGGCCTGAACGGCGCCGTCCACGCCCAGGCAGGCCGGCGCCGAGCGTTGTGGCGAGGTCACACGCCGAATTTCGGTCGATGAAATAATTGCTTTTAAATCAACAACTTCCTTGATCATTGCGCTTCTCTAGAACGATTGCTCGAGGCTTGTCCGGGTTTTCCCTTATGAGATCGGTACCATTCGGTTAAAATGCTGCTGCATTGCACAACCGGCTGTATGGTCTTTGAGGAACCCACGATGAACGCGCACCCTCTCCGCCCTGCCGCCCCGACCGGCAACGTCGGGCAGGCACCGGTTCTCGTCAGGGAACTGCGATCCGCGGATCGTGAGTCGATGCTCACGCACTTTCTCGCGCTCGACGACGACGATCGTCTGCTTCGCTTCGGCCAGTTGGTGCCGGACCACGTGCTCGACAACTACGTCCGCACCATCGATTTCGGCCGCGATACCGTGTTCGGCGTGTTCGATCACGCGCTCGAGCTGGTCGGCGTCGGCCATCTGGCCTACCTGCCCGACGACGGCGGCAAGCGCACCGCCGAGTTTGGCGTGTCGGTCCTCGAATCGGCGCGCGGCCAGGGCGTCGGCTCGAAGCTGTTCGAGCGCGCAGCGATCCGCAGCCGCAACACGCAGGTTTCGACGCTCTACATGCATTGCCTGTCGCGCAACGCGACGATGATGCATATCGCGAAGAAGTCGGGCATGCGGATCGAATACGCTTATGGCGAGGCCGACGCCTATCTGTCGCTGCCGCCCGCCGACCAGTCGACCATCCTTGCCGAGATGCTGCAGGAGCAGGCGGCCGTGTTCGACTACGCGATGAAGCGTCAGGCGCGCCGCGCGACGCAGATCTTCGAATCGCTGCTGCCGGCAGGCATCGCGGCCTGAGCCGCGCCGCCGCCAGCCGGAATGCCAGCCCGAACGGGCGGCCCGCATCGTCGGGCCGCCCGTTTTGCCTTTGCGGTGCCGCCGGCGCGCGCCGGCTCAGCGGATCGGCAGCGCCGTGGTCTCCTTGAAGCTTTCGAGCGCGAAGCTCGTGCGCACGTCCACCACCGACGGGTGGTGCAGCAACTGGTCCTGCACGAATCGCGAGAAATGCGCCATATCCTCCACCTGCACGCGCAGCAGGTAATCCATCTCGCCCGTCATCGCGTGGCAGGCCACCACCTCGGGCCAAGCCTGCACGGCCACGCGAAACCGGTCGGCGTGAGTGGTGCCGGCCCGGGCGCCGCCGGCCGCCGCCGCCGCGCCGCCGCGCTTCTCGAGCCGCACGCTGATGTAGGCGAGCAGGTCGAGCCCGAGCCGCTTCGGATCGAGCAGCGCGACGTAGCCGGTAATCACCCCCATCTCCTCCAGGCGCCGGATGCGCCGCAGGCACGGGCTCGGCGAGAGACTCACGCGCTCGGCGATCTCCTGGTTCGACAGGCGGCCGTTCTCCTGAAGGATCGCCAGGATGCGGCGATCGATGGTATCGAGCTCGACTCGCGCCATTTTCTATCTCAATCACATTATTTTCGGGGTAGAACTTGCGCCATCGTAGCGATGGACGATTAATTTCGCAAGGAATTGCCGGTGCCGCGCGCCTACACTGTTTCGCATGCGGCACCCTGCCGCCCCCAACGACCGGCGACGCGAGCCAATACCGGAGACGAGCACCATGCAGATTCCCACCTGGGACAACCCCGTCGGCACCGACGGCTTCGAATTCATCGAATACACGGCGCCGGATCCGAAGGCGCTCGGCCAGCTGTTCGAGCGGATGGGCTTCACCGCGATCGCGCGGCACCGGCACAAGGACGTCACGCTGTACCGCCAGGGCGAGATCAACTTCCTCATCAACGCCGAACCGGATTCGTTCGCGCAGCGCTTCGCGCGGCTGCACGGCCCGTCGATCTGCGCCATCGCGTTTCGCGTGCGCGACGCCGCGCTGGCCTACCGGCACGCGCTCGAACAGGGAGCCTGGGGCTTCGACAACAAGACCGGGCCGATGGAACTGAATATTCCGGCGATCAAGGGCGTCGGCGATTCGCTGATCTATTTCGTCGACCGCTGGCGCGGCAAGCATGGCGCAGCGCCGGGCAGCATCGGCGACATCGGCATCTACGACGTCGATTTCGAGCCGATCCCGGGCGCGGACCCGGCACCCGTCGGCCACGGCCTCACCTATATCGATCACCTCACGCACAACGTGCATCGCGGCCGGATGCGCGAATGGGCCGAGTTCTACGAGCGCCTGTTCAACTTCCGCGAAGTGCGCTACTTCGACATCGAGGGCAAGGTGACGGGCGTGAAGTCGAAGGCGATGACGTCGCCGTGCGGCAAGATCCGCATCCCGATCAATGAAGAGGGTTCGGACACGCCGGGCCAGATCCAGGAGTATCTCGATGCGTACCGCGGCGAGGGCATCCAGCACATCGCGCTCGGTACCGAGAACATCTACGCCACGGTGGACGGCCTGCGCGGCAAGGCGGTCACGCTGCTCGACACGATCGACACCTACTACGAACTCGTCGACCGCCGCGTCCCGAACCACGGCGAGCCGCTCGACGAACTCCGCAAGCGCAAGATCCTGATCGACGGCGCCCACGACGACCTGCTGCTGCAGATCTTCACCGAGAACCAGATCGGCCCGATCTTCTTCGAGATCATCCAGCGCAAGGGCAACCAGGGCTTCGGCGAGGGCAACTTCAAGGCCTTGTTCGAATCGATCGAGCTGGACCAGATCCGCCGCGGCGTGGTGCAGGACAAGGCCTGATCGCGAGGCGCCCGCTGCCCGACTGCCGTGCCCCATCGAAGAAAAAGGCGAAAATCGCAGGATTTTCGCCTCTCTTTTGCAGGTATCGGCCAGCCGGCGCCGGCCGCACGCTGCCACGCTTGCGCGCCGGCCCGACGCCGGCGGCCTGGAACTCAGCGCTTCGGCGCGCCCGTGGTGACCGTCACGCCGGCCGGTGCGATCGCGTCACCGGCGATCCGCTGCATCTGCGTGCCCGCCGTGGCCAACGCGCTCGCGCCCTGCGAACGCACGGGCCCGGTCATCGCGAAGAACGCGGCGGACACCATCAGAAAATTCTGGATATTTCTCGTATTCATTGCACCTCCGTTGTCATTGCCGGCTGCGTCTCTGACAGCAGGGTCACTGAGATCCGACCATTACCGGCAGCGCAATAGACTAAACAAGAAGTGTGACAGTAGCTCGTGGCTTTACAGGCTTTTACATGATGTAACGCAAGCAATCGCCAGCCGCTCGGATTCATTAATAACAAAATTTGCAACAAAACGACGGGTTTCCACCAGTGCTACCATCAATGAAAACCCGCCAATATGGCGCCCGGCAGACGCGGCCACAAGACGCCGATGCCGAGAGTTTTGGTGATCCCAAACGGTTGGAGGAGACGCAGCCATGAACGCCCCACTCGATGCCGGCCAGCGCGCGACGCTGGAGGCCGCCCTGCAGTCGGTCACGCTCGACGACAAATACACGCTCGAGCGCGGCCGCGCCTATATGAGCGGCGTGCAGGCGCTGGTCAGACTGCCGATGCTGCAGCAGGCGCGCGACCGCGCCGCCGGCCTCAACACGGCCGGCTTCATCTCCGGCTACCGCGGCTCGCCGCTAGGCGGCCTCGACCAGGCGCTCTGGAAGGCGCAGAAGCACCTCGCCGCCAACCGCATCGTGTTTCAGGCGGGCCTCAACGAGGATCTGGCCGCGACCGCGGTGTGGGGTTCCCAGCAGGTCAATCTCTATCCCGGCGCGAAGTTCGACGGCGTGTTCGGCATGTGGTACGGCAAGGGCCCCGGCGTCGATCGTTCGGGCGACGTGCTCAAGCACGCCAACTCGGCCGGCAGCTCCGTGCATGGCGGCGTGCTGGTGCTGGCCGGCGACGACCATGCCGCGAAATCGTCGACGCTCGCGCACCAGTCCGAGCATCTGCTCAAGGCCTGCGGGCTGCCGGTGCTGTTCCCCGCCAACGTCCAGGAATATCTCGATTTCGGCCTGCACGGCTGGGCGATGAGCCGCTACTCGGGGCTCTGGGTTTCGCTGAAATGCGTGACCGACGTGGTCGAATCGTCGGCCTCCGTCGACCTCGACCCGCAGCGCGCGAGCATCGTGCTGCCGGCGGATTTCATGATGCCCGAGGGCGGCCTGAACATCCGCTGGCCCGATCCGCCGCTCGCCCAGGAAGCGCGGATGATCGACTACAAGTGGTACGCGGCGCTCGCCTACGTGCGCGCCAACCGCCTCGACCGCATCGAGATCGATTCCCCGCAGGCGCGCTTCGGCATCATGACCGCAGGCAAGGCCTACCTCGACGTGCGCCAGGCGCTGACCGACCTCGGCCTCGACGACGCCACCTGCGCGCGGATCGGCATCCGCCTCTACAAGGTCGGCTGCGTCTGGCCGCTGGAGGCGCAGGGCGCCCAGCAGTTCGCGCGCGGCCTGGACGAGATCCTCGTGATCGAGGAAAAGCGCCAGATCCTCGAATACGCGATCAAGGAAGAACTCTACAACTGGCCGGACGGCCAGCGCCCGCGCATCTTCGGCAAGTTCGACGAAAAGGACGGCGCGGGCGGCGAATGGTCGGTGCCGATGGGCAACTGGCTGCTGCCCGCGCACTACGAGCTGTCGCCGGCGATCATCGCCAAGGCGATCGCCACGCGGCTCGACAAGTTCGAGCTGCCGTCCGACGTGCGCGCGCGCATCGCCGCGCGCATCGCCGTCATCACGGCCAAGGAGGCCGCGCTGGCCCGCCCGCACGTCACCGCCGAGCGCAAGCCGTGGTTCTGCTCGGGCTGCCCGCACAACACCTCGACCCAGGTGCCGGACGGCTCGCGCGCGATCGCCGGGATCGGCTGCCACTACATGACGATCTGGATGGACCGCAACACCAGCGGCTTCAGCCAGATGGGCGGCGAAGGCGTGCCGTGGATCGGCCAGGCGCCGTTCACCGACGAGAAGCACGTGTTCGCCAACCTCGGCGACGGTACCTACTTCCACTCGGGGCTGCTCGCGATCCGCGCGGCGATCGCCTCGAAGGCGAACATCACCTACAAGATCCTCTACAACGACGCGGTGGCGATGACGGGCGGCCAGCCCGTGGACGGCACGCTGACCGTGCCGCAGATCACGCACCAGGTGGCGGCCGAGGGCGCGGCGAAGATCGTGATCGTCACCGACGAGCCCGAGAAGTACGAAGGCGCGCGCGAGCGGCTCGCGCCGGACGTGGCGATCCATCATCGCGACCGGCTCGACGCGGTGCAGCGCGAGCTGCGCGAGATCGCCGGCACCACCGTGCTGATCTACGACCAGACCTGCGCGACCGAGAAGCGCCGCCGCCGCAAGCGTGGCAGCTTCCCCGATCCGGCGCGCCGCGTGGTGATCAACGAGGCGGTCTGCGAAGGCTGCGGCGATTGCTCGGTGCAGTCGAACTGCCTGTCGGTCGAGCCGCTCGACACCGAGTTCGGCACCAAGCGGCAGATCAACCAGTCGAGCTGCAACAAGGATTTCTCGTGTGTGAAGGGCTTTTGCCCGAGCTTCGTGACGGTCGAGGGCGCGCAGCTGAGGAAACCCAAGGCCGTGGCGGTGGACGCCGCCTCGCTGCCGGCGCTGCCCGAGCCGACCCTGCCGGCGATCGCGCGCACCTACGGCGTGCTGGTGACGGGCGTGGGCGGCACCGGCGTGGTGACGATCGGCGCGCTGATCGGCATGGCCGCGCACCTGGAGAACAAGGGCGTGACGGTGCTCGACGTCACCGGCCTCGCGCAGAAGGGCGGCGCCGTGATGAGCCACGTGCAGATCGCGCGGGCGCCCGAGGACATCCACGCGACACGCATCGCGATGGGCGAGGCCGACCTCGTGATCGGCGGCGACGCGCTCGTGACCGCCAGCGACGAATGCACCTCGCGCATGCGGCTTGGCGAGACGCGCGTGGTGGTCAACAGCGCGAAGACCCCCACCGCGGATTTCATCAAGCAGCCGCAGTGGTCGTTCCCCGGCGCCAGCGCCGAGCACGACATCCGCGCCTCGGCCGGCGAGGCGGTCGATCTGGTCGATGCCAACCATTTCGCTGTCGCGCTGCTCGGCGACGCGATCTACGCCAACCCGTTCGTGCTCGGCTACGCCTGGCAACGCGGCTGGCTGCCGCTCACGCATGCCTCGCTCACGCGCGCGATCGTGCTGAACGGCGTGCAGGTCGAGAAGAACCTCGCGGCCTTCGAATGGGGCCGCCGCGCCGCACATGATCCGGCCAGCGTGCGGCAGGCCGCATCGTCGCGACAGCCCGGCAAAGGGGCCGACGGCGCGACGGTGATCGCGCTGCACACGAGGAAGGCGGTGGACACGCTGATCGCGACGCGCGTCGCGCAGCTGGGCGCGTACCAGAACGCCGCCTACGCGGCGCGCTACGCGAGCGTCGTCGAGCGCGTGCGCGAGGCCGAGCGCCGGCTCGACGGCGAGCATGCCCAGGAGCCGCTGACCGAGGCGGTGGCGCGCAACCTGTACAAGCTGATGGCCTACAAGGACGAGTACGAGGTCGCGCGCCTGCAGTCCGATCCGGCCTTCCTGGCGAAGCTGGCCGCGCAGTTCGACGGCGAGCTGACGCTGCGCTACCACCTCGCTCCGCCGATCTTCGCGAAGCGCGACGAGCACGGCCGGCTGGTGAAGCGGGCCTACGGCCCCTGGATGCTGAGCGCGTTCCGGCTGCTCGCGAAGCTCAAGGGCCTGCGCGGCACCGCGTTCGACCCGTTCGGCCGCACCGAGGAGCGGCGCACCGAGCGCGCGCTGATCGGCGAATACGTGGCGCTGGTGGATGCGCTCATCGCGCGGCTGACGCCGCAGCGGCTGCCGCTCGCGCTCGAACTCGCTAACCTGCCGGACGGCATTCGCGGCTACGGGCACGTGAAGGAAAACAACCTGCGCGCGGTCCGCGGCAAGTGGGACGCGCTGCTCGCGCGCTGGAACGGCCCCGAAACCGAGACGCGGCACGTGGCGTAAGGCCCTGCGCCGCCGGCCAACGCGCCTGCGGGGGCCGAAAAGAAACGCCACGGCCCGCGAGGACCGTGGCGTTTGTTGTTGCGGCGGAGCCGTGGCGCCCCGCGCGCGCTCAGCGCGCCACGCCGTTCACGTTGGCCGCGGTCACGGCCGTCATGTTGACGATGCGGCGCACCGTGGCGGCCGGCGTCAGGATGTGCACGGGCCGCGCCGCGCCGAGCAGGAACGGCCCGACCGTGACGCCCTCGCCGCCCACCATCTTCAGCAGGTTGTAGGCGATGTTGGCGGCCTCGACGTTCGGCATGATCAGCAGGTTCGCCTCGCCCGACAGCGTGGTGCCGGGGAACGCGGCCTTGCGCACCATTTCCGAGAGCGCCGCGTCGCCGTGCATTTCGCCGTCCACCTCGAGCTGCGGCGCGCGCTCGGCGATCAGCCGGCGCGCCTCGGCCATGCGGCGCGACGACGCCGACGGCGCGCTGCCGAAGTTCGAGTTGGACAGCAGCGCGGCCTTCGGCACGATGCCGAAGCGCTCGATCTCGGCCGCGGCCTGGATCGTCATGTCGGCAAGCTGCTCGGCGCTCGGCAACTCGTTGACGTAGGTGTCGCAAATGAACAGGTTGCGGCCCGGCAGCATCAGCAGGTTCATCGCGGCCAGATGCTCGGCACCCGGCGCATGGCCGAGCACCTGCTCGACGTACTTCAGGTGGCTGTGGAACGTATCGATCATCCCGCAGATCATGCCGTCGGCTTCGCCGAGGCGGACCAGGATCGCGCCGATCAGCGTATTGGCCTTGCGCAGTGCGGCCTTGGCCACCTCGGGAGTGACCCCGTCGCGCGCGCCCAGTTCGTGATAGGCCTGCCAGCACCTCTGGTAGCGCGGATCGTCCTCGGGATCGACGATCTCGAAATCGGTGCCGGCACACAGCTTCGAGCCGATCTTCTTCAGGCGCATCTCGACCACGGCCGGGCGGCCGACGATGATCGGCCGGGCGATCTTCTCCTGCAACACGAACTGCGCGGCACGCAGCACGCGCTCGTCCTCGCCTTCGGCGAACACGATGCGCGCCTGCTTCGCCTTCGCGCTGGCGAACACCGGGCGCATCACCATGCCGGTGCGGTAGACGGTGGCGCCAAGCTCCTCGCGGTAGGCGTCCATGTCGGCGATCGGGCGCGTGGCCACGCCCGAATCCATCGCCGCCTGTGCCACGGCCGGCGCGATCTTGATGATCAGGCGCGGATCGAAGGGCTTCGGGATCAGGTAGTCGGGACCGAACTCGAGCGAATGTC
The DNA here is from genome assembly GCF_000960995.1 of Burkholderia glumae LMG 2196 = ATCC 33617. NCBI lineage: Bacteria > Pseudomonadati > Pseudomonadota > Betaproteobacteria > Burkholderiales > Burkholderiaceae > Burkholderia > Burkholderia glumae. The sequence continues at coordinate 1,273,904 of NZ_CP009435.1, read as the reverse complement.
CTTCGTAGGCCTTCGCGACCTCCTCGCTCTGATCGGTTTCCTGGGCCAGCTCCGCGATCGCGCGCACGCAGGCGAGCTTCATTTCCTCGGTGATGGTGGTGGCGCCCACGTCGAGCGCGCCGCGGAAGATGAACGGAAAGCAGAGCACGTTGTTGACCTGGTTCGGATAATCCGACCGGCCGGTCGCGACGATCGCGTCGGGACGCACGGCCTTGGCCGCCTCCGGGCGGATTTCCGGTTCCGGGTTGGCCAGCGCGAGGATCAGCGGCTGCGCGCCCATGGTCTGCACCATCTCCGGCTTCAGCACGCCGGCGCTCGAGCAGCCGAGGAACACGTCGGCACCCTGGATCGCATCGGCAAGCGTGCGCGCCTCGGTGGTCGCGGCGTAGCGCTGCTTCGACGGATCGAGCTGGCCGCGGCCCACGTGGATCACGCCTTTCGAATCGGTGACCAGCACGTTCGCCTTGGTGAGGCCGAGGTTGACGAGCAGGTCCAGGCAGGCGATCGCCGCGGCGCCCGCGCCCGAGCACACCAGCTTGACCTCGGCGAGCGACTTGCCCACCACCTTCAGGCCGTTCAGGATCGCGGCCGAGGCGATGATCGCGGTGCCGTGCTGATCGTCGTGGAACACCGGGATCTTCATGCGCTCGCGCAGCTTCTGCTCGATGTAGAAGCACTCGGGCGCCTTGATGTCCTCGAGGTTGATGCCGCCGAGCGTGGGCTCGAGCATCGCGATCGCCTCGACCAGCTTGTCCGGATCGGACTCGGCCAGTTCGATGTCGAACACGTCGATGCCGGCGAATTTCTTGAAGAGGCACCCCTTGCCCTCCATCACCGGCTTGGCCGCGAGCGGACCGATGTTGCCGAGCCCGAGCACCGCCGTGCCGTTGGTCACGACGCCGACCAGGTTGCCGCGCGAGGTGTACTTCTGCGCGTCGAGCGGTTCGTCGTGGATCGCCATGCAGGCGGCCGCCACGCCCGGCGAATAGGCGAGCGACAGGTCGAGCTGGTTCGACAGCGGCTTGGTCGGCGTGACCGAGATCTTGCCGGGCTTCGGATTCTGGTGATACGCGAGCGCGCTCTGCTTCAGTTGTTCATCCATGATTGATCTGATCTGCGGGAAAGGCGAGGTGAGCGGCCCGGCATTCGGCCACCGGCAGGCGCCGGAACGAGGCAATCGAGGGGATGGTCGATGAGGACGGGCGTCGCGCCGGATCGGTGCGCAGCCGGGCCTGTCTGCGGGATAAGCAAGGAGGCCAAAGTACCGGGCGGATTCTTTGGGCACCAAGTGTACACCTGCCCCGGCACGCGCGATGCCGCAGCACCGGATACCCGATATTGCCGTGACAGCGTGCCGCGCGCGCCGCGCGGCACGCCTTATGCGGCCGGCCCGACGGCGGCGGCCGGGCCGGTTCCGATTCGGGTAAAATGTCGGCCCACGCGCGCAGCGATACGCCTCCGCCGCCGGCCGACCCGCCGGCCCGCCCTTCCGGCAGGAATTCCGTCGCCGCGCCACGGTGCCCCGCGCCCGGCCTCTGAGCTCATCACCCAAGGAATGCCCATGACAGGCTTCGATCGTCAAACGATCTCCGACACCACCGCCAAAATCCTGCTCGAAGTGCAGGCGGTACACTTCAACGCCGAAAAGCCGTTCATCTTCACGTCCGGCTGGGCGAGCCCCGTCTATATCGACTGCCGCAAGCTGATCTCGTATCCGCGCGTGCGCCGCGGCCTGATGGAGATGGCGGAAGCGACGATCCTGCGCGACGTCGGCTTCGAGCAGATCGACGCCGTGGCGGGCGGCGAAACCGCCGGTATTCCGTTCGCGGCCTGGATCGCCGACCGGATGATGCTGCCGATGCAGTACGTGCGGAAAAAGCCGAAGGGCTTCGGCCGCAACGCGCAAATCGAGGGCCATCTCGAGGAAGGGTCGCGCGTGCTGCTGGTGGAAGACCTGACCACCGACAGCCGCAGCAAGGTGAACTTCATCAACGCGCTGCGCACGGCCGGCGCCACGGTGAACCACTGCTTCGTGCTGTTCCACTACAACATCTTCAAGGAAAGCGTCTCGGTCCTGAAGGACATCGATGTCGATCTGCACGCGCTGGCCACCTGGTGGGACGTGCTGCGCGTCGCCAAGGCCTCGGGCTACTTCGAGACGAAGACGCTCGACGAGGTCGAGAAATTCCTGCATGCGCCGGCCGAGTGGTCGGCCGCGCACGGCGGCGCCACCTCGCCGAAGGAGTAAGCGGCCCGGCGCCAGCCGTGGCGCGCCGGCCGACGACGCCCGTCAGCGACGGGCGTTTTTTTTCGCGCATTGCGCACGCCCCGCGCGTAGCCCGTCAGCGGCAGCGGCCTTGCCGCCCGGGCCGCCGCGCCGGGCCGGGCGGCGCGGCGCAGCCCGGCTGAGCCGCGGCGGCGCGCGCCGCCGCCGGCCTCGCTAGGCGGCGCCGGTGCTAGACTGCCGCTTCACTGACACAGGGTCGCAACGCGAATTCGGCCGCGCGCCGCGTGGGGCGACGTGACGGGAGGGTCGCGGAAATGCGTGAAAGCAGGCAGGCGCGGCGTGAGCGCGTGGCGCCTGCTCGCCGTGCTGGCCGCGGCGTTCGCCAGCCTGGCGCGGCCCGGCGCGCAGACGCCGTTCTCGGTGACGAGTCCCGAGCTGCGCGACGGCGGCCGCGTGAGCGCCGCGCAGCGCTACGGGCGCGGCGCCTGCCGCGGCGAGAACCGCTCGCCGGCGCTGGCCTGGCAAAACCCGCCGCGCGGTACGCGCTCCTATGCGATCACGATGTTCGACCTCGACGCGCCGGGCCGCGGCTGGTGGCACTGGGCCGTGGCCGACATTCCGGCCTCGGCCTCCGGCGTGCCCGCGAACGCGAGCGGCTCCGGCTTCCTCGGTAGGCTCGGCGCGGTCGAGGCGCGCAACGACTTCGGCAGCGACGGCTACGGCGGCCCGTGCCCGCCGCCCGGCAAGCCCCACCGCTACGTGATCACCGTCTACGCGCTCGACATCGAGCGCCTGCGCGCGGACCAGGGCCGGCCGCCGCAGTTGTTCGACCATGAGATCAGCGTCTCCGCGCTCGCCTCCGCACGTCTGACCGTCACCGACGAACGCTAGCCGCACGGCCCGCACGCGCGGCTTCGCGGCCCGGTTCGCGTGCCGATGCACGGCCGGTCAATATGCCGTCACGCCGGTCCTGCACGATGAAGCCCGCCCGCCATCGAGGCCGGGCGGCTTTTTTGGCGGCCCCGCTTACGGTGCCGTCCACCAGGTCTTAAAATGACGGCTTTCCGGCGCTCGCGCCGGCCGCCCCGTTCCGTGAGAGCAAGATGACCACGAAAGTTTTTGTCGACGGCCAGGAAGGCACGACCGGCCTGAAGATCTTCGAATACCTGTCGGCCCGCAGCGACATCGATATCCTGCGCATCGACGATGCCAGGCGCAAGGACGTCGAGGAGCGCCGCCGCCTCATCAACGCGTCCGACGTCACGTTCCTGTGCCTGCCCGACGTCGCCTCGCGCGAATCGGCCTCGCTCGTCGACAACGACCGCACCACGCTAATCGACGCGAGCACGGCGTTTCGCACCAGCGCCGACTGGGCCTACGGCCTGCCCGAGCTGACCCGCGCGCAGCGCGAGCGGATCCGCGGCGCGAAGCGGATCGCGGTGCCGGGCTGCCATGCCTCGGCGTTCGTGCTGGCGATGCGCCCGCTCGTCGACGCCGGCATCGTCCCGGCCGAGTTCGCGGCGCACAGCTACTCGATCACCGGCTACAGCGGCGGCGGCAAGAAAATGATCGCCGACTACGAAGCGGGCGGCAACCCGCGCCTAGCCAGCCCGCGCCCCTACGCGCTCGGTCTCGCGCACAAGCACCTGCCGGAGATGGCCGCGCACACGGGCCTCGCTCACGCACCGATCTTCACGCCGATCGTCGGGCCGTTCTACAAGGGCCTGGCCGTCACCACGTATTTCACTCCGGGCCAGCTCGCCAGGCCCGTGACGCCGCAGGACGTGCAGCAGGTGTTCGCCGATTACTACGCGGGCGAGGCGTTCGTGCGCGTCGCGCCGTTCGATGCAGCCGCGAACCTCGACGACGGCTTCTTCGACGTGCAGGCCAACAACGACACCAACCGCGTCGACCTGTTCGTGTTCGGCAACGAGGAGCGCTTCGTCACCGTCGCGCGCCTCGACAACCTCGGCAAGGGTGCCTCCGGCGCCGCGATCCAGTGCATGAACCTCAGCATCGGCGCGGCCGAGGACGCCGGCCTGAATCGCTGATACCCGCTCGCTTGCGCTGCAACCCAAACCGGCCCGCGCGGCCGGTTTTTTGTTACCCGCTTTTCCGCAGTGCCGCATAAAATCGCCGCCCCCCGCCATTCGCAAGGCGGTATTCACACGAATTCACAATCCGTTGATCCGTTAGCGAATCCGGCGTAATTCGATCACTCTCCCAATCGTGAATATCCCGAATAGGGATACACCTGAGCCGCGACGCCCGGGCCTTGCCGAGCAAGCATCGGCGCCTCGCCACGCGGCACCGGAGCGCGCATCGGCCGCCGATTTGGCGCGTCATTTGAAACGCCCATTTCGTTTCAATTTTTCCTCCATGCCCCGTCTTTACAAGGACGCCACGGAAGTCGCTCCGTTTAAATCATGTTTTTTAGACGGTTCCATCAATTGACAGCCGTTTGGCGCGCGGCGAAATTACATCGCACAATTACACCGGAGACGGAGGCATGTCATACGCCTTGTGGGAGGGGCTGGCCGTGGCCAACGTGTCACGCCCCTTGCTGGCCGCGGCAGGAGCCGGGATCGACGCATCCCCGGCCGCCGGCATCGCACCGCGCACGCAGGCGGCGCATCCGATCGCGGGCAGCCCCGCCGCCCGCCGCCCGTTCCCTCCACGCACTCACCAGGATTTGCGCCGGCCCATGGCCAATCACGAGGTATCCGCAACGATGCCCCGCGTGGTCGACCGGCCCGCCGGCGGCGCGCGCTCCGGCAGCATGGCCGCGCACCGCGCCTCGCGCGCCGCGTCGGCGCGCGAGGCGGCAGACGGGATCAACGGGGGCGTGGAGCAGCCGACGACGCCGGATTCGGGAGCGCCGCCGGCGGCCCAAGCCGGCCCCGGCGCGGCAAGCGGCTAGCCGGACGGCTGCACGCAAGGGTCACCAAAGAAGCGGCCGACAGGGAGCCGGCCGCCACCAACAAGACAATCCTGGAGGAGCGAAATGAAGCGGAATCTCTTACTGGTCACGGCGGCGGTCGCCGTGCCGTTGTTGTCGGCCTGCGGGGGCGCGGACGACAAACCGATCACGGCGCTGGCCGCCACCGAGCCGGGGCTCTGCCCGTCGTCGCTCGACTACAGCACGGTCTACACCGGCGGCGGCGGCGACGGCGAACTGGTGAAACTGCAGCTCGACACGCAGAAGCTGACCTGGCAGATTTCCTATATCGAATCGCCGATTCCGGCCACCACGGGCACCGTCACGCCGACGCGCGCGGGCACCACCGTCAGCGGCACGCTCAGCCGCGAAACCGGCCTGCCGACCGCGAAGCTGAACAACTGTGCGTTCCAGCTCAACGGCGCGAGCCTCGACCCGTCACGCCCGGCGCGCGTATTCGTCGGCTTCGGCGTGGCGGGCGGCACCATTCCCGGCGCGCGGATCTCGTTCCCGGGCGTGATCGGCGTGGCGGCCGTGCCCGACACGACGTTCCCCTACTACCCGTTCATCGGCTTCTCGTCGCTCGAGACCAACATCGCGAACGTCGCCGGCGTGTACAGCCAGCTCGGCTACGGGCAGGTGCCTTCGCAGAAGTTCGCGCCGGTCACCATCGACGGCAAGGTCACGATCAACGCGGACGGCTCCTGGCAGCGCTGCGACACGACCGGCGTCAACGCGGGCACCTGCCAGCAGCTCGGCTCGAACTTCACGCAGTCGCCGGACGGCAGCGGCGCGTTCGTGACCAACCACTACCAGGGCCAGGCGAAGCCGACGCTGTCCGCCTCGGGCGCGCAGGGCAAGGGCTATCTGATCGTCGGTAAGCTGCGCAACCAGCTGGTGCCGATCATGATCCGCACCGGCGCGGCGAATCCGAACCCGACGCCGGACGCGAACGGCGTGCCGGGCCTGACCGCCGACGACGAGTCGGGCATCTCGATCATGGCGCCGCAGAACACCGTCGCAGTCGGCTCGCAGAACGGCGAATACATCGGCGTCGACAGCCAGTTCGATTACCGCAGCACCGCGCTCATCAACACCCAGGCCACCCTGCTCGATCCGTTCAACGCCTCGCAGGCCTCGCTCGCGACCGCGCTGAACCTGGACTACACGCAGGCCACCCCGGGCACGGTCACCTCGGTGCACACGGGTGCGACCAGCACCACGCCGACCGGCAAGTTCATCTTCACGGGTGGCGTGTTCGGTTTCCTCGACAACAACAATGCGACGTCGCCGTATTTCACGATCGGCGCGTTCGTCCAATAAGTACGGGGGAGTTACCGTGAACAAGACCCTTCTTCGCGGCGCAGCCGTGCTCGCCGCCGCGCTCGGCGCCAGCGGCGCGCAGGCGCAAAGCGCCGGCAGCAACGTTATCGGCCTCGGCTGGTTCCATATCACGCCGATCCAGAGCAGCACGTCGCTGGTCACCAACGTGGCCCCGACGCCGATCAACACGCCGCTGAGCCTGCCGCCCTCGTTCGACTCGCCGGGCACCGGGTTGCGCACCAACAACTCGGACACGCTCGGCCTGACGATCAGCCACTTCTTCACCGATAACGTCGCCGTCACCTCGGTGGCGGGCGTGCCGCCGGTGTTCCAGGTATCGGGGCACGGCACGATCGTGCCGCCCGGGCCGGCCGGCGCGCTCGGCACGCAGAACATCGGGCTCGACGCGGTCAACCCGATCGTCAAGAGCGTGCGCCAGTGGAGCCCGGCCGTGATCCTGCAGTACTACTTCGCGAACGCCAATTCGAAGCTGCGGCCGTTCGTCGGCATCGGCGTGTCGTACAACTGGTTCAGCGACCTGCAGCTCAGCAACAACTTCATCAAGCAGACGCAGGACAACCTCGGTTCGATCCTCGCGGCCGGCGCCGGCAAGCCCGGCACCACGCAGGTGTCGGCGAAGGCGTCGTCGTCGTGGCAGCCGGTGTTCAACGCGGGTCTGACCTACTCGATCAACCAGCACTGGGGGCTGATTGCCTCGGTAACCTACATCCCGCTGAAGACCACCTCGACCGTGACGATCAAGGCGGCCGACGGCACGACGCTCGCCGAATCGAAGGGCGACCTGAAGGCAAACCCGATCATCAGCTACCTCGCGGTGTCGTACAAATTCTGACGCGGGACGGCCGGGATCGCCGGATGGCGCCCGGCAAAATCATCGGAGGCAATCGGGGGACGAAAAAAAGCCCGCCTGAAGAGGCGGGCTGAATCCATATCAGAGGAGACATGGAGGAGACAAATCCAACTATACCCGAGCCGATGACGCAACGCAACATTTTCGTACGGAAAATCAGGATTTTCCCTTGCGGGTTGTTGCGGAGTCGCCACGACGCCGACGCCCGGCTCAGTGGCGCACCAGCGCCATCGCCGCGCCGAAACCGACGAACACGCCGCCCGTCAGGCGGTTGAAGATCCGCACCACGCGCGCGCTCTTGAGCGTCGCGCCGATCCGCGTGCCGAACCCGCAATAGACCAGATACCAGCTCACCTCGCAGACGGCCAGCGTCACGACCAGCGACGCGAACTGCGGCAGCTTCGGCGCGTTCGGATCGATGAACTGCGGCGTGAGCGCCGCCGCGAACAGCAGCGCCTTCGGGTTGCTGCCCGACACCAGGAAGCCGTTGCGGAACAGCGCGCCCGGCGTCGCGAACCCGGCCGGCACCGCGGCGGCCCCGTCGACGGCCGGCGCCTGCTCGACGCGCGCGCGCCACGCCTTCACGCCGAGCCAGATCAGATAGGCGGCGCCGGCCAGCCGCAGCGCATCGAACATGCGCGGCCACGCGGCCAGGAACACGCCGAGCCCGGCCGCCGAGATCAGGAACATCAGCACCAGCGCGAGCAGCGCGCCGGCCATGGTGGCCGCCGAACGGCGCATCCCGTAGCGGGCCCCGTGCGACATCACCAGCAACATGTTCGGCCCCGGTATCGCCGACACCACGAACATCGTCGCCAGGAACAGGCTCCACGTATGCAGACTCATCGCTACCTCGTCATGAAAGAAAAGCCGCGGCCGCCGGCGCGGCACGGCCCGAAAGCCGCGCTTCAGCGTCCCGCGCGGCGCGCGGCCACCTCGCCCAGCACCGCGAAATCACGCTCGCCGTCGCCGTGCGCGATCGCGTCGATCAGGTTGTCGCGCAGCACGCTGCCGACCGGCATCGGCACCGACACCGCGTCGGCCGCCTCGAGCGCGAGCCGCACGTCCTTGAGCCCGAGCCGCGCCTTGAACATGGCCGGCTCGTAGCGGCGCTCGGCGATCATCGTGCCGTAGCCCTGGTAGACCGGCCCCGGCAGGATGCTGTTGGTGATCACGTCGATGTAGTCGCTGACGGCCACGCCGTGCCCGGCCAGCATCGCGGCAGCCTCGCCCATCGTCTCGATCGCCGAGGCGATCGAGAAATTCGCCGCGAGCTTCACCGCGTTCGCGTGCTGCGGCAGCGAGCCGAGCCGCCAGGTCTTCTTGCCGATCACGTCGAAGGCCGGCTGCACGCGGTCGATCGCCTCGGCCGGGCCGGCCGCGATGATCGTCAGCTGCCCCAGCGCGGCCACGTTCGGGCGTCCGAGCACTGGCGCCGCCACGTAGTGCAGGCCGCGCTCGGCATGCGCGTGCGCGAGCGTTTCGGCCAGCGCGACCGAAATGGTCGCCATGTTCACGTGGATCAGCCCGCGCGACGCCTGCTCGAGCAGCCCCGCGTCGAACACGCCGCGCACGGCCGCGTCGTCGGCCAGCATCGACAGCACCAGGTCGCCGGCGAAGGCGTCCCCGATCGTGGCCGCCGGCTGCGCGCCCTGCGCCACGAGCGGCGCGGCCTTCTCCGGCGAGCGGTTCCAGACCCGCACGCGGTGGCCCGCCTTCAGCAGGTTCGCGGCAATCGCGCTGCCCATTTCGCCGAGCCCGACAAATCCGATATCCATCCGTTCGCTCCTCGATTCCTCAAGCGGGCAAGTAAAGCACAGCTGCGTGATGTTTGCGCGTTCGGGCGAAATCGAACGACGCTCGCCGCCGCCATGAAAAAAGTCCCGCCGCGCGAGCGGGCGGGACTTCATCGGGCGAGGCCGGCCGCGCCGGACCGGCGCGGGGCGCCGCTTACTGGAACAGCTTGAGCGCCTGGGCGAGCGTGTTGAACACACCCCATGCGAGCGGAACCAGCACGTAGAGCCAGAACAGCACGAGCAGGCCCTTGTTGGTCGGGTGCTCGCTGCCGCCGCTGCGGGTCGAGAGTTCGGTCATCACGGTCTCCTTATTTGCCGGCCGCGAGCTGCGCGTCGGTCATGTAGTGTTGATCGGCCACGCGCCGGATCAGCAGGTTGCAGAAGAAACCCACCACCAGCAGCACCGCCATCAGATGAACCGTCATCGTGTAGGCGTCGGCCTTCGCGACGCCGTGGCCCACCTGGTACGCGCGGATGTAGTTGACCAGCACCGGGCCGGCCACGCCGGCCGCCGCCCAGGCCGTCAGCAGGCGGCCGTGGATGCCGCCCACGAACGCGGTGCCGAACATGTCGGCGAGGTAGGCGGGCACCGTCGAGAAGCCGCCGCCATACATCGACAGGATCACGCCGTAGGCCAGCACGAACAGCGCGATATGGCCGCCTGCCGCGAACTGCGGCACGCAGTAGTAGAGCACCGCGCCGAGCAGGAAGAAGATGAAGTAGGTGTTCTTGCGGCCCACCCAGTCCGACGCCGAGGCCCAGACGAAGCGCCCGCCCATGTTGAACAGCGACAGCAGGCCGACGAAGCCGGCTGCGGCCGCGGCCGACACGGTGTCCTTGAAGCTTTCCTGGATCATCACCGAGGCCTGGCCGAGGATGCCGATGCCGGCCGTGACGTTCAGGAACAGCACCAGCCAGATCAGGTAGAACTGCGGCGTCTTCAGCGCCTGGTCGATGTGGACGTGGCGCGAGGTGATCATCTTGTTGGTCGACTGCGCCGGCGGCTCCCAGCCGGCCGGCTTCCAGCCCGGCGCCGGCACGCGGATCGCGAACGCGCCGATCGTCATCGAGATGAAGTAGGCCACGCCGAGCACCACGAAGGTTTCGGCCACACCCACGCTGGTCGCGCTCTTGAAGTGGTTCATCAGCGCCACCGACAGCGGCGCGGCGATCATCGCGCCGCCGCCGAAGCCCATGATCGCCATGCCGGTGGCCATGCCGCGACGGTCCGGGAACCAGCGGATCAGCGTCGAGACCGGCGACACGTAGCCGAGCCCGAGCCCGATCCCGCCGATCACGCCGTAGCCGAGATAGAGCAGCCAGATCTGGTGGACCCAGACGCCGATCGCCGCCACGATGAAGCCGCCGCCGAAGCAGCAGGCCGCCGTCAGCATGGTGCGGCGCGGGCCGACGCGCTCGAGCCACTTGCCGGCGAACGCCGCCGACAGGCCGAGGAACACGATCGCGAGCGAGAAGATCCAGCCGAGCGTGGTGAGCGTCCAGTCGCCGGCGGCCGAGGACGTGATGCCGATCACCTTCGTGAGCGGTCCGTTGAACACGGAGAACGCATAAGCCTGGCCGATGCAGAGGTGGACCGCGAGCGCCGCGGGCGGCACCATCCATCGCGAGAACCCCGGGCGGGCAATCGTCGCCTCCTTGGACAGGAAGGACGGGGTGCCCGCGCTGCCGGCGGGCTCGATGACACTACTCATGGTCGTCTCCGTTGCAAATCTTGTTGTCGCCTGCGCGTGCCGTCGCGCCAGATGGTCTCGACATAGGAATCATTGGTTCATATAGTTGGTTGCCCCGAAAGCGCTACGCCGATTCCGGCGCGCCATTTCGAACGATAGGCATGCTGAAATGCATACGCAATATGAGATATTCCGACATAAGGGAATGCCCAAGCGGCAGCCACGCCGCTGTTTTGCGAGATAAGCGGAAAGCACGTTCGGGGGGCGGATCGGGCCACGATCGCGAACTTCCGATACGCTTACGCGCGCCCGACAAAAGCGGCGCATCCTACGCGAGACGCCGCGCAAACACAATTTTTAACATCCTCGACCCGCCACGCTTGTTAGCCTGCCCCGACATCGCTGGCTGCCGGCCCGCCCGGGGGCGCAAGACAGCGATGCGTTGACGGACCCCGTACCACGAGAATGAAGCCATTGATGAACGTACCGAAACGAATCGCGGACTGCGCGCTGCTGGCCGGCATCGCCGCCGCGCTGGCCGGCTGCGGCAGCAGCAGCGACGGCCCGCGTCCGCTCGCCCAGTCACAGGCCGCTGCGATCGGCGCGCCGCCGGGCGCGATGATCTATGTGTCGTCGGCACTGGGCGCGCCGCAGATCGAGCAATGTCTGTCCAGCCGCCTGTCGCGCGCACGCGTCACCCGGCAGGGCACCGTCGCGACGGTACTGGTCGGCCCGTACTCCGAGGCCGACGACTGGCGCATCACGCTCGAGCGCAACGCGGCAGCCGGCACGACGATTGCGGTCTACCCGCCACGCAGCGGCGACGGCGAACCCGACGAGGCAACGCTGCGCTTCCATCTCGCGCGCTGCGCGGTCTGACCGTGCCACCAAGCGGGCCGCCGCGCGAGGCGTGAGGCGAGCCGCGAACCGTGCGGGCGCGACGCACAGCACTCGTCCACCGGCGGCTGTGGACAGGCACCGTGCGCGAGGCGACGCCGCGGGCCGCCTGCCGCAAAACCGCTGCGGGCTTTTGCCGTGCGGCCTACAATACTTTCCCGACGGCTGTGGAAATTCGCCGAGTATCGCGACCGGACCAACCGAGGAGCGACCGGACCAACCGAGGACGGTCGCGGCGCGGGCGAGCAGCGGCCGCGACGATGCCGGCCGGCGCCGCCGCGGGCACACGGCGCACCGGCCGCCGGCCCGAGGCAGCAATGCTGTCGAATCCGGCACGACGGCGCCCGCGTATATCGGGCATCGATCCACCGGCAACCGGCAGCCGTCCCGATCCTCCCCGGCCGCGTCCACCTGCTACGCCCTTCGTGCCCGGAGCCGGGCACGTGGATGCGCCGGGCCGGCGCGCCGAGCGCCGGTGCCACCCTGGAACTCGACGAGTCGGCCGCCGGACCGGCAACGCATTGCGCATTCTGAAGGAAACCACGCATGGAACTGGAACCGGCCGGTGCACCGAACCACCGGCCCGAGGAATCGGGCACCGGCCCACAGGGCGACGACGCCGCGCTCGAGGCGGCGCGGCGCGCGTTGCCCGCCCATACCGCGACGTCCGACACGGCGGTGGTGCTGCTCGTCGACGATCAGCCGATCGTGCGCGAGGCGGTCCGCCAGGCGCTGGCCGGCGAGGCCGGCATCGAGCTGCGCTACTGCCAGGATGCGACGCAGGCGCTCGACACCGCGCGCCAGACCAGGCCGACGCTGATCCTGCAGGATCTGGTGATGCCCGAGGTCGACGGCCTCACGCTGGTGCAGCAGTATCGCCGCACGCCGGAGCTGCGCGACGTGCCGATCATCGTGCTGTCGACCAAGGAGGAGCCGCGCATCAAGCAGGCCGCCTTCGAGGTCGGTGCCAACGACTACCTGATCAAGCTGCCCGACCGCGTCGAGCTGGTCGCGCGCATCCGCTATCACTCGCGCGCCTATGTGAACCTGCTGCAGCTGAACACCGCGTATCGCGCCCTGCGGCAATCCCAGGAAGAGTTGCTGCTCGCCAATCGCGAGCTCGAGCGGCTCTCGCAGTCGGACGGCCTCACCTCGCTGCCGAACCGGCGCTATCTGGATGCCTATCTCGAAGGAGAGTGGCGCAGGAGCCTGCGCGAGGGAGCCGAGCTGTCGATGCTGATGATCGACGTCGATCGCTTCAAGCAGTACAACGACACCTACGGCCACGTGGCGGGAGACGACGTGCTGCGCCAGGTGGGTGCCGCGCTGCAGCGCTGCATGAGCCGGCCCGGCGATCTCGCCGCGCGCTTCGGCGGCGAGGAGTTCGGTGTCGTGCTGCCCGGCACGCCGGCCGGCGGCGCGCGGCTCGTGGCCGAGAAGATCCGCCTCGCGGTGGCCGCCATGCAGGTGCCGCATTCGGGCGGCGCGGCCGACGGCATCGTCACGGTCAGCATCGGCGGCGCCTGCACCATCGCGACGCCGAGCGGATCGACCACGGCGCTGCTCGAGGCCGCCGACGCCGCGCTCTACGAGGCCAAGCGCGGCGGGCGCAACCGCGCCGTGATCTCGGCCTGAGCCGGGCCGCTGCCGCAGCGCGATGATCACGGCCTGCGGCATGCGCGGTCCGAAGCCGAACAGGAGCAGCGGGCTCCCTGCACCATGCCAGATGCGCGCCCGCTCGCGGTCGAACTTCGCCGCGGGCGACGCCGCCTTGCCCGTGATCTTGTCGCACGCCTAGGGCGGATCGCGCCGTTCGGCATACATCCCGCGATCGGCGGCAAGCGGTTGAAACGCTTCCCTGCAACGTCTGCCCGGACTGTCGCCGGCTTTTTATGAAGACGGAAAAGACCGGGACGGGTATAGAAGAAAAGCCATAAAAAAACCGGCCTTGAAGTGAGACAGGGAGCATCTTTTTACGGTGGACGGAACCATATCTCCACACTGATGCCCCCAATTGTTCTCCGAGATTCTGCCCTCGACGCTTTGAGCCGAACTATATATTTGCACCTTGTTCAAGCGCGAACGAATTCGTTGCACTTTGTTCAGCCCAAGGCGAGTCGTCAATGTGAGCGCGGGTCCCGCAGCATGCGTTGGAAGAACTAGTCTTAGAACGAGATCGGCGCTGCGCCTTGTAGAACTTTGGATCGGAAATCGCCGCGCAGTCCGATGCCAAATCGACTACGAGGTGTACATGCCCACCATTAGAAAGGCCGGCAGCAAGAACTCGCCACCACAGGGTTCATATCCACCAAGCATCCCGCCTGCCGTCATAGAAATGCTTACGGCTCAGGTTCAGAGGATGGTCGACGAATCTGGGAATCCGGATGGCTTTGACGTACAGTCATGGCTCCTCGACTGGCTTCATTCACCAGTTCCGGCTCTCGGCGGGCAACGCCCGGTGGACTACCTTCACACTCCCGAGGGCATAGATCTAATTTCGAGACTGCTGGCGAGCGCCCAAACCGGGGCTTACTGGTAAGCCCTTCAGACAGCCGTGCAGCACCGCCCCAAACCTTCCACGACTCCAAGGTTGCTCCAGCCGGCGACAGCATGATCCGCCTGTACCCAGAGAGCGCGAGCTTGGCACTTATGGACGAGGCGTATGGCTCCGATCAAGTGACGGGTCTTCTTCAACCTGGGCCGGATTCTTCTTCTCCCTCGACTTGGCGAGAATTTGACGGCGCGGCTCGAGCTGACGCGTTGTAGACCTGCGGCGTGCGGTAGCGGGTGTCGTCGTTGCCGATGCCGCCGATTCGACGCCGTAACGCTTCACGTTGCGCCGCCATGTCCGCTTTCACCTTGTCGCGGTGGACCCATTTGACATTTGGATCGTCGGCCTCCCGGATCGCCTTCTCAACTTGTTCTCAATACCAAGCGTCGTAGTCATCGCTCAAGGCCATCGCCCTCTTTCCTCGGCCGCCTCGAAACTCGCGCGAAATTATCCTATAGCACAAATAACTCAATACAATCAAAGGCTTAATTTGACCGCTGATGTTCGGCGCGCTATCGTCTCATCTTCGCGCAATCATGCAAAAGTGCCATGAGTGCCGCGACGCAGAACACTACATAGTCTGCGCAAAACCCACTTCCATTGGACCCCTTATTAATTTGGAGGAAATCCGAAATGGACGTTTGACCTTGTGCGGAAACACAAAGGGCCCAGCCGTTGGCGCGGCTGAGCCCTTCGAAAAACAGTGCATCCATGGAACGTGGATAGGCACATTCTAGCGGCCGACAGCACGCTGTCAAGGCTACTGGGAGTGTTTTTCTCGTCGTTTCCGCCCCCTTTATTTCATCGAGCCCCTCGCCTTGCATGTCGGCAGGCGAGGAGGGGCAACGCGTCCTCTCCATAGGAGGTTTTCGTGTTCAACGACGACGAACTACAAGCGCTATTTGACGCACTGGGTACACCAGTTCAGGGACAGAAAGCAATTCGCTGGATCCGCGCCAACTCCCCAGTTCGAAGGACAGATGGCGGGAGTATCAGCAATTCGGTGAGATATTGCAGCTTGAAGATGGGAACAACGGTGGACTGCGAGGCGTATCACACCGAATATGCTGCCGCGGCGACATGGGATCACGACGACGAAACCATCGAGTTCTATGGGCAACCCTACCACCTGACCATCGTACAAACCGCGCCGAGCGGGCGCCGCTCCAGCTTTCAGTATGTCCCTGATTTTTTGCGCATCACTCGAGCCGGTTTCCAGTTTGTCGAATGCAAGCTCGAGGAAGATCTGGTCAAGCTGGCACGAGAAAAACCTCACATGTACTCGGTTGATCAGTCCGGCGAGTGGCGTCGGATTGCGGCCGAGCAGGCAGCCGCCGAACTCGGCGCGACCTTCGTTATCCGTTCATCGCGCGAAAACGCATGGGCGCTCATCGAGAACCTTGAGTTTTTGCGCGACTACAAAGTGTGGAAGCCCCAGAACGACGTGTCGCAAATTGCAAGTCTCCACGAACGGATCGCGTCTCGTCCGTGGAGCACGATCGCTTCAGTACTCAATGACTTCCCTGATATCGCCGACACGTTGTACTCCGAGATCTCATCTGGGCGGATTGTGTTCGATTTGCCCAGCGATCGCCTAACCAATCCGCAGGAAGCGTTGGTTTTCCGGGACCGATATGCAGCCGTCGCATACCGCTCATTCGCCAAATCCGAAACTACATCGCCCCGTCAATCAATCACGCTCTCGATCAGCCCCGGTACTCGCTTCCAGTGGGACGGACGGCTTTGGGAAGTCCTGAACCGTGGTGATTCATCGATAGCATGTCGCAGTATCGATGAGAAGCCAGGCTCCCACTCACACTTCATTGAGCTTACCCCTGCCGTCCTCGACGAACTTGCTCAGCAGGGAAAGATCATCCCCGCGGTCGTCAAACTCGTCGCCGATCGGCGAGACGCGTTAGCAATCCTCGAACGCGTCAGTGTTCAAAAGCTACAAATCGCAGTGGAGCGTTATCGCGTTCTATTCGAGCCTGACGCCGCCACTACTCTGGCTCATCGTACACTCCGCACACAGAAATACTGGCTCGCCGAATATCGACGAGCCGAACATCACTACGGATACGGGTTCATTGGCCTAGTTCCAAACGTCGCTCAAAGCCAAGGCAATCACTGTCGGAAAATCGCGCAGCCAGTCATCGACGTCATGCAACACGTCTATCAAGAGAAGTGGACGAAGCCGCAACGGAAAACAATGACGGCAATGTATGGCCTGGTCATAAGCCTATGCAATCAGCAGGGATTTCGACCGCCGAGTCGCAAAACGTTCGTGGCTGAAATCAGGAAACTCAGGACGCCCAAAGATGTAGTCAAGCGACTCGGCTCCCGCGCGGCCTATGAATTGGATCCCATCGTTCCATATTGGTGGATTGAGCCGACAACACCTCCGCACGGGACGCACCCATTCCACATTGCGCATATCGACCATACTCCGCTGCCAATAAGATTTCGGGCGCGACTCAATGGCCGTGTTCTGAAGTCAATCTGGCTGACGCTGATGGTGTGCACATTCACACGGCGAATACTAGCGTACTACCTGACATTCGACCCTCCTTCCTATCGCTCATGCATGATGGTCATACGAGAGTGCGTTCGGCGACAAGGAAGAGTTCCTCAGTTCATCGTCGTCGACAGAGGCCCTGAGTTTGATTCGATTTACTTCGAGCAGCTCGCCGCTGCTCTCAAGTGCAACAAAAAACGGCGGAAAACGGCGCGTCCACATGATGGATCGGTGATCGAATCACTATTTGGCACAACCCAAGAGGCGTTCATTCATAACCTGCTTGGCAACACGCAAGCAGAAAGCCAATACAGAAAAGTCACCAAAGAGATATCCCCATCACGCCTGGCCATCTGGACCTACGAAACGTTCAGTCGAAAGTTCGAGGAATACCTTAACAAGGTATACGACAGAAATCACCACACTGTGCTCGGGTGTAGTCCGCTCGAGGCATACAACGCTGGCATCGAGCTAACGGGGCGTCGGCATCACGTTCGGGTTATATACGACGAGGCATTCATCTTGATGACCATGCCATCGACAGCCAAGGGCACCGCAAAAGTGACTGTCCGCGGCATCAAGGTCAACTACTGTTACTACTCGTCGCCAGCACTGCGAATCCTGTCGACGATCGGCGAACGGGTGCCTGTACGGTTCGATCCGTTCAACATGGGAATCGCATACGCGTACATCGAGAACAAGTGGCACGAATGCCACTCCGAGCACTACGTCGTGTTCCGCGGACGTTCACAGCGCGAAGTCCAACTAGCCAGCGAACGGTTACGTGAAAAATTTCGTCTCGCCGGCACCCAAGAATCCGTCAATGCCCAACGCTTGGCCGATTTCCTTACTACCGCAGAAGCTGAGGAAGCGCTCGCGCTTCAACGGCTTCATCAACTCGAAATGGAATCCTCCGCGCCTACGGTAACGAAGGACGTCCTATTGGAATCTACGTCGTCGAACAACGTAGTCGAGCTTGGCACCGACGACTACATCCCCTACCAGCCCAAGATCCTGGAGGAATTCTGATGTTTACATTCCCAGAAGACTCTCCACAATACGCCGCCTTGCTGAAATTCCAGTCAAGACGTGTAATGCATCTTCGGCTGAAGGAAGCACTCGATTCACTCGGCGATGTCGGCAACCCGTCTCGCGCCGATTCGTTCATGGCCCTTGTGGGTCCGTCCGGTGTCGGCAAGTCGGTTGCGGTCGAGGAGTTCATCAAGCGTATCAACATGTCATATGCAACCAAGCTGGAATCGGATCCATCGTTTGTGCCAGCCATATTGGTCCGCCTTCCAGCCCCAATCCGCGGAGATTTCAACTGGAAAGATGCGTTCGTCCGAACGCTTGAGCGATTCAACGAGCCCCTTATTCGTAAGCGCTCTTTGAAGGACGCCATTGCACGACGAGGCTGATTCACCGAGGCTACGTGTCCATGTTCAATGAGCGTGGACAGGTGTGCATGAACGAGCAACACGGAGGTTTGCAGAGCCGGTTGGTGGCCGATCGCAAGCGAGACGGACGGCGCAAGTACGACGAGGATGCGAAGCGCGAGTTGATACAGGCGTGTCTGAAGCCAGGGGTGTCGATCGCGCGGACGGCCATGGAGCACGACATCAATCCGAACCTCGTTCGGACGTGGATTTCCAAGTATCAGCGCGAACAAGCCGCGGGCGAGATAGCCAGCTCCGCGGCGGAGCCGTCACGAGAGGCTCGCGTCGAGTTGTCGACGGCTTCCGTGCCTGAGGAATCAGCCTTCATGCAGGTCGTCACCTCTGCGGCTGCCCCCACTCCGGCTAAATCGGCTGCGGTGTCCTCGCTGAAGGTGCACTTACCAAACGGCGTTTCCTTGGAGCTGAGCCAGGCGAACTTCGATGAACTGACGATGCTCGTCCAGATGCTCGGGAGGCTGCCGTGTTCCGGTTCGACGAAGGGCTGAAGGTCTACCTGCATCGCGATCCGGTCGACTTCCGCATGGGCATCAACGGGCTGTCGATCCTGGTCGAACAGGCGATGCGCCTGAACTCAATGACCTCGGCGCTGTTCGTCTTCGGCAACCGCCGTCGTGATCGAGTCAAGATCCTCGGCTGGGGCGGCAACGGTTTCTGGTTACTGCTCAAGCGACTCGAAGCCGACCGCTTCGTCTGGCCGAACGGTGGCGACACGATCACGATCAGCACCGAGCAGTTGCACTGGCTGCTCGACGGCATCGACCTGGCCGTGATCCAGAAGCATCCCCAGCGATATTACGCGCGGATGAGCTGAACACCACGCAGGTGGCGTGGTCTAATTGGCCATGCCGAACAGCCCCGTCATGCCGAGTGTTGAGCAATACCAGGCACTGCTCGCCGAACGCGATGCGCTGCGCGGTGAGCTTCGGCTCGTGACGGCTCAGCGCGATCTGGCCGAAGAGAAACTGCGGGCCTACAAGCACGAACTGTTCGGCGCCTCGAGCGAGGCGCGCCATGCCGACCAGCTCGGCCTGTTCAACGAAGCCGAGGCGCTGGCGACGACTGCCGACGCGCCCGCGCGCGAGGATATGCCCGGTACATCGGTCGCGGCCCACACGCGAGGCAAGCGCGGGCGCAAACCACTCGATCCGAATCTGCCGCGCGAGGTCGTGCGGCACGAGCTGCCCGAGTCCGAACGGTTCTGCGCCCATGACGGCCAGGCCCTCGTCGAGATCGGCGTGGAAACGAGCGAACAGCTCGACGTGATTCCCGAGCAAGTGCGCGTCGTTCAGCACCAGCGGGTCAAGTACGCGTGCCCATGCTGCGATCTCGGCATCAAGGTCACGCTGGCGCCGACGCGCATCATTCCGCGCGGGCTGCTCACGGAATCCGCGCTGGCGTGGATCATCACCGGCAAGTATCAGTACGGCATGCCGCTGTATCGTCAGGCCACACTGCTGCGTCGCTTCGGCGGTGACATCTCGTCGAATACGCTGGCCGCCAGCGTGGTGCGGGTAGGTCTGGCCACGCAGCCGGTGATCAACCTGATGCGCGACGCGCTGCTCGAATCGAACTTGATCTACGGCGACGAAACCACGTTCCAGGTGCTGAAGGAACCAGGACGAAGGCCGCAGACGAAGAGTTACCTGTGGGCGCAGGTCAACGGCTCGGGGCCGTCCGTGCGGATGTTCTCCTACTCGCCCGGGCGCGGTGCTCAACATGCGCAGAAGCTGTATGCCGGTGTACAGCCCGGCACTGCGCTGATGACGGATGGCTACGAGCTCTATAACGGCATCGCCCACGATCACCAGCTCGTGCATCTCGGATGCTGGGCACACGTGCGCCGCGGCTTCATCAAGGCCGAGGAGTCGGTGCCGAAGGCGGCACGCTCACCGGATCTGCTGGCCACACGCTTCGTGGCACTGATCGGCAAGCTGTTCGCGGCCGAGGCGCGCAGTGCGAAGTGGGAGTCTGAACGTCGGCGACGGCTGCGCGCCCGGTACAGCGCCCGCGTGCTCGTCATCATCGAGCGCATGCTAATCGAGCATCTGCCGGGCGTCGTGCCGTCGAGTTTGCTCGGCAAGGCATTGCAGTACATGAACGGACAGTGGCCCAAGCTGGTCCGCTACGTCGAGAACGGCAACTGGCCGATCTCGAACAACCTGTGCGAGAACGCGATAAGGCCGTTCGTCGTCGGCCGCAAGGGCTGGCTGTTCTCTGATACGGTCGCCGGTGCGCAGGCCAGTGCCAACCTGTACTCCCTCGTCGAGACGTGCAAGGCGAACGGCATCGAGCCGTATCGCTATCTGGTCTGGCTGTTCACCAGGTTGCCGCTCGCTGCAACCGCCGACGACTACGCCGATCTCATGCCTTGGAGAATGTCTGCTGGCCTCAACCGCTGAGGGGCGTCGTTAAAAGACCGCGTACCCTTATTCGACGAAAAGTCATCCAACGAATGCTGGTCGAGCTCGACGGGGAGGTCATCGGCAATCTTCCTTCACTGGTTGCGGAAGAACTGAGGCGTGCCCTAAGAAGCTGCGTCATCCACCGAGGAGCCAAAATCATCGCGTTCGACGAAGCGAGCCATCTGTTCATTGTCCGCTCGAGGTCGCAGCTCTCACTTCAATTGCAGCTAGTCAAGTCTCTCAAAAACGACATCGAAATCCCGATGATTCTAGCCGCCACCTATGAGCTCATCAAACCGGAAAACTTCGATTCACAACTGCTCAGGCGCTCAGATGTTGTTCATTTCAGGCGATACACGGCCGAGGATCTGCTGAGCGGCAACTCATACGGCAACTCATTCCGCGACGCCATACACACGATGCTTCACGCACTCCCAGTCGAATGGGACCAGAGCTTGATGAATCATGCCGATTATTTTCTCATGCGCTCAGTTGGATGTGTAGGCATCCTTAAAACATGGTTGCAGCGAGCACTGGAGCGAGCCCTGCATCACAATCTCCTGGTCGATGGAACGCTGCTCGAGGCAACGGCCTTCTCTAACTACAAGCTGATGACAATGTTGAAGGAGGCAGTGGCTGGAGAGGCTCTGCTCAAGGACATCAAGGAAGACGATCTTGCCCGGGAGCTTGGCTTCGATTACATCCCCACAACTTCATCTCGCAAACCGAGCACCTCCTCGGAGTCACGTCGCCTTGTTAAGAAGCGCCGACCGGGAACAAGGAAGCCCGGTCGAGATCCCATTGGAGGTGAATCAAATGACCTCTGATGACGACCTTTGGCAAGCATCGAATTGGCAAATGCCGGAACGAAGTCGCCTCTATCGGATCGCTCCACTGGGTAGAGATTCCATCATGCGGGAGGCATTGCATAGCGTGTTGATCCGCCTCGCCCTGGCCCACACAGTAAGCCCGCTTGTTCTGATGAGTCGCGAGATCGTTCCGGAGACAAGGATTCGACATACCAAGCATAGTTCAAGCTTCACGGAGTCTCACTTGAAGACCATGAACGGAGTGGGTAAGTATGCAGCGGAGCTCACCCGAAAACTGGAAAACTTGACGAGCCAGCGACAGCTAAGCGAATGCTCCTTCATGCTGTGGTCCGGCCTACTCGACCCGCGAGCACTGGGGTTACTGTCTACGCATCCGAGATGGTGCCCACTGTGCTTCCTCGAATGGCGTGACGCGGGACACGAACCCTATTTGCCGTTGATCTGGCAAGCCGCCCCCATTTTGGTGTGCCCAGTCCATAGCATGGCGCTGCAGTATGAATGCCCAACCTGCCGGCGGGTACAGCCGTTTGTGCCACGCCATGCCCATGTTGATTTTTGTTCTCGGTGCGGCAGTTGGCTAGCGGCAAACTATAAGGAGCTTCGGGGAATCGCCAAAGCCAGTCGTCTCAGCCCACAGCAGCGGTACAACATCGATGCCATCGGCGAGATGATTCTCCGAGGCCCGGAAATCAGCGAGCTGCTCACGGCACAACATCTGCAGACTCGTATTGCCGAGATGGCCGACCATCACTTCGACGGCACCGTCGCGAACATCGAGAGAGCCCTCGGATTCACAAAGAGAGTCATTAGCCAATGGCGTTATCGAGATGTGAAACCGTCACTGCCTGCCTTCCTTCTAATGACACAAGGGTTACGCACTACGCCCGTTGCGTTGCTGCGGAATGGACTCGACGAATCGTTTGCAGCACCTCCGCAACGGCAATTCCGGAAACCTACACGCCGCACCTTAGATCTATCAGTTAGGCAGCGCAACGCTTTGACTGAGGCGCTCCGAACCATCATCGCCAAAGGGTACTCCGAGCACCCGATGAAAGACGTCGCAGAGAAATTGGGTTACAAGTATACGTACCTTCGATACTGGTTCGAGGACGAGTGTCGACAGATCTCAAAACTTCACCAACAGTGGGTTCAGGCTCGGCGTCTGGCGAAGGAAGAGCATGACGCAGAGCTTGCAACGCAGCTCGTACAGACGCTGTATTCAACACAGGCGCATGTCACTCGACGCCATACCGAAAAGTGCTTGCGGGAAGCGGGCTTATCGCTCGCCAACCCAGTTGTACGTGAAGCGGCAAATCGTGTGAAGTTCGATCATTTTTCTGCCAGTCGACCAATTCAGCATAGCGGTCCGAACGAGGTATTCGCCTCTGTCGAACACTGGTCCGAAGATCCACCTCCGCCAGACTGAAGCAGCGTCGTGAGGTGGTTAAGAGCGTTGTAGGTCACCGTCTGCGTCCTCGTGCTGGGTCGATAGCGTCGATGAGCGCGTCACATAAACTGCGATCAACGCCGTTACTCGTTCGCCTGAGTCGGGATCGGTGACCGATGCTTGCTGACAATAAAGCGCTGCAGTTGGTCCCAGGCATCCAGATAACGAAACTTCGGCACTGCGGCCAGTTGTTGATCGTGCAGCACCAGCACCCGTTCGACCACCGTCTGTTCTTGGTCCAGCAACAAGCACGGTTCGCCATGCTCAACGCGAGCGATGCATGCGTTCAAGACGGCCTCCGCCTGCCGATATAGTTCGAGGTCCATGCCGTTTGCAGTCTCGCCGCGCATGTAAAAAGCCAGATAGACCACCCGTAGCAAACAGCAGAGCCGATCCAGATCACCACGACCCGCGCGCACCACCGCCAAAGCAAGGTGGTTCTCAAGCGACAGCGACCGAACCTTCTCCGCGGACAACGGCAGCAACATGGCTTTCGTTCGCGCGGGGCGTGCACTGCGAAGCGAGCTCTGTTTTTTCATCGATCGGTACACTTCGTTCTTGCAACCCGTGAGCGTCAAATACTCGCCCCCCCGCCTGACCTCGTATATCGCCGACGTGGTAAAAGAGAGGGGCACTGAGCGGCACGTCGGCGATGTACGAATAGGACACGTGATTCTACCCACGAGGGTGCTACCATGCATTCATCATATAGCGCACAAGGGTATCGTTATGAGCGAAACCACCTTTACGTTTCGGGTCGATGACGCCCTGAAAACTGCGTTCTCGGCTGCGGCGAAGGCTCATGACCGAACAGGTGCGCAGCTCTTGCGCGACTTCATGCGGGACTACGTAAAGCAGCAACAAGAAGCGATCGAATATGACGCATGGCTGCGCGCCAAGGTCGAGCGGTCGCAAGTCTCAGCCGACATTGGCAATTTAGTGCCGGCTGCCGAAGTCGACACCGAGTTCGCAGCATGTCGGGCTGCAACACGTCGCCGGCTAGAAGCGGCGAAGTAATGGATCCTCTCTGGACGCCAGAGGCACAAGACTGCGCAAACATTTTCGACTACATCGAAGCAGACAACCCGGCAACGTCCCGGCACACCGGCGGCGCCCGTCCCCCCGGAAAAAAACAAGAAACACTCGATGGATGACCTACCCGACAAGCTGCGCCGCAACGTCGTTATGCTCTCGGCCGCGATCGTCGCGATCACCGTGTTTGACCTGTCGTTCAAGCCCACCGGCACGCTGCTCGGCTTTGCCCAGGTCGGCAACGTCACGCCGCTGAAAGTCTGGCTCAGCCTTTTCGCGGTGCTCATCTACGTGTTCCTGCGCTACTGGTTCCATGATGAGACCGACGTCGAGCGCGCGCGGCTCGCGCAGGAGTTTGACAACCGGCGCCACGCGTTGATCTCGCGACACCTGAAGCGCACGGTGGAACGCTATCTTGTTCACAGCCAGACGCCGCGCTACCTCATCGATTTTGACGATCTTGCCGAGGCGCAGCTAGCCCGCTTTGCAGACCGAGGCCCTCTCACGCAGGCCATCGCCAACACGGGCATCGACCGCGATGGGTCTTCCCCGTGGCAAGGCGGAGTCCGGTATGCGTTGGACCTTAAGTGGGCATGCGGCAATCACTATCAAAGCAGTTACGGGTGCTCCTACACATTTCAACTGCCGCGGCAGGTGGTGGCGTGGATTGTCCTGCGCTGTGCGCTGAGCACCGCTACGTATTCAAAAAGCGCGGTCGACACCCTCGTGCCGACGTGCTTGGCCGCGCTCGCCACAGGCATGTGCGTTTTTCAGCTCGTCATGGTGGCGGTGAAACCATGACCGTGCGCATCTCTCATGCGCATCCGGAGGGTCGCCATAATGTTCCCTAGTTTTCTTATAGCTCCATCGACTCCGTGACTGCGACCGCCCCGTTACTATCTTCCCGCCTCGATAATCGGGGCTATGGCCAGCCAGGCCCGGCATGATTCTCGCCCCCAGTCGCAGTCATGATCCGGGGGGGTTGTCACCGGGCCTGGTGGGTGGCTGGTGATCGCTGATATGGGTTTGGCCGGGATATCCCGACGCCGTCCGTAACGTGGATGCCGAGACTTGCCACCGTTGTTGCAGGCCAATCCGTTCACTCTGCATAAACTTCGATGCAAGACACTCAACAACGTGACGCCGTCGATGTCTTTGTCGGCGTCGATGCCTGCCACTGATCGACCGCGGCGTGACCGTTTTTGAGCACGGCTGGGGCACCGTGCGGGGCGATTCAGGGGCTGCCATCAGCGCGGCGATCGCCGCAGTCACTTCCGGGTTGTTCATCGCGAACTTGAACATCAAGTGGCTGAAAGCGCGTAAGTACGGCGCAGTGTTGATGTCCACGCAGAACTGACCCACCTGAGGCAGTAATTTTCATCGAATTTTGACCCACGTGATTGAATGCCCTGCTCAATCTTTGAGCAGGGGATACAGAGGTGATCACGGTGGGCATATTGGCCAAGATCAGGCGGATGTATTTCCGCGAGAAGGTCCCGCTGCGCGAGATTGCGAGGCGCACGGGCCTGTCCCGGAACACGGTGCGCAGCTGGCTTCGGCAAACGGATGCCGTTGAGCCGAAGTACCCGAAGCGCGTCAGCCCGAGCGTCGTCGACGAGTGGGCCGCGCAACTGACGGGCTGGCTGCGGGCAGACAGTCATCGCCCGAAGCGTGACCGGCGCACGGCCCGGTTCATGTTCGAGGCCATCCGCGGCGAGGGCTACGCCGGCAGCTACGGCCGCGTCAGCGCCTTCGTGAGACGCTGGCACGAGGAGCAGGCTGAAGCCCCGCGCAGGAAGGCCTATGTACCGCTGGCCTTCGAACCCGGCGAAGCATTCCAGTTTGACTGGAGCTGCGAATACGCCTTCATCGGCGGGTTGCGGCGACGCCTGGAGGTCGCCCACGTCAAGCTCAATGCCAGCCGGGCGTTCTGGCTGGTCGCCTATCCGACCCAGAGTCACGAGATGCTGTTCGATGCACACGCCCGCGCATTCGCCGCGTTCGGCGGCGTGCCGCGCCGCGGCATCTACGACAACATGAAGACCGCCGTGGACAAGGTCGGCCGAGGCAAGGAGCGCGCGGTCAACGCCCGCTTCGAGGCAATGTGCGGCCATTACCTGTTCGAGCCGGAATTCTGCAACCGTGCCGCCGGCTGGGAGAAGGGCATCGTTGAGAAGAACGTGCAGGACCGGCGCCGCCAGATCTGGCACGAGGCTGCGCTACGACGCTGGGAAACGCTGGAGATTCTGAACGAATGGGTCGCGGGCCAGTGTCGTCAGGCCTGGCAGATGCGGCACCCGCAGTGGCCCGAGCTGACGGTCGAGGACGTGCTGCAGGACGAACGCACCAGGCTGATGCCCAATCCACGCCCGTTCGACGGCTATGTCGAGCAGACCCTGCGGGTGTCGTCGACCAGCCTCATCCACTTCCAGCGCAACCGCTACAGCGTGCCCACCGAGTATACGAACCAGCTGGTGAGCGTGCGCTGCTATCCGGCATATCTCAGCGTCGTCGCCGACGCCCAGGAGATCGCACGCCACGAACGCAGCTTCGAGCGGCACATGACCTTCTACGACTGGCGCCATTACATCACGCTGGTCGAGCGCAAACCCGGCGCGTTGCGCAATGGTGCTCCGTTCGTCACGATGCCACAGCCGCTGCAGCAGTTGCAGCGACACCTACTGAAGCACCCGGGAGGCGATCGCATCATGACGCAGGTGCTCGCCGCGGTGCGCGAACACGGACTCGATGCCGTGCTGCTTGCTGTGCAGGCAGCGCTGGACTCGGGACGCCCCAGTGGGGAGCACGTTCTGAACGTGCTGAGCCGGTTGAAGGCGCCCACCACGAGTACCAACCTCGCGACGACGAAACTCCAGCTTACCGAAGAGCCGGCTGCCGACGTGAGCCGCTACGAAACCCTGCGCGCCAACCCACCGGAGGACCGTCATGTCTAACGACATCGCCGCCCAACTCAAGGGGCTCAAACTGCATGGCATGGCGAGCACCTGGCCAGAGCTGCTGGCGCAGTCGCGTCACACGGAGTTCGACCCGGAGCGCTTCATGAAGCAACTGCTGATGGCTGAGACGGCGGAGCGACAGGTGCGCTCGATCGCCTATCAGATGACCGCCGCTCGCTTCCCGGCTCACCGCGACCTGAAGGGCTTCGACTTCGCGCAGGCACACGTCGACGAAGCGCTGGTTCGAGAACTCAGTGACCTGTCGTTCCTCGCAAGCGCACACAACGTCGTGTTCATCGGTGGCCCCGGCACCGGCAAAACGCACCTCGCCTCAGCGATCGGAATTGAGGCCGTGCAGCGCCACGGCAAGCGCGTGCGCTACTTCTCGACCGTCGAGCTGACCAACGCACTGGAGCAGGAGAAGTCCATCGGCAAACAAGGCCAGATCGCCCATAAGCTGATGTACGTCGACCTGGTAATCCTCGACGAACTGGGCTACCTGCCGTTCAGCCAGACCGGTGGCGCATTGCTGTTCCACTTGCTCTCGAAGCTGTATGAACACACGAGTGTCGTGATCACCACCAACCTCAGCTTCGGCGAGTGGGCGACCGTGTTCGGGGACGCAAAGATGACGACGGCGCTGCTGGACCGCGTCACCCATCACTGCCACATCGTCGAAACGGGCAATGAATCCTGGCGCTTCAAGTCCAGTTCTGCCAAGGCGAAGACAACCAGAAAGAGAGCAGCAAAAGCAGCAGGCAGTGAGGAGTTATCGTAAGCGCTCAATTCGCCACACGTTGACGGTCGGGCCGAAGCTATGCGCTCGATCGATCAAGGCGGCGGCGGTGTAGCCGTTTGCCGTTTCGCGAAGTTGAACGGCAGCAAGTCCGTGATGTCGGCATCCGGGGCTCGCTGAGGCAGTTCGGTGAGCACATGAAGCAGGTAGGCATACGGCTCGACGTTGCATGCGCGGCACGTGAGCATGAGACTGTAGACCATTGCGCTCGCCTTCGCGCCAGCGACCGTGTCGCTGAACAGCCAAGATTTGCGGCCTGTGCAGAAGGGCCTGATGTCGCGTTCGATAACGTTATTGTCGATTGGGGCGCGGCCGTCGATGACGTAGCGGCTCAGATACTCCCATTGATTGCGCGTATAGCTGATCGCCTTGCCCAGCAGACTTTCGGGCAACACGTGTGGCGCCTGCTCGTCCAGCCAGGTCTTGAATGCAGTGAGCAACGGCACGCTATGTTCCTGGCGTAATCGGTACGTGTAATCGTCGCGGGTTTCTCCTTCGGGCAGACCGCCCTTGGCGAGCGTCTCGACCTGATACAACGCCTTGAAGTACTCAAGAGCCTGTGCCGCACGCCCACCGGGCTTCTTCTGACCTTTGAGCGCATCGACGAACGCCCTACGGGCGTGGGCAAGGCAGCCCAAGTGCGTCGCTGCGTCGAGCGTGCGCCACGCAGCGTAGCCGTCACTCATCAGCATGCCCGTGTATCCGGCCAGGAACGCTTGCGGATACTCTTGGCCGCGCCCTGGCTGGTAGTCGAACAGCACCACCGGCTGCTCGCATTGCTCGGCACTGCGATAGACCCACATATACGAGGTGCTTTGCGCGGTCTTGCCCGGTTCTTTGAGAACCTGCACCGTCGTCTCGTCGCCGTGAATCAACTGTTGCGATAGCAGCGTTTGGCGCAAGGCCTCGTACAGTCGGCTGTAGTGCAGTTGAGCGGGCCGGATGATCCAGTTGGCCAGCGTGCCGCGGCCCACCGCGATGTTCGCGCGCGAGAGCGCATCCTCCATGCGGTATAGCGGCGTGCCATCGACATATTTGCCCGCCGTCACGGTGGCGATGAGCGCTGCGCTCGCATTGCTGCCCGGCAGCGGCTGCGCCGGCATCGGGGCGGTCACGATCGGCGTGCTCTCGGCATTGCGCTCGCAGTGGCGACATGCGTACTTGAAGCGAACGTGCTGCAGCACAGAGGCTTTCACTTCGAAGTGCAGTTGCTCGCTGACTTCTTCGCCCATGCGATGCATCGCGCTGCGGCAGCAGGGGCAGACCTTCTCATCGTCGGGTAGATCGTATTCAATGCGCTGGCGCGGCAGCTCGGCCGGCAACGGTTTGCGGCCTCGCTTGCCCCGCTCTGGCTCATCGGGTGCGGGCAGCCCTGTGTCCGGCAACGCGAACGCGTCGTCGTCGGGGTCCTCCGATGGCGCTGCCGCAGCCATCTGCTCGGCCTCGTCGAATACGCGGTCCTTCAGCTTCTCGCTGCTCGGTGCGAAGCGTTTGCTCTGCGCCAAGCGGAACTGCTCCTCCAACTGGGCGATGCGTTCGCCTAGTTGTCGGTTGCGCGCCTCCAGTTCTCGGATATAGGCCTGAGCGGCCGACGGCAATTGCGAGAAGTCATGTTCGTCCATGCCGCTCACCATACCGGAGCGGCGCGCCCAGTGGGTTTACGGAAATGGGCAACAACCGTCGCGCGCGTTGTTTACCGACAACATCAGTTGGCGCCGCCTTCAACTCGCATGACGATACCGGCGCGCCGGGTGTCGCTGCATGGCGTCGATATCGATGCCGTCGAGCAGCCAGTGAAGCTGCTCGGTCGTCAACTCGATCACCGCTTGCTCTCGGTGGGGCCAGACGAAGTGGTCCGCTTCAAGACGCTTTAACATGAGCCAGAAGCCGGTGCGCTCATACAGCAGCAGCTTGACCCGATTGCGCTTGCGATTGCGGAACGCGAATATCGCTCGCGCGAACGGATCGAGCTGTAACGACTGCTCGACCAGCATCACGAGGCTGTTGATGCCGGCTCGGAAATCAATCGCATCGCGGTGCAAGTAGACCCGCAATTCGGCGTCGAGCCGAAACATTAGCGCACTCCCAATGCTTCGATCATCGCTCGCACGAGGGCGGCATCGTGCGCTGCGCATTCGAGTCGCAGCGTCACGCCATTGGGCAACTGCGCCGAAAGTCGAGCCTGCACGGCGGAGCTTATCGAGTGGTTCTTCTTCGGCGATTCAGGCGCGGGTGCGCGCTGCGCCACGGACATCACGTCGTTGACGGTCACGACCGGTACGAATGCCGATGGCGCCGGCTTACGAGTTGTCGTCAGCGCAGTCCCGCTCGTACGCTCGCGCAAGTGAATCCATTTATGCAGTTGGTTCGCGTTGACGCCGGCCTTCAGCGCAAGTCCGGCAATCGACGCACCTGGCTGCATACAGGCCTCGATCAGCTTGCGCTTACCCTCTGGATCAAAGCGTCGCTTGCCGGTGGCGGTCACGCCCGTCACCCGCAGCGGAAAGAAATCAACTTCGTTCTCTGTCATAGGTTGCGTCCGCAAGTTGTGGTTGCGGACGCAAGCCTGCGCGCATTCATCCGGGAATTCTAGGTGCGCTTAAATTCGCGCTTACGAGTTATCCACACCGGAATAGATGTACTACGCTGTCTCGGGGTGGGTCAGATTCAGATGAAAACGGTGGGTCAAGATTCGGTGAAAATCAACACCTAGACGCTGCACTGTCAGGTCGCCATCAAGTTAGACACCCTCGGCGGCCCCTTCACACTCGGCGGTGTGAAGGGGGTTTCCAAGCAACGAGGAACGGAAGCGCGAGTAGCTACGAACGCACCGCAGATGTATACGAACGAGGGCATTCCAAATTTACTGCGAATTTCACCGAAATCCGGCCAAGCCGACGTACAGATTGAGCCGGTCGATAGTCATGTAGCGTTGGAACTCGGGTTCTGCGAACTCCGATGGCCAATCACTCCGGGACGCTGAATGCCTCGGCGAGCCGTCCTCTCAATTGGTCAGGCTTGCGGAGCTCGCACTCCCAAACAATCAGCACGCGCCACCCCTGCTCTAGCAAGCGCCTCTCGTTATCAAGATCACGCTCGCGGTTGCGCTGTAGCTTTGGGATCCAAAACTCACGACGCGTCTCCGGTAACTTCCCTCGCGGACAATCATGTCCATGCCAGAAGCAGCCATGTACAAGTACGACCGTGGCGTGACGCCTAAGCACGATGTCAGGCGTTCCGGGGAGCGTCTTTTGGTGCAACCGGAATCGTAGTCCCAACCTGTGCAGGATGGAACGCACTACTTTCTCTGGTTTTGTATTCGACGAACGAACCGCTGCCATGTTACGGCTGCGCTGCGCTCTGGATACGCTGTCAGTCATTGATCGCGGTGAAGGGTCCGTGAATTCAATTGCACCGTCCGACCGCTTAGCCTTCGCGAGCCTCTTCCAGCCCCTTTCTTAGAGCGTTAGCGTGTGCCGTGATGAAGGGAGGCGGCAAGGCGTTACCGATCATCAGTGCAATCGACTCCTTGCCGTGAGCTACATTGAACTTGTACTTCCGTGGAAACCCCTGGAGGATCGCCGCTTCCCTCAGGGTGATCGTCCTATTTTGGCTCGGATGCAAAAAGCGACCCTTCGACGGATTGTGACAGCCGCTCGTTATTGTTGGCGCAACCTGATCCCAAGCCATACGTCCGTAGACGTCCCGGAATCCGTTGCTGCGCTTGTGGCACTCGAGCTGATATTTTTCAGGCAGGTCAACGCGACTACCGCCATTTTTAGGTATTAGCGCGATGAGTTCACGCACTTCTTTCGATCGGTTTTCTCCCAACGCATGCAGATCATCCTTTGCGTTCTTCGGGCTATCGAGACCACCAAGAGCTTCACGGACGGTTACTCGCTTGCTCGCCTTATCCGCCAGCACAGGTGTGTGGATATTTGAGGCCAGCATTATGAGACGCTTACGTCTCTGCGGCACCGCGTAGTCCGCCGCGTCCAGCACATGCACCACTGTCTCGTAACCCAATGTCTCGAGTTCACAGCGCATTTTGAGAAATCGAGCGTCCTTGGCCAAGGCCGGCACGTTTTCAAGCATTATTGTCTTTGGCTGCATGATCTCAACGAAGCGCAAGAAATCAGCAACAAGATCATTACGCTCGTCCTTGACCGACGTTCGTTGGTTCTTGGTCCGCAGCCGCGAAAACCCCTGACACGGCGGGCACCCGGCAAGAAGGTCGAGCTCGCCAGGCTTCAGCCCCGCTCCACGCAGCACCTCTGCCGGGTCTAATCCGCGAATATCTTGTGCGTAAAGACGAACCTTCGGGTGGTTTAGCCGATAGGTTTCCTGGGCCTTGCGGTCGATTTCAACGGCCGCGGCCACGACGAACCCTGCCTTCTTGAGGCCTAAACTCAGGCCTCCGCACCCACTAAACAGATCTATGGCGTGCAGCGGCTTTGCGTTGGTGTTCTCTTTGCGAATCATCAGCTTAAACTTGAGAGTCCGTGTAGTCTTCCGTATCGGAGCTCCGGATTGACGTTAGGTACTACGGGTGCACAGATGCTAAGTAGCTGGTCAGTTGATCGACCAACTGCGCCAACTCTGCCGAGCCACCTCTAGCGCCCGCAATGAGTGTCTCGCCGTGCGAGTCAGTGCGCTCGTTTGAAACGTTCGGCCCATACAGGCCAACAGCCAGTTCCCTCAACCGGTCCTTGTGATCCTGTGACTTTTGTGCTGCAGGATCGGCCTGTCCCACGGCTCGGAGTATCAATTCCTCAGGGCATAAGGTTGGGATGAAGGCAACGTTCCTTCGCAGCCACGCCAAGTATTTTCGCTGAATTTGTACACGTTGCGCCAAATTCCCGCCACCGGCCCCGCCATCCACTGTCAGCTCTGGATCCACGCCCGTCTGCTCCTTGATCTTCGCAGCGAGCGTGTCATTTTGCGCCACACCAATTGTGTCCGGATCAACGAACTCAGGGACGAGCCGCTTGTCGCCGTCCAGGAGCACTAAAGTATGCCCGGGCGCCGCCATGAGTACAGGCACGTGATACTTCAAAATAGCATCGGCCCCACCACTTGGGAACTCGACCGCAAAGACCTCTCGCGTCGCGGCATCCGCTATAGTCAGGAGTGCCTGCTCCACTACCATCTTCGCCAATCGATCCTCGACTAAAACTCGGATCCGCCCACCGCTCATTGCGCCAAGGCGACGAAAAGCGGCATACGGGTGCGTCGACGCAATCGCCGCAAAACGCCCGTCTTCCAGCTGATGAAACGTCTTGATCGCATCGTCCGGTAGCCCCGCGGTCATATGAGGCGAGTGAGTTGAAAACACGACCTGCAGCTGCCGGACACGCGCCATCTTTACGAGGAACGCAAGCAACCGCTCTTGCGCCCCTGGATGTAGGGACACCTCCGGCTCGTCAAGCAAGACCAAGGTTCCCCTTGCAGCTTTCAGAATCTGTACAACACAGCTCGTTACGGCAACCTCACCGCTGCCTGCGAACGCTTCCGAATACCGCCCGTGCTTTGTCTTAAAAACGATGCTGAGTCCGCCGTCACCCTTGAAGAGGCGATGTCGAATCCAGCGTGCCTCCTCATATTCTCTACCCAGAACAAAACTCACCATTTCCAGCTCAGCCTGAGCGAGTAGCCGATTCTCCGTCGCGACCTTCCGGTTACGATACTCTACAGATGTATCATTCGCTTCAATCACGCGTGCTAGCCATTCAGCATCGTATCGAACCTGATCCATCTTGCTCGTGATGCGACGTGAAAAGGGCTTCTTTGCAACTCCAGCCGCCCCCTTAACTGCCGCCAGTGTCGCGGGTCGCCTTGCTACCGACATCCGATTAGCCGGGTCCTTGCCAAAGTAGAAATACTTGTCGAACGCGCTCAATTCCTTGCGAAAATTTATATAAAGCACGTCGCGAGTTACGGGGTTCCACCGATCCTTGCTTCGCCCCGTGTACGTTTTACCCGGCTTAAGAGTTGGCTCCGCCATGTCGTCGCCCGGACTTTCCTTTGTCGGCTCCCAGTAGTTCGGATCGAGCTTGTCGCCGCGGACCTTTCGCACACGCGCCTTACGCGTCTCGACGATACCCTTCAGTGCAGAATTGTAGTGCCCGTAAATGAACCGGCTTGGGCTACCATCCCCCTCCTCAATTGGGTCAACTTTCGTGCTGAACCAATACTGCCCGGTCGACTTACGTGCAGGAGCGCCGTACAGCGCATTCAAAACTGACGTTTTGCCAGAACCGTTTGATCCGACCAACGCCGTAACGGGGAATGTGAAGTCAATGCGTGTACCGTCTGCAATGTTCTTGTAGCGCGGGAAGCGAATGTGCGAGATGTAGCCGGGGAAAACCATCTCATATTTGTTGCGATTTTCTTCAACGCGCAAGATTTCGTCGTTAAGTTTCAGCATTGTCAAAGCACTGTTAGATGGCGAAGGCCAATGCGTATCGACCTGATGGGAATCGGATCTGGGGCCACCAGACAGACTGATGCTTGCCGTAAGCTTTCGTTCGGATCATAAACACAGTTATGCGATCGTTCGGCACGGACAGAGCTTCACCTCCGGTCAATACACCCTGCGTCTCTCGCCGGCTCTCACGCAGATCACGCCCCCGATCAACATAAACGTAAGCCATGCCGTGCTTCAAAATTTCCGCACATTGCTCCAGCGACTCCGCAACGGCGAGGGGATTCCATACCCGCTCCGAGCTTTCCGGATCTGGAACGGTCAGCTTGATGAGTTCCTTGACATCTGCGATTGAGAACGATTCATGACACTTATCTGCAATGCCGGAAAGCAGCTTATCCAGCTTCGGCGTGTGCTTAGAGCCTACATCGTCCCTTAACACTTGAGCCGGGTTGTAAGTGCCTCCGCCGGTATAGACACCGATAGCGCCAGGAACCAAGACGTTACGTCGCGTCGCCTGGAGACCATTCTCCAGGTAGATACCGCGAAACTCTTCGCCAGAATTTTCGGCAATAAGTTTCCGTAGACTCCGCTCCATCTCGTTGATAGCGCGAAAAACCACGTGCAGCTCGGGCGGGAGCCAGAGTCGTAGCAATCCTATATCTTGACGTCGATATCCGTACATGCGCGCATGCTGAAGCACCGTATCGGCCTGCGGCGTACGTGGATGGCGCCCGTAGTAACTCACAAGCAAGTTCTTGATGGTTACGCCGCGTCCGAGTTTGTTCCCACCGACGAAGAGGTTGTAGGGCGCATGCAAAGCCACGTCTTCGTCGGTCTCCCCGTTCACGAGTTTGACCGTGATGCCCGGGGAAAGAAACTCGATTTTCTCGAGCAAACGATCGAAGTTTGCCTTCGCCAACTGTTTGTGTGTACCTGCGAGATCGTCGAAGGCCTTCCGGAGCCGAGCAATGAGTTTGGCGTTCTTCGCCTTCAGGCCAGATGCCAAGTCAGCCTTATACATGCGCAGCAGGTCGACGATGTGCTTATGGTCGCTTGTCCGTGTACTCACGTGGCACAGAAACGCACATTTTTGATCGGGACTCGCTTCTCGCTTGAATGTCGCACCGATCATGAAAGTATCCAGCGCAGACAACAACGAGGCGGGCATCTGACTGCCCGGTGTGGGTTGGGATCCAGCGGACAAAGTCACGAGGTCCGCTAAGGGAAACTCACGAACGAGGTCGGCGCTGCGTTTGTCGAAAAAGTCGTCCCCCCCGACGTAGTCACCGCCAGGGTGACTTAGCACCGTAAACTTCGGCCGAAAGGCATGCTTGCCTTCTTGGAGGAATAGTGCTCCAGGAGTGGCGGTTACCTGCAAATAAGTATTTTTATCGAAGAACCCACGCAGTTCTTCAATCTGACCATTTATCTTGCTGCGCGAACCGTCGTTCTTGCGAGCCTTGGTATTCAAGCTCGCCTGATCAGCCTCGTCATCAATAATCAGGCATGGAAGTCCCCGAACACCTGCCCCCTTGAAGTTCTCAATCAAAGTGTTGAGGATGCTGCCGTTCTTCGTTACCACAATGGCACAGGTACCGCGCTTGATGCGCTGTAAAAAGGCGTCTTTATCACGAAGATCCGCTTTCCCTAGGATGTCCATGCCCGGAAACGCTTCTTGAATTCGCCCCCGCGTTTGCTCATACAGGGGGTCAATGTCGGACGTGAGAACAATGAGTGTCCGATATCCCTCATCCGCACCCATCGCACCAGTCACGGTCAGGACGCCAGTTTTGCCACTTTGCACAAGACCATAGATGAGCCCGTTCGTCTGCTCCTTGCCTCCGCTCAACGGGTTGACCCACTTACCGACAACTTCGCTCGCCGTGCGTGCGATGTCGTCGACTTCGTTATCGTTACTCACCTGCTGACGAAGCAGATTGAGGATCTCGTCGATATGTCTCATCGTGCCTTGTTTCCCCGTGTACTTAAAAGGTTGGCCCAGTCAGCTGGTGCGATCTTTCCCGGCAAAGTGCCATTGGGGCCGCTGATCTCGAAATGCTCTCGGTGCTTACGTCGGCAAGATACATGCAGTGCTGCATTCCGTGTCGACGCAACGCAAATAAAGTCACTATACGGTAGCGCAGCAACGCCGTCCGCCCCGCAAATCAAACCTATCACGAGCGGCATTACCTCTGCTCGTGCTTGGAGAAGAGACTGCTCGTCGGGCACAAACGTAAAGCTCCACGGACTACGTTTCGCCGTCGAGTATTTTAAGTGGATCTGCAATCGCTCGTTCAATACGAACAACGGTGGGGTATAGGTAACGCTCGCACCGTTCGATCCGCGAATAAGTCGATGAATAGCCGCACCTTCATAGAACTCCTGCTTCTGGATTGGCATTAGACACCTTTGTCAAACATGTGAAGAGTTCTGCACCGGTGCCACGCCAATCAGTCCTGCCAAGGGGGCAGGCGATCGCATCGCCTGACTTACTTGCGAACGACGCTCGCATACATTTAGGTCTCTATAGTTGCCACCGCTTCTTGCGTCAACGTTGCTGTTGCTCGCCGTCCGTCAGTTCTTTTCGTCACGCTATCATATAGTCGCAGAGCGGTTTTCGAAACAGCGATGATATTGGTTCAGATCGTAGCCCCAGCGCCTAGCCAAGCGCAACAGAGGCGCAGCATATGGGCATAGCAAGCCGCTCATGATTTGTTGGTAGCCATCGAGAGGTCATCTCAAGACACGTCAGCGACGCCATAAACTCGCAAACTTGGACACGTTGTCGGGACAGCATGACTTCGCCTTAGAGAAACCACAACTTTAGGCGACAACCTTGACCCAACTAATTTCTGAATCACTGCTCTCGCAAGCTATCGCGAACCAGCAAGAGCGTATGCGCGGCTATGAAGTTCCGTCGGAAGCTCTCACATTCGAGACTGTGCGTGCGCTCGACTATGCATTCTGTCGCGAACTGATACCGCACCTTACCGAACTCCGTCTGTTGTTTCCAGCTCCGCGCTGGCGCTGCGTAGACGGTGTCAAGATAAGGCGAAGAGGTAAGGTCGTCACCGACATCGACTTCGTCGCCTACGATTCAGCATCGCGCACGGCTGCCCTTTTTCAGTTGAAGTGGCAACAGCCTTCTGCAGGCGACGAGAAGACCCGTCGAAACAATGCCAGCAACCTGGTAAGCGAATGCAACAAGTGGATTGCAGCAGTCTCCGAGTGGTTAGCCGAGGAAGGGTTGCCAGTACTCGCACAACGCCTAGGCATTCCTCGCGATGAGTTGACTGACTCGTCGCTATTCGTCCTCGGACGCTACGGCGCGCATTTCTCCGGACACGCGAACGCCGACTTATGCGCAGCTTGGAGCAACTGGGGGCACTTTGAGCGCGAGCGAACGTTGCATCCGTCAGCAACGGTTCGCGAGATGTTCGACAATCTTGTAGAGGGCGTAACCGAAATCAAGCGTACCGTACAGCCCGAGTCCTTGACGTTGCCGCTGCCTGGCTTGGTCCTTGTCGTAAACCCAAACCGACGCCCCGCAGACATGGAGCTACCGTGAAATTTTCCGAGTGATAGCAGCAACAACGCCGTCACTGAAAGAGGTAGGTAAACGCACCAACCCGTTCTGCTACGGCCCACCCGAAAGCCACGCTGTAGTCAAACTACGCTGCCTTGACTCGCTCTGCTTCCCCTATCTCTTGGAGAAGAATCGCACTAATTTGGGACGGGCCATGAGCAAACAAAAAGCCGGCTCGAGGCCGGCTTTGTCTGCGAAGCATAAGGCTGCACTTTGTCAACGGAAGCATAACTTTGCACCCAGTGCAAAATTATGCTTCCTGTCTCAGAAGGCCGGTTTTAAAGGAATTTCGTTGGTGGAGAGGAGGAGGATCGAACTCCCGACCTTCGCATTGCGAACGCGACGCTCTCCCAGCTGAGCTACCCCCCCAACATCTTGGCGATCATACACAACCTGCGTCCGGGATGGCAAGCCACCGTGGAAAAGTTTTTGCGATCCCGGCAGCGGTCGCATCAAGGTTTCGCGACGGTGCCGGCTCAGTTCGACGGCGCGCCCGCCAGCACCCATTTGACCACCGACTTGATGTCGGCATCGCTCATGCCGGGATGGGCCGGCATCGGGATCACGCCCCACACGCCCGAGCCGCCGTCGCGAATCTTCTTCGCGAGCTTGCCCGCGGCGGCCGGGTCGTTCTTGTAGCGCGCGGCCACCTCCTTGAACGACGGCCCGACCAGCTTGCGATCGACGGCATGACAGCCCATGCAGGCGTTGCCGCGCGCCACGCGCAGGCCGTCGTCGGCCGCCCGCGCAGCGGGCGCGGCAAGCAGCGCGGCGCCGATGGCCGCCGTCGCGGCAAGCACGGCAAGGCGCCCGCCACCCTTGCGCTCGATGCGCGCGCTCATTGGCCACCCGCCCGTGCGTTGCCCGGATGGACGTTCGGCGAACTCGACACCGGCGCCGGCGCCTGCAGCGGCGCCGAGGTCACGCTCGAATCGGGCACGGCGCCGACGGTCGGCCCCACATCCACGGCCGGCGCCGGTTGCGCGGCGCCGGCGCCACCGGCAGCGCTGGCCGGCGCGCTCGAGGCAGCAAGGCCCGGCGCATCCATCGGCTTGATGTACTGGAACACCTTCACGACCTGCACGACGCCCGGCACGCGGCTCGCCACGTCGGCGCCGATGTTGCCCTCGTCGACCGTCACGAGCCCGAGCAGATAGATGCTGCCGCGCTCGCAGACCACCTTGAAGTTGTTCGCCGAAATGCCCTTCTCGGCGATCAGCGCGGCCTTCACGCGGCCTTCGAGATACGAATCGTTGGTGCGGTCCGACAGCGAGCTGGCCGGTGCGATCGCGAGCTCGTTGACGATCGCGTTGACGTTGTTGATCGCGCGGACGATCTCCTCGGCGCGCTGCTTCGACGCTTCGTTCGGCACCTCGCCCGTCAGCAGCACGCGGCGGTTGAAGACGGTCACGTTCACATGCGCCTCGTCGGGCAGGCCGCTCTTGATCTGCGAGGCCGCCTTCACCTGGATTTCGCGATCCTCGGTCTGCGCGCCCAATGTACGACGATCTGTCGCAATCAGGGCACCGCCTCCCGCGGCCGCGCCGGCAACGGCCAGCACGCAGCCCTGCAGCGTGGCGGCAAGGCCCGCCGACAGCGCGATCGCCAGCATGGTTCTCACAAGCGCGGGTCCGACGCGGCTCGTATTCATCGACAGCTCTCCTTCGAATCAGTCTTCGCCCAGCAGCATCGCGTCGATGCCGTCGCACAGGCAGTGGATGGTCAGCAGGTGGATTTCCTGGATGCGCAGCGCCCGCTCGGACGGCACGCCGATATGAATGTCGGTGTCGGACAGCGCGCTCACCAGCTCGCCGCCGCTGCCGGTCAGCGCGATCACCGTGATCTCGCGCTCGCGCGCCTCGGCGGCCGCGGCCAGCGCACGCGGCGAATCGCCGGACGGATCGATCACGACCAGCACATCGCCGGTCTGGCCGAGCGCGCGCACCTGTTGCGCGAAAATGTGATCGGCCGCCTCGCCGCCCGTGAACGGGCCGGCACGGCTCGCGTCGGTGGCGAGCGCGAGGCCCGGCAGGCTCGGCCGTTCACGCTCGAAGCCGCCGGTCAGCGCGTTCGCGAGCCGCTCGGCCGGCGCGGCCGACGGTCCGTCGCCGCAGGCGAGGATTTTGTTGCCGTTCGCGAGCGCGGCGAACATCGCGTCGACGGCGGCCGCGATCGGCAGCGACAGCGCATCGAGCACTTCCTGGACGAGCGTTGCGTTGTCGCGAATATGTTGCTGAATACGTTCGACTGACATCGATACCTATCGAATGAAACGCGGAGCGAAGCCGCGCGAGAGCGTGGGTGCGGCGAGTTTACCGCACTCCGCGCACGCCACCGCCGCGTCCTTTACAACTCGACACAACAACCGCGCGCGAATTGCATCCGCTAGCCCGCCCTGCGAGGCCGGCCGATGCGGCTAGACGTCGTCGGCACGAAACGCGTCGCGCAGCCAGACGAGCCGCCCGCCCTCGAACCCGACCACGTCGAAGCGGCACGGACACGCGCCGCCCAGCCGCGCCCAGATCACGCGCGCCGCCTGCACGATGCGCCGCCGCTTGTGCAGCCCCACGCTCGCGAGTGCGCCGCCGTGGCGGTCATGCCGGCGCGCGCGCACCTCGACGAACACCAGGGTGCCGTCGCGCTCGCGCATCACGAGATCGAGCTCGCCGCCGCGCACCACGACATTCGCCGCGACGAACGCGAGGCGCTCGCCCTCGAGGAAACGCCGCGCCTGCCACTCGAAACGCTCCCCGATGCGCTTCGACCCGGAACGGCCGGAAAAGTTGTCGGCCTCGCCCAGGCGCGCGGCATTGCGCGGGCGCACCGGCGAATGGCAGGTCGCGCCGGCAGCCTCGCATGCCGCGCCGCCGGCATCGCCCACGGCGCCATCGCGACCGGCGCGCGCGTGTCCGCGCGCGCGACTGCGGCGCTCGTCTGCATCGCCATCGGCGTGGTCCCCGCGCCGCCCGGCCGCCGTGGTCGGCACCATCAGCGGCGCCTCGCGGCTCGCGTGGCACAATGCCAGCCTTGTTCCGCCCGTCACGCGTTTTCGCGCGTTTCCCGCCATGACTTCCCTCCCCGAACTCGCGCACACGCAGCACTACCCCGCCGGCACGCTCTACGTGGTCGCGACGCCGATCGGCAACGCGGCCGACATCACGCTGCGCGCGCTGCACGTGCTCGCGCTCGTCGATCGCATCGCCGCCGAGGACACGCGCAACACCGGGCAGCTGCTCGCGCGCTACGGCATCTCGAAGCCGCTCGTCGCGGTCCACGAACACAACGAGCGCGAGGCGGCCGGCCGCCTCGTCGAACAACTGCGGGCGGGCGAGCGGATCGCCTATGTGTCCGACGCCGGCACGCCCGGCATCTCGGACCCGGGCGCCAAGCTGGTGGACGCGGTACGCGCAGCCGGCCTGCCAGTCGTGCCGCTGCCCGGCGCGAATGCGGCCGCGACGGCGCTCAGCATCGCCGGCGACTGGGCCGGCCCGTTCACGTTTGCCGGCTTTCTGCCGCCGAAGGCAAAACAGCGCGCGGCGGCACTTGCCACGTTGAAGGCGCATCCCTACGCGCTGGTGTTCTACGAAGCGCCGCACCGGATCGCCGAGACGATCGACGCGCTCGCCGACGCGTTCGGCACGCAGCGGCGCGTGCTGATCGCCCGCGAGTTGACCAAGCTACACGAGGACGTGTTCGCAGGCACCCTGGCCGAAGGGCCGGGGTGGCTGGCCGGCGACCCGAATCGCCAGCGCGGCGAGTTCGCGGTGGTGGTGGAAGGCGCAAGCGCGCCGAGCGGGGAGCACGATCCCCACGCACACGACGCGCTGCTGACGCTGCTGCTCTCGGAGCTGCCGGTGAAAGGCGCGGCGAAACTGGCCGCCGCGCTGACGGGCGCCTCGCGCAGCACGCTCTACGCGCGCGCGCTCGAACTGAAGGAACAAGAAGGACGAGGCGCACGCGACGCGTGAAGCGCCGCTGCCGCCCCGCGGCGGCGGTCACGCCGCCGTGCGCCGATGGCGAACACGACCGCATGGGCGCCATCGAGCCGCAGCAAGGGCAGGCGTCCGGGTTGCGCCGCGGCGGGCCGGGCGCGACACGAGCCGCTCCCGAAGGCCCGCTGCGCGCCCAAGACTCAGTGTGTCGGCGAGGCCGACGCGACCGTTTCGTCGCGCGCGATTCGCGCCTGCTCGGGCGAGAGGCCGACGATCTTCACGCGCGCGGTGCCCGAGCGCACGAGGCCGATCACCTTCGCGGCCGCATAGGACAGATCGAGCACGCGGCCACGCTTGAACGGCCCGCGATCGTTGATCTTCACCACGACGGATTTGCCGTTGGCCTGATTGATGACCTTCACGTACGAGGACAGCGGCAGCGTGCGGTGCGCGGCGGTCAGCTCGTTCATGTCGAAGCGGTCGCCGTTGGCGGTGCGCCGGCCATGGAATGCGCGGCCGTACCACGAGGCGCGGCCGGTCTGCCGAAAGTCGGATATGTCGGCCGCGTCGATCGGCTTCGCGTTCGACAGCGACGCGTGCGACGCGTCGTCGGTGCCGGCGGCCGGCATCGTCGCCAGCGCCGCGTCGAAATCGTCCTGCTTGCCGGCCGCGTCGTCCGACCGGGCTGCCGCCGTGGTCCGAAGTGCGTGCTTCGCCGGGTTGTCGTTGTTGGCCGCCTGTTCGGAGGCCGGATTCGGCGGCATGGCACACCCGGTGAGCGCCGCCACCATCATTACTGAACCGAGTTGCCTCGGTAATCGAAATTTCATCGACGTGTCGCCTATGGGTGCGGGCCGTCGCACAACATGGTCAAGACGGCCCGGACGGATATGCGCGCACGCGCTCGCCCGTCGCGGGCAAGCGGCTTGCACTGGTGCGGCTGTCGTACTCGCCGCGACCGTCCTGTTTAGTTTTCACGTCTGGCGCAACCTGTCCCCGGCAGCCTGACCAGACC
This sequence comes from Burkholderia glumae LMG 2196 = ATCC 33617, assembly GCF_000960995.1. Taxonomy (NCBI): domain Bacteria; kingdom Pseudomonadati; phylum Pseudomonadota; class Betaproteobacteria; order Burkholderiales; family Burkholderiaceae; genus Burkholderia; species Burkholderia glumae. The sequence continues at coordinate 1,231,214 of NZ_CP009435.1, read as the reverse complement.
CCAAATGCCGCCTTCGAACCGAAGACCAGGTTCGTGCGCGTCGCCTACGGCCAACGAGCAGGAACGGCGGCATAGGCCTCATCCGGCGTTGCGGCAGCAGGGCCGCGGCAGGTGCGCGTTGCGCCTGGCCGGACAAGACGTGAGTACCGATTGAATCGGCACTGGATGCGCCGCCGGTAAGCCGGCGGCTAGTGCAATGACGGCGTCCGGGCACCCGCGGACGGGAGCTTGAACGCCTATGGAACGCGTGGCGCAGCCACGCACAATGGGCCGCATTATACATAAACGAAGTTGCCAGCCCGCGAAACACGCTGTCCCCTTGATTGATTCTCGCTATGACGCCATTCCGGGCACATCCGCTGACGCGCCCGCCATCGCGGGCCGGACCCGCGAGCCGGCCCGGTGCCGGCCGGCTCGCCCGCGCCGGCGAGCCGGTACAATCGAGGTTTTGCCGCCGCCGGTCCGCCCATGAAAGTCACGCTGATTCCCGTCACGCCGTTCCAGCAGAACTGCTCGCTGATCGTCTGCGAGCAGACGGGACGGGCCGCCGTCGTCGATCCCGGCGGCGATCTCGAACGGATTCGCGAGCAGGTCGAGCAACAGGGCGTGCAGGTCGAGAAGGTGCTCGTCACGCATGGCCACCTCGATCACTGCGCGGGAGCGAAGGCGCTGGCCGCACACTATGGCGTGCCGATCGAGGGGCCGCACGAGGACGAGCGGTTCTGGATCGAGCAGTTGCCCTCGCAGAGCGAGCGCTTCGGTTTCGGCGCCAAGGCCGAGGTCTTCGAACCCGATCGCTGGCTCACCGACGGCGACGCGGTGACGGTGGGCGACGAAACGCTCGAGGTCTATCACTGCCCGGGCCACACGCCGGGCCATGTGGTGTTCTTCAGCCGCGCGCACCGGCTCGCGATCGTCGGCGACGTGCTGTTCGCCGGTTCGATCGGCCGCACCGATTTCCCGCGCGGCAACCATGAGGACCTGGTGCGCTCGATCCGCGAGAAGCTCTGGCCGCTCGGCGACGACGTCAGGTTCGTGCCGGGCCACGGCCCGGTGTCGACGTTCGGCAACGAGCGCGCGACCAACCCGTTCGTGGCGGACCGGAGGTTCGGATGAACGGCGAGATCTATGTCAGCACCGACGTCGAGGCCGACGGGCCGATCCCCGGCCCGCATTCGATGCTGAGCTTCGCCTCGGCTGCCTATACCGAGGACAAGCAGTTGATCGCGACATTCTCGGCCAACCTCGAAACACTGCCCAACGCGGCGCCCCATCCGGTGCAGGAAGCCTGGTGGAAGACGCAGCCCGAGGCCTGGGCCGCGTGCCGCCGCGACCTGCAGGCGCCCGACGCGGCGCTCGTCGCCTACGTCGAGTGGGTCGAGGCGCTGCCGGGTAAGCCGGTGTTCGTGGCGATGCCGGCCGGCTTCGACTTCACCTTCATGTTCTGGTACATGATGCGCTTCGCGGGGCGCTGCCCGTTCTCGTGGTCGGCGCTCGACATCAAGACGCTCGCGTTCGCGTTGACCGGCCTGCCCTACCGCAAGGCGATCAAGCCGCGCTTGCCGAAGCACTGGTTCGACGACCATCCGCACACGCACGTCGCGCTCGATGACGCGATCGAGCAGGGTGCGCTGTTTTGCAACATGCTCGCCGAGCTGCGCGTGCGGCAGGCCGCGTTCGCCGCCTCAGCCCCGGCCGGCCCGGACGGCGAGGACGGCCCGGGCTGAGGCGGCGCTCGGCAAGGCCGCGCGCGAGCAACATAAATATTTCCGTCGCGCCGGCACCGCGTAGCGAATCCCGCTCGAATACCGGGCATCGATTGCATGACTTTTCCCGCGCCTCTAACATGGCGGCATGGCAGCCGCCTTCGGAGACGCAGGTGATACTCGATTCTTTCTCGCAAAAAATTCTTCGCCTGTTGCAACTCGACGCACGCCGCTCGGTCCAGGAGATTTCCGACCAGGTCGGCCTGTCGAGCACGCCGTGCTGGCGACGCATCAAGGACATGGAGCAATCGGGCGTGATCCAGCGCTATACGGCACTGCTCGACCGCGAAAAGCTCGGCCTGCATGTCTGCGCGCTCGCCCACGTGCACCTGACGCGCCACAACGAAGGCGGCGTCGAGCAGTTCGAGCGCGAGATCGCGACCTGCCCCGAAGTGACCGAGTGCTACAGCACCACCGGCGAGGCGGACTACATCCTCAAGATCGTCGCGCCCGACATCAAGGCCTACGACGTGTTCCTGCATGAGCGCATCTTCAAGATCCCGGCCGTCTCGCAGGTCCGCACGAGCGTCGTGCTGCGCGAAATCAAGTTCGATACCCAGTTGCCGCTCTGAGGCGGCAGGCCTCGCACCGCCCCGCCCGCTTGGCCGGAGCGCCGCGGCGCGCCGCTAGGACGCGCCGCGCTCGCCCGCCGAAGCCATCGCGCACGCGATACCGATCCGTCTCACACCGAGCCGCTCGCGCAGCGCGGCGGCGTCGGCATCGGTGAGGGGCGGCGTACCCGCGGCGAGCGTCAGGTCGATCTCGAGCCCGCTGCTCAAGTAATGAAGCTGCATGGCCGTGGCACGCAGGCCCGCTTCGCCCAGCATCGCCTCGATCCTCGGCGCGATCTCGCTGCGCGGCGGCAAGGCGAGCGCCGGCTTCAGCCAGATCAGGTCGTTCTCGGTATCGACGTGGATCAGCGCGTCGAGCACGTGCGTATCGCCGAGCAGGCGCGCCCTCGCCGTCTCCGCGATGAAATGCCCTTCGGAGGCCGAAATCATCGGATCGACGAGAATGTGCGCATCGACGAGCGCCGCGTCACCCATCTTGCGCGTGCGCAATTCATGGATGCCGCGCACACCCGGCGTCTCGCTCAGCAGCGCGCGGATGCCGGCGGCGGCCTTCGCGTCGAGCGCGCGATCGGACAGGTCCTGCAGCGCCTCCCAGCCAAAGCTCCAACCCATGCGCGCCACCATGAAGCCGACGATCGCGGCGGCGATCGGATCGAGCAGCCGCACGCCGGCCAGGCTGCCGACCACACCGATCGCGACCACCAGCGACGAGGCCGCGTCCGAGCGCGCATGCCATGCGTTCGCCACCAGCATGGCCGACCGCACGCGCCGCGCCTCGGCCAGCATGTAGCGGAACAGCCCCTCCTTGGACAGCACCACCAGCCCGGCGACGGCCAGCGCGCTCGCATGAACGGCCGGAATCGCCGCCTGCTGCACGAGCCGGTCGCCCGCACGCCATAGCATGCCGACGCCGACCACGATCAGGATCGCGCCCAGCAATAAGGAGGCGACCGTTTCATAACGACTGTGTCCGTAATTATGATCGGCATCCGGCTTCGCGCCACTATGCCGATTGGCCAGCAGCACCACGAAATCCGATATCAGGTCGGATAAGGAATGTACGCCATCCGCAATCAATGCCTGGGAATGAGCAATCAAACCGACAGCAATTTGTAATATGGTAAGCGCGACATTGACTGCAATACTGACCCAGGTGGTCTTGCGGGCCACCGCATGCTTTTCGGCGTCGAGATTGTCGGCGGAGAATGTGGACATGAGGGACTTGTTGGGGGCCGCAATTCGGCGATTCTATCAAGCGCGCCGTCACACCCGCCGCACGATTCGACGAAACGCGCGGCAAATCAATTGCTTCTCAAACCGGCTCGGCCGCGGGGCCGGGCCGCTCGGATCGGATCACGCCGCGCCGCCCGATCGCGGCGCCCGTGTTTCGCCGCCACCGCAGAAAGCAAAAAGGCCACGCATCTCGCCGACGAGATGCGTGACCTTTCTTTCCGCGGGACGGGTTATCCCCGCCGCCGGAAATCAGATCGCGAATTGATCGCGATTCTTGCCGGCGATCCAACGCGGCGGCTTCCCGCGACCCGACCAGGTCGCGCCCGATTCCGGATCGCGATACTTCGCAGCGACACCGGCCCGCGCCCGGCCAGCCTTGGCTGTCTTGGCGCGGCTCAGACCGAGTTCGGCCAGCGAAAAGCCGTAATCCGAAATCTTCTGTTTGACGTCGTTGAGCACATCGGCGTATTCCTTCGCCTTGGCTTCCTCGATTTGCTTCTCCAGCTTTTCTCGCTGCGCGAGAAGGTCCTTGTAAGAAGACATATATTCCCTTTTCTCTGACTAAACAGGACCGGTCTGTGCCGGCTCACCCATTTTCAAGTAACGATGCCTCGGATGATTATGGAGGCAGAGATTAGCACAAAAAACAAACGATGGAATCACCAGCATCACAAATAAATGTGCTTGATTGTAATTAATCTCGAACGAGTCGGAGGGCCGATGATCAATTCAATTGCCACTTAAATGATTGAGACAATCGATTAGGCAGAGTTCGTTCATATATTCATGCTTTCAGACTGCGCAACCGTCGACAACGATGCAGTCGGAAGCTCTCATGCCGAGAAAGGTTTTGTCGAGAAGCGGTGGGAAATCAACGCACCAAAATTGTGCATTTACCTGATACGCCGATATTCTGCGGCTTCGGCATTGTCGATCACGGCGAATCAATAGTGGTCGCCGCGATCTCGACGGCGTCGATGAGTGCGTGGAAATCGGTCGCCGGATTGGCAAAAGCGGTACGTCGCAGCCGTCCGTCAATCCGCCAATCGGCGCCATGCCGGTCGACGCCGATCAATTCCCGCGCGCGCTCATCAGCCGGGTACCGCGCCCATAATGCCTGCTCCTGGTCGAACGAGAGCGGCGGCAGTGCGTCCAGTTCGGCGCCGTCGAGCCAGCCCATTCGACCGAAGCCGCCGATGAAGCGCAGCCGCTCGCATTCGAGCACCCAGAACGCGAAATCACCGAGCCCGAGATAGCGCGCCGCATCGCGGTGATATCGCTGATAACGCGCGGCGAGATGCGGATCGTCGTCGCTTCGCACGAAACGGCCGACGAGCGTGACACGTTCGGCCTCGAGCACCGCGCTCGCGGCGGGCACGACGGCCGGTTCCGGGTCGGCCACCAGAAAGCCGGCGCGCGGGTCGGCGGCCAGATTGCGGGTGTGCTCGGCCAGCGCGCTGACCAGCACCACCGGCCGATGCCGCGCATCGGTGGCGTAGGGCACGATGGTCGGATACGGGAAGCCGGCCGGCTCGCGCGCATGGGTCGCAAGCGTGCCGGTCTGCCCGCGATGCAGCAGGTGGATCGGTAGCGAGACGGACAGCTTCAAGGCATTCTCCTGCGCGGCGTCGCCGCGATCGCGCGCCGGCCCGCGGGCGAGCGGCGCGACGCTCCGTTAGAATCGGTTGCTGCTGCACATTGTCGCGCATCGTCCGCATGAGGCGCGCGACCGCCAACGATAACCCTCCTGGCGCGCGACCGGCGTGATTCCGAACGCCGGCGACGCGCCTCGCCGAGCTCACCGTGTCCGATCCGTCCTCCCGCCTTCCCCCGCAGCCCGCCGCCCACCGCGCCCTGTCCCCGGCGGCACGCCACCGCGCCCGCGCAGCCACCATGGCGCTGTTCTTCGTCGCCGGCATGATGTACGCCTCGTGGGGCGTGCACGTGCCGACCGTGCGCGACCGCTTCGCGCTGAGTCCCGCGCTGCTGTCGCTCGCGCTGCTCGCCGTGGCGATCGGCTCGATCATCGCGATGACCACCAACGCGAAATGGATCGCGCGGGTGGGCACGCGCACCGCCTGCCTGGCCGGCGGCATCGGCATGTCGGTGTGCGGCGCGCTGATCCTGCTCGCGCCGAGCTATCCGCTGCTGATCGTCGTGCTGATGCTGTTCGGCTTCACGATGGCCACGCTCGACGTCGCCATGAACGCCGAGGCGAGCGCGGTGGAGATCGCGTTCGGCAAGCCGATCATCTCGATGCTGCACGGCATGTTCAGCATCGGCGGGCTGAGCGGCGCGGCGCTCGGCGGCGCGCTGCTGTCGGCGGGCATGGCGCCGCCCATGCACCTGGCGCTCGCCTCGCTGGTGTGCGCGGCGATCATCGCGGCGGCCTGCCCGGCGGTGCTGCCGCACGTGCCGCATCAGGCGGCGGAGCACGACTCGTCGCTCAACCGCTGGCGCTCGGCCGCGCTCTGGGCGCTCGGCGCGATCGCCCTCGTCTCGCTGATCGCCGAGGGCGCGATGTACGACTGGGCCACCGTCTACATGCGCGACGTGGTGGCCGCCACGCCGGCGTTCGCGAGCGCCGCCTATGCCGCGTTCTCGGGCGGCATGGCGGGCGGCCGCTTCGCGGGCGACGTCGTGCGCGCGCGCTTCGGCGCGCCGCAGCTGGTGTTCGCGAGCGCGACGTTCGCCTGCATCGGGATGATCGGCGCGCTGCTGCTGCCGTATCCGGCGCCGGCGCTGATCGGCTTCACGATGATGGGCCTGGGCCTGTCCAACATGATGCCGCTGCTGTTCGCCGCGGCCGCGCGCGTGGCCGGGATCTCGCCCGCCGAAGGGCTCGCGCACGTGGCCGGCCTCGCCTATTTCGGGCTGATGTTCGGCCCGGTCGTGATCGGCGGCGTCGCGCAGGCCGCCGGGCTGCCGGTCGGGCTGGCGATCGTCGCGCTGTGCGCGGCGATCGTCGCCGCGTTCGCGCCGCGGGTCATGCGCCGGCTGAACGTCTGACAGGCTGGCGCGCCGCGGGCTCCGGCAGCGGGCCTGCGCGACGCCGGCAGCGGGCATGGCCGCTCACGCCGGCATAGGCGCCCGCGCCTCGGCGTCCGGCAAAAAGAAAGGGCGCCCGTCTTCCGACGGGCGCCCCTTACCCCCTCTGCCGATGCAGATTTACATCTTCACTTGATCGAGGAACGTCTTCTTGCCGCCCTTGTAGTCGTACAGCGAGATCACGCCGTGCTTCAGGTCGCCCTTCGAGTCGAACACGGTTTCACCGATCACGCCCTTGTAGTCGGTCGCCGGCATCGCCGCGAGGATCTTCGCCGGATCGGTCGAATTCGCGCGCTTCATCGCGTCGACGATGATGTACACCGCGTCATACGTGAACGGCGAGTAGATCTGGATCGGCTGGCCGAAGCGCTTCTGGTACTTGGCTTCGAACGCCGCGCCGCCCGGCATCTTCTCGAGCGCCGCGCCGGCTTGCGAGCAGACCACGTTCGACGAGGCGTCGCCGGCCAGGTCCGAGAGTTGCTCGGTACAGACGCCGTCGCCGGCCAGGATCTTCGCGCGCAGGCCGAGCTGCTTGGCCTGCTTGGCGAACGGGCCGCCGGTGGCATCCATGCCGCCGTACATGATCGCGTCCGGGTTTTCGCCCTTGATCTTGGTCAGAATCGCGCGGAAGTCGACGGCCTTGTCGTTGGTCGCGTCATGCGAGAGCACCTTCAGGCCGAGCGCCTTGGCCTTCTTCTCGAACTCGTTCGCGAGGCCCTGGCCGTAAGCGGTCGAATCGTCGACCACCGCCACGCTCTTGTAGCCCTTCGACTGCGCGTAGTTGGCCAGTGCCGGACCTTGCTGCGCATCGGTCGCGACCACGCGGTAGGTGGTCTTGAAGCCCTGTTGCGTATAGGCCGGGTTGGTCGCGGACGGCGAGATCTGCACGATGCCGGCATCGCTGTAGATCTTCGAGGCCGGGATCGTGGTGCCCGAATTCAGGTGGCCGACCACCGCCACGACCTTGTCGTCGACGAGCTTCTGCGCAACCTGGGTGGCGGTACGCGGGTCGGCCGCGTCGTCCTGTGCATCGAGCTGGAGCGTGATCTTCTGGCCGCCGATCGTCAGGCCCTTCGCGTTGATTTCCTCGACCGCGAGGCGAGCACCGTTCTCGTTGTCCTTGCCGAGGTGGGCAATGCCGCCCGTCAACGGCGCAACGTGACCGATCTTCACCACCTGGTCGGCCGATGCGTTCGTCGCCAACGCCGCAAACACCATCGCCGCCGCGCTGATCGGCAACAGCTTTTGCATCTTGATATTCATGGAAGTCTCCCGTTTCGATCCAAAAAATGCCATCGCCGGTGCCCCGCTCCATCCCCGGTGTCAATCACCCTGGAGTTTCGCCGGCCGCATCTGTCATGCACGTGGCTGCAAGCAGGCGACGCTGCCGCTTTTAGCGGACACCTCGCCGTACTTGCGCGCAAGTGTAGGCGATCAAATTAATTTGTGGGGCTTTTTTGAGAAAGTGGGAACAGTACCGATGTCGCGGCCAAGCGACAGTCCCGAGCGGCACGCGAGAATCCTTGATGGTTAAGGGTTTCCGCTGATTCGATCGGGATGCCAAAGGGTTGTTTCAGCAATCGTGCCGCTATCCGGAGCACGTTGCGGATCAATGGCTTCGGTCGAAAACAATTCCGTGGTCCGCGCCGCCTGAATCACGCCCCGCGATATCGAAAATGCGCTTGAATGCGCGCTACCGACGCCGTGTTTGAATACGGATCGAATCGGGCTGAAATGCGCTTGGAATTGGGTCCGACCGTCTATAGAGGGATTGCCGCACCGATAGGCGGACTGCCGTGCCAGCGCGCCGGCGCCGGACCCGACGCTCCGCCGGCGCGCTGCAGCGCGGCACGAACGATGGCACACTGACGCCGCCCTGTTCCCCTCGCGCGTGCCCTTCCCTGCGGCGCGCGCTTCGTCTGGAGACCCGCTATGACTTCGCAATGGATCGACATCCCGGTCGGCAATGAAACGTTCGGTGGCTACCTTGCCCTGCCCAAGGGCGGCAAGGGACCGGCCGTGGTGATCATTCAGGAAATCTTCGGCGTGAACGGCCACATCCGTTCGGTCGCCGAGCAATATGCGGCCGACGGCTACGTCGCGCTCGCCCCGGACATCTTCTGGCGCACCCAGCCGCGCGTGGAGCTCGGTTACGAAGGCGCCGACTTCAACAAGGGCCTGGAGCTGCTGCAGAAGACCGATCCGCACCAGGCCGCGGCCGACATCGGCCACGCGGTCGCCGCGCTGCGCGCGCGCCCCGAGGTGGAAGGCAAGCGTGTGGCCGGGATCGGCTACTGCTTCGGCGGCCGGCTCGCCTACCTGGCCGCGGCGGCCGGCGCGCTCGACGTGGCGGTCGCCTACTATGGCGGCGGCATCCAGAACCATCTCGACGTCGCGAACCACGTCACGCAGCCGATCCAGTTCCACTACGCCGGCCTCGACGACCACATCCCGGCCGAGGCGGTCGAGCAGGTCAGGGCCGCGTTCGGCGGCCGCGCGCACGCGCAGGTGCACTGGTATCCGGATGCCGGCCACGGCTTCAACTGCAACGTGCGCGCCTCCTACAACCAGCGCGCGGCGGCGCTCGCGCACGGCCGCACGCTGACCTTCCTCGCCGAGCAGCTGTAAGCTCGTCGCACCGGCCCGCGCGGGCCGGCGTCCGCACGCGCTGGCCGGCCGCCGGCGCGACGCCGGCGCCGCGCGTGGCCCGATTCCGACTCGAACAACGGGGGCCGCGGTGCAGGACGATTACCCGAACTACGATGCCACTGACCTCGCCGCGCTGATCGCCACCCGGCGGGCCAGCGCGCGCGAGGTGCTCGACGCCGCGATCGCGCGCGCCAACGCACTGAATCCGTCGATCAACGCGATCGTGCTGACCGACTACGACGCGGCCCGCGAGCGGGCCGCCGCGCCGCCGGCCGGCCCGCTCGGCGGCGTGCCCTATCTCGTCAAGGATCTCGCGGCGGCAGCCGGGCTGAGGATGTCGCTCGGCAGCCGCCACTACCGCTACTTCGTGCCCGACGCCGACGCGCCGTTCATCGCGCGTGCGAAGGCGGCCGGCGCCAATGTGTTCGGCAAGACCAGCACCGCCGAATTCGGCCAGATGCCGGTGACCGAGCCCGAGCTGTTCGGGCCGTGCCGCAACCCCTGGAATCTCGATCACACGCCGGGCGGCTCGAGCGGCGGCGCGGCGGCGGCCGTGGCGGCCGGCATCGTGCCGCTCGCGCATGCGTCCGACGGCGGCGGCTCGATCCGCATCCCCGCCTCGTGCTGCGGCCTGTTCGGCTTCAAGCCCGGCTACGATCCGCAACTGGCGGCGCAGCCCGTGCCGGGCGACCTGATCGTCAACCATGCGATCTCGCGCAGCGTGCGCGACAGCGCGCTGCTGTTCGACCTCACCACGGGGCGCGCCGGCACCTCCGAGGCCACGCTCGCGCGGCTCGACGAACCGGTGGGGGCGCTGCGCATCGGCCTCGTCACCGATCCGCTGTTCGCGGCGGCGCTGTCGCCCGACGTGCTGGCGGCGCTCGACGACGCGGCTAGGCTAGCCGAATCGCTCGGCCACGTGGTGGAGCCGATGAGGCTGCCGATCGACCAGGCGCGCGCGGCCGAGACCTTCCTCACCTGCTGGGCCGCCATCGTCGAGCCGCTGGTCCACGACGCGCAGGCGCTCACGGGGCGCCGGCCGCGCGGCGACGAGTTCGAGCCGGCGAGCCGCGCGATGGCGCAGGTCGGGCGGCATCTCGCGCGCGAGCGTCTGCCGCTCGCGCGCGACTGGCAAAAACAGCTGATCGCGCAGGTGGAGAGCGCCACCGCACGCTACGACCTGGTGCTGTGCGCGACGCTGGCGGCACCGCCCGTGCGGATCGGCGAGCTGCGCTCCACGCCGTTCGAGCGCGCGCAAATGCGCCTGCTCGCCGCCCTGCCGGCGCGGCCGCTGCTGCGCATGATGCTCGCGAACACGGCCAAGCGCGCGTTCGCCTGGGCCGGCTGCACCGAGCTGTTCAACCTCACCGGCCAGCCGGCGATGTCGGTGCCGCTGCACTGGAACGCACGCGGCCTGCCGGTCGGCGTGCAGTTCGCCGCGCGCCGCGGCGACGACGCGCGGCTGCTGCGATTCGCGCGCCAGCTCGAACTCGCGCGGCCGTGGTTCGCGCGGCGTCCGCCGCTGGTGCCGGCGGCGCGCTAAAGCACCGGCGCCGCGGCTCGCGCCGACGAGCGCGGGCCGCGCCGGGCCCCGTGCCTGGGGTGGGCGCGGCCGTTGCGGCGGCAACGGCCGTGCATGAAAAAGGCGGACCCGCAGGTCCGCCCTTCGCCGCAGCCGGCCGCGCGCCGCTCAGAAACCGAGCCGCTCGCAGACCACCTTGGTCGCCGTCGCCGCGTTCAGCGTGTAGAAGTGCAGCCCCGGCGCGCCTTCCCGGATCAGCCGCTCGCACATCGCGGTGACCACGTCGGCGCCGAACGCGCGGATCGACTCCTTGTCGTCGCCGAAGCTCTCGAGCCGGCGCGCGACCCAGCGCGGCACTTCGGCGCCGCACATCTCGGAGAAGCGCATCAGCTGCGTGAAGTTGGTGATCGGCATGATGCCCGGCACGATCGGCACGTCCACGCCGAGCTTGCGCGCGTCGTCGACGAAGCGGAAGTAGGCGTCCGCGTTGAAGAAGTACTG